>JAJDDG010000147.1 GCA_029260435.1 Phycisphaerales bacterium | reverse complement strand
CTCGCGCCCCGCCGACCCGCCCCCGATCTACCCTCGAAGCAAGCCCGCAAAGATCTGTTCGCCCAACGAATCACATCCGGTGTTGCAAACCCGTCCCGAGCGCCCACGCGGGCGCGTCATCTTCGTCTTCGCCCATGTTTCATCGATGAAGATCAGGCGACCGATGTCTTGATCCGGCTGCCCGCGTCTCCACTCGGCGCATCGCTCGGCGACATCGGGGCGGTGATCCCGACAAAGAGCAACCGACTCTTGGAGCCGTCAAACAGGACCTAGCTTCAACTGGTACAGGATTGGGTACAAGCGCACAACCCATCGTTGGTCTACCATAGTTCTTGGTATTACCCGTGTGGGCTGGCCAAGGAGAGTTTAAGATGCATAACAGTTTCGTATACCGTGGCCTACCCAACCATCAGGATGCAGTTGAAATCTTATCTCGTGACTGGCTCGTGCAACAATTGCGTTGCGTCAATGAAGCCACAATTATTACAGCCTACTGGGATGGGAGATTTATTCGCGATCTTCTTAGTGAAGATGTGGGCAAACTGCGAAAACTTAGAGTGATCGTACAGAGCCGTGATTACTTTGGAAAAAAAACTCTGCTCCGAAATGATTTTGTGGGCGCCGAGGATCTTAGGCGTGTGGGTAGCGTCAATTGTGAGGTTCTGCTCATTGATTCACGAGAAGGTATTTTCCATGTAAAGACCTTTGTCTTCGGAACGATTGATGCTCCGCAGGCGATCTGGATCGGTAGTGCAAATGCTACACGAAACGCTTTTGAAAAGAATACCGATGTGTTGGTTTGCACAGCGCCTGATGCTGTACAAGGCCTGATCGAGTGGGTCATAGAGATGATTGAAGCGAGCAGCACTGCTGAAAACCAAAGAGGATCCAGCATAGAACATCTGCTGATGGCGGGATACATCTGGGTTGATTCGCCTAAAACACAGCGAAATTTCGGTGTTCCAATGAGCCATATAAAAGAGTTCCAGATACCAAATATTGAACCAACAGATACGCCGGGAAGCCTTGAACACAAAGATGAGAGTTACACGATGAGTGTGCCGCGCGTAATCAGACTGTGTGATGACCAACGAGCTAGGGAAGTTGCAGAGGCATTCGTGCAAACTGGCATTCTTAGTGGCACGAAATCCGAAAGGTCTAGCACCTTTCAATGGACGCCGTCTACGATATGGACACCACTCGGCCGTTGGGCTACACCGAAAGCAAATAGACACCTAGAGACTAAGAACGACGATGTCCCATTGGGTGACGAAAGCGCATGGGCGGTAATAGTAAATCATCTGGAGGATGTGCTTCAGTCCACCGAATACAAAGCAATCAAGAGCAAGCAGATCCAAGATATTGCAAGCTACGGATCCCTTAGCAAAGCCGGTGCAATTACCCTTGATGAGAAATTTACCGGAGCACAAAATAGATTCAAAGAAATCTGTCAGAGTCCGAAGAAGCGTCGGAAATTAACCAGATTGCTTGAGAATCGGCGTGTTCCAAACCTTTGCGCCTTGGGTGTTTCGGACCCGGAATATGTGGACTGGATTATTGACGAGTGGGTCGGTTCATTACTTGAGAGAGGTTGTGGGGATAAAAAGTACGCAGAAAAGAAGTTCGTTGACGCTTTTGATCTTACAGATGATTGGAAAATACTTCACGTTAAGTGGATTGAATCAGATGCGGATTCCGCAAAGGAAATAACTCACCAGGCGAAAGAATTGATTGCAATGGCATGGGCCCGTTGCAATTGTTCCCTGCCAGATAAATTGTGTGAGGATGAGCAAGTAATTGTGACCGAAGATATCTGTCGCTCGCTCGGCATCGAAGGCTGGATTGAGTCTGATTCGTGGAAACGTTCGTTCAAACAACTTCTCAGTAAGGTTCACCAGAGTCCTCGGAATAGCGATTTTTTAATCACCGAACGGGTTGATATTTGGCAGAAAGGACTGGGAATTCTAATTACGCATGGGATTAATATTCGACACGGAGCATGGTGTGTTCCCAAGTGGCCTCTCTCGCATGAGGATCTTGCTTGGTGGCTCGACGAACCAACATGGGAGGGTTGGGTGTGGTGTAGCGGTGTGCCAATATATGATCCCCCGCATGCTTTTGGGGACGAATGCAATGGAGGTTGTCGCCTTTCGAAGGAAGATTATGAAGACGAAGGTTTGCTCCCGCCTTGGAAAGCAGATGATGTCGATTACTCCGTACTTGGGGGTGCTGATTTACGCCTTGAAATACCATCGTTGTTGGACTCATACCGCAAGAGCAAAGGGTTGGATTCAGACATTAAGAAGGTGGAAAAATGGGTATCCAAAAGCAGTCTCAAGAATGAAAATGCTGCGTATCAGCAAATGAAGGATGTTGGCTACAAGAGAATGAATAATGAACACTGCGCGCTTTGGCGTCGTCGAATAACTGCCGACGAGCGGGGTAAATTGACTGTCGCTCCACTTGGAAAATCCTACATGAACCTTTGGGGAGAACCATGTTGTTGCGGACGCCCAGTGGAGCGTTGTGCAAGGGATGGGGGCGATGTGTTTAAGAAATGCCGCCTGTGCCAATCGGATCCGAATCTGTGATCCATCTGTCCCCATACTGGTCTGTCCACCATAACCCGGTCCAGTTCCAGAGTTAGTCTAGGTCCTGTTTGACGGCTCGTTTGTTCAGCGCATGGGCGGGTTGCGCCTTGTACCGAGATCGATGATGCTCGTTGTCAGCAAGGAGGCTGACGATGGCGAAGAAGAACACGAGGAAGACCCGCTCCGGGCCGCGCGCATTTCCACGCCGTGCCCATCCCCACCCGGAACCAACCCCCCAATTCGCTCACACTGATGACCATCCGCAGCGAAGGGCAGTTCAACACCGTCGTCTACGAAGAGCAGGACATATATCGAGGGCAGAATCGGCGCGACGTGATCCTCATGAACCAAGCCGATATCGACGCGATGGGGCTCACCGAAAACGACACCGTGACCGTCTCCAACGAAACCGCCGAGATGCACCGGGTGCTCGTGCGAGCGTTCGACATCCGCGCGGGCAACGCCGCGATGTATTTTCCCGAGGCAAACGTCCTCGTGCCCCGCCGCGCAGATCCCAACGCGCGCACACCCGCGTTCAAAAGTGTCCGAATACGTATCAAGCGCGAACTGCCGCTACCGCTCACTCACTGAGAGCTTGCCCCACGCCGAACAGAATTCGATATCGACAATGCCAATGCCATTGCCACCAGCTACGCGGTGATCCCTACACCACTCATATCACCTCCGCGCGGACAAAATCCCCGATAACCGCCTCCAATATCCCTTTTTTCGCTCTATGGTGCTCTACCCCAAGTGTTCAGCCTCTTTTCGCCCCATTCCGCCACCCCTGCCCCCGCACTGACAGAACCCCTATCTCAGTACTTGCGATTCAGTCTCAATACCCCCTACTATATCTCAACCGCTCACCACAGCGGCCTACCCGCCGGAGACCCCATGACCATCTCAGACACCACACCGCCAAAACTCACACACCGTGAAGAGTGTCTCTGCGACCTTGAAACCGGCACCTGCGCCCGCATCACCGGCTGCCGTCTCGATCGCCAGGAAGGTGATATGCTCCGCGCACTCGGGCTCCGCACCAACGCCCAAATCCAGATCACCCGCTCGGGCGAACCCTGCATCGTCAAAATCACCGACGAAGCAGGCTCATCCTGTTCCTTGGGCATCTCCCGCCGCGTCGCCCAAATGGTCACCGTCTCGTCCTCCGACGACTAACCAAACACCTCTCCCCCGATGCTCCCTCACGCCGTGACCGCCCCCCACCCCGAACCCGATCAACCCTTGCCAACGGCGCGAACGATGCGCATCGCCCTGCTCGGCAACCCCAACACCGGCAAAACCACACTCTTCAACCGCCTCACCGGGCTCCGCCACAAAACCTCCAACTTCCCCGGCACCACCCAGGAATCCCGCACCGCGATCATCGACCTGCCGGACGGCTCCGCCGCGCAGCTCATCGATCTGCCGGGCGTCTACTCCCTCGAAATCGATCAGCCCGAAGCCGCCGTCTGCCGCGATGTCATCGCAGGCAACACCGCGCCCCGCGGCGAAATCAAAGCCGAGCCGGATGCACTACTGGTCATCCTCGACGCGACAAACCTCGGGCGCAACCTCGTCTTCCTCGCCGAAACCGCCCGCCGCCGCCTCCCCACAATCATCGCGATCAACATGATCGATCTCGCCCGCAACCGCGGGCTGCACATCGATCTGGAAATCCTCACCGAGCGCACCGGCTGCCCCGTCGTCCCCATCTGCGCGCGCACCGCCGAAGGGCTCGACAAACTCACCGCAACGCTGCCACAGGCCCGCATCCCCTCAACCACCCCCGCCGGCTCCCCAGCAGCCGCCGAACAATGGGCAGACGAAATCACACGCGCCGTCTCACTCGCCCCACCCGCGATCGCCCGCGAACGCTTCACCGAACGCCTCGACCACGCATTCACCCACCCGATCCTCGGCGTCTTCGCATTCGCCCTCGTCATGGCAGGGCTCTTCTGGGTCGTCTTCAAGTTCGCAACGATCCCCATGGATCTCATCGACCTCGTCTTCGCACGCCTCGCCAACGCCGCCGCCACCGCGCTGCCCGAGGGCATCCTCTCCTCACTCATCGCCGACGGGCTCATCACGGGTGTCGGCGCAACACTGATCTTCCTGCCCCAGATCCTCCTGCTCTTCTTCCTGCTCTCCCTGCTCGAAGACACCGGCTACCTCGCCCGCGCAACATTCGTCATCGACCGCATGCTCAAACCAGTCGGCCTCCCGGGCCACGCCTTCGTCCCACTCCTCACCGCCCACGCCTGCGCACTCCCCGCGATCATGGCAGCCCGCGCAGTGCCCGACCGCAAGCAGCGCCTCGCCACAATCCTCGTCGCACCCTTCATGACCTGCTCCGCCCGACTCCCGGTCTATGCCCTGCTCGTCACCGTCCTCTTCAGAGACAGACCACTCCTCGCCCCACTCGCCTTCGTCGGGTGCTACGCACTCGGCATCGCCGCCGCACTCGCCAGCGCCTTCTTCTTCAGGCACACTCTCCTCCGCTCTCCCTCCCGCCTCTTCATGCTCGAACTCCCCTCCTACAAACTCCCATCCTTGCGCACCGCGCTCATGACAACATGGGACCGCGGGCTCGTCTTCCTCAAAAACGCCGGCACCGTCATCCTCGCCATCACCATCATCCTCTGGTGGCTCGAGTCCTACCCCATCAGCACTCCGCCCCCCCAAGCCGAATCACTCCGCGCACAAGCCGCCCAGATCGAACCCGCAAACCCAGAGCAAGCCACCCAAATCTTCGCCGATGCAGACCGCATCGAATCCGCCCACGCCAAAGCAAACTCATTCGCCGGCAAACTCGGGCACTTCATCCAGCCCGTCTTCGAACCCCTCGGCTTCGACTGGCGCCTCTCCATCGGCGTCTTCACCTCCCTCGCCGCTCGAGAAGTCTTCGTCTCCACCATGGCGGTCGTCATCGCCGGTGACGACGACACAGACTCCGACTCCGTCCTCAACGACATCGCCTCCGCGAAGCGCGATGACGGCTCCCCGCTCTTCGACCGCCCGACCGCGTGGTCCCTGCTCACATTCTTCGTCCTCGCCATGCTCTGCCTGCCCACACTCGCCGTCACAGCAAAGGAATCCGGCTCATGGAAGTGGGCCGCCCTCCAGTTCGCATGGATGACCGCCGTCGCATACTCCGGCGCGTTCCTCGCCTACACCCTCGCATCCCTTACCATCGGCGCCTGACGATGTCCTTCCCGATCAACGACTGGCAGTTCTGGGTCGCCTCCCTCGCCGCGCTCGCCGGCGCATGGTTCATCCTGCGCCCGCTCATCCCCTACAAGCGCAAACGAAAAACAAAACGCCGCACATCCCTCACAGTCGAGGGCAAGTCCATCGGCAAGTAATCATCGAATCTCCGGGTGCCACGCCTTGGCCCAGCGGGCAAGGCGTGCAGGGAGCACACATGGCTGCGTGGCATGCCCACGCGCAGCGCGGGCATGTCTTCTGTCTTCCCTGATGCCCGGTGCCTGCTCCCCGGTGCCTTCTTCTACGACCCCACTCTGTGTGGCATGCCCACACCGAAGGGGTGGGCATGTCTTCTCTCTCTTTTCCTATCCATCATTCGGCGGCGGCGGAATCATGATCGTCATACCCGGTCGGATATTCGTCCCACCCTGATTGATCTTCCCAGGGTTCGCGTCCCGGATCATCGTCCAGTACGAAGCCTTCCCGTACAGCGCCTTGGCGATCCCCGTCAGCGTGTCGTTCCGCTGCACGATGTACTCCGTGTACGCCGCCTCCGGCGCCATCGGTTCACCCGATCCATCCGCAGGCAACCCCTGCACATTCGCCGGATCCTTCGGCACCCGCACCCGCTGCCCCGTGCGCAACCGCGTAAAATCCGTCAACGGATTCGCGTTCATGATCCGGCGCGCGTACCCCGGCGTGCCGTACACCTTCTCCGAGATCGTCCACGCGTTGTCGCCCTTCTCCGTGACATACTCCGTGAACTCCGGGCGGATGATCCCCACACCATCGTCTATATCTTCCACGACAGGCTCGACAGGCACCGCATCCCGCGCAGCATCTTCGATCTCAACCCCCGCGCCGCCCGCCGCATCGTCGAACCGCACCACCACCGCCTCTTCCCCACCGCTCGGCGTCAGCCAGTACACCACAAACCAGATCACCACCAGCACACCCACCGCCATCGCCAGGCGCGCACCGCCCGAGCTATCGTGTTCCCCCCCGGGATTCGGGTGCAGACCGCTCAAGCCGTCGCCCTCCTTGGCTCCTCCATCGCCACGATCGCGTCCCCGGTTGAAACAACCCGCTCAGGACGCGCTACCGATCAGTTCCCGCTCAGCCTCCGCCGAGTGCGCCGCCGCATATTGACGCGACGCCGGAGGAATCTTCTTCGAATACACCATAGGCGATGCAACCGCGATCGAGGAGTACGTCCCGACAACCACGCCGCACAACAACGCATACGTGAACGACGCGATCCCCTCCCCACCGATCACGAACATCACAGTCAACGCCACCAGCGTCGTGCCCGACGTAATCAGCGTCCGGCTCAGCGTCTGCGAGATCGAGCTGTTGATGCAATCCCGCGAGGCGTACGCCAGCTTCCCGCGGTTCTCACGGATACGGTCCAGAATCACGATCGTGTCGTTCAGCGAATACCCAATGATCGTCAGGATCGCCGCCACCAGACCCAGGTCGATCTTAAACGGCTGGATCCCGATCGCCGCGAGAGCGGGGAAGTTCTCGTAGAGAATCTCCGCAAGCGCGATCAACCCAAGCACCGCGACCACATCGTGCAGCAGCGCAGTGATCGCCGCCATCGAATAACGAATCGAACCGAACCGGATCCAGATATACGCCATGATCAGCAGGAAACTCAGCACCACAGCAACAATCGCCTGCGCCTTGAAGTCCTGCGCGATCGACGCGCTAAACGACTGCACACCCGCGAGCGTCGTCGCGCCGGTCAACGCATCGCGAACCAAAGACCACTCGCGTCCCGCAACCGATTCGTTCCACCGCGCCTCGTCCGTATAGAAACTCACCGATGAATCGATCGACAACAACACCGCGGTTTCCACCGCCGCGTCACTCCCGTCAAGAACAACCAACTCGTGCGCACGCTTCAACAGCGCCGAGTAATCCGGCTGCGCACGCATGTGATCGAGCCGCTTCTCAAGCTCCTCACGCGATGGCAGAGGCGACTCGAAATTGTCCATCACCACCGCCACACCGCCCACATACCGATCCACCGGGATCCGAACCTCGGGACGACCAATGTTCGATCCCAGATCCTCGCGGATCACCTTGTTGATCGGCGCCGCAGAAAGCGCCTCGCTGTCCCACCCGTCAAACCGCAGCGGCTGCCGCTGATCGATCACATCCACAAACGCCGCAACGATCGCCTCCTGCAGCACCTGCTGCTCGCTCAACTCCGTCGCCTCGTCCTCCGAGATCGTGCTGCTGATCTTAAACACGCCCGAAGTCACCCCGTCCGACTCCGGATTCACCGGCACCACCAGCGCATCCGTCAGCCGCGCAAGCACCAACGCCTCCGCGTCACCCGCGTCCGCCTCCAGCGCCGCCTCCGCCTTGCTCACGATATCCATCACCCGAAGTTCAACAGCCTCGCGATTCATCCGCTCCGCATCCGCGCGAAGCTCGACCGTCACCTCCGTGCCGCCCCGGAACTCCGTGCCCAGCATCTGCTCGCCCTGCGAAGCGACCATAAAAATACCCGACCCCACCAGCACCGTGCTGACAACAACAAACAGCGGCCGCAACCCAATAAAGTCCAGCCTCGGCGTCAGCACCTTGTCGATCACCGGCAGCACAATCGGCAGCTGCCGCATCGTCTTGATCTTCACAAAATCCAGCATGATCGCGTAGATCAGCCGCGTCACGATCAACGCGCTGAACAGCGTCGCCACGATGCCGATACCCAGCGTGATCGCGAAGCCCTTCACCTCGGGCGTCGCCGTATACGCGAGCACGAAACACACGATCAGGTTCGTCACGTTCGCGTCAACAATCGTGGACATCACCTTTTTGTAGCTGATCCGGATCGACGCCTTGAGATCGTTCCCCTTCGCCAGCTCCTCGCGGATGCGCTCGTAAATCAGCACATTCGCGTCCACCGCCATACCAAACGTCAGCACGATCCCCGCGATCCCGGGGAGCGTGAACGCCGCCCGTGTCAAACTCATCGCACCAAGAATCAGGATCGCGTTCGTCGCCAGCGCGAGCATCGCCACCACGCCGTTCGAGAAGTAGTAAATCACCATGAACACACAAACCGCGACCAGCGCGATCCAGCTCGCCTCCAACCCCTTCATGAGGTTGTCCTTGCCGAGCGTCGGCGCGAGCGTGTTCTGCGAGATCGGGCGATCGCCGAGCCGGGCGCTGAGCGAACCCGCGTTCAGCATCTTGATGATCTCGGTGATCTCCCGCGTCTGGAACGACCCGTGGATCTGGATGTTATCCGTCAACCGCTGATTAATGTTCGGCGCCGTGTACACCCGGTCATCGAGCAGCACACCCATCGGACGACCAACATTCGAGTCCGTCAGCCTCCCCATCAGGGTCGCGCCGCGCGCGTCCATCCGGAAGTTGATCGCCGGGCGACCGCGATCATCGATCCCCTGGCTCGAGCTCCGCACGCTCCACTCGCCCTCCGCCCGTGTCATCCGCTGCGTCGGGTCGTCGTGGAACAGCATGTAGTACACACCGTCCCGTTCCTCCACGATCTTCCCGTGATAACTCTGGAAATACACCCCGGGATCCGACCGCAACAGCCCGAACGAATCCGTATCGTCGTACCAGTCCTCGAGCTTGTTCAGCGCGAACCACCGCACACCATCCTCGTTCACCGCGTCCGGACCGCGCTCGCGAAGCTGCTTGCGAAGCTGCTGCTCGTCCGTCCGGATCCCCGGCTCCATTGCAATCCGGAACGTCAGCACACCAGCGCCACGCAGCAGCCGGATCACCTCGTTCGGATCATCGAACCCCTGCCGCTGCGCCGCGTACACCGCATGCGCCGCCAGCGCGCTGTCCAGCGTCCGCTCGACATCCCCGATCTCACCCTCCGCAAACTCCCGCCCCGCCATCGCCTCGTCCAGCTGCCGCGCACGCCCTCGCACCGAACTCAACGCCAGCTCGCGCGGGCTCTCCAGCATGTCCATGTTCTTCGTCTGCGAGTTGAGCACCATCGGCTGCACCGGGCTCAGCTCCAACGCGCCGCGAACATCATCCGCGCTCACCAACGCCGCCGTCACGCCTCCCCGCGCGCTTTCCAGAGCCTCCTCGGCGTCAACCGCCGAGTCCAGCAGTCGCGCCGACTCATCGTCATCCGCGCCGCCGGCCGCTACATATGTCTCGTAGGCTTCCCGCGCGATATCCGTCATGCCGACAGCATCGATCACGGGCCGAAGCATCTGCTCCCGCGCCGCGCTGCCGTCGATCATCTCTTCGAGCCGCGCTACCCGCGTCTCGCCGGTCGCACGCAACGCCCGCTCAAAGGCAGACGGGTCAATCTCGAAGTCGCGCAGCTTGTCCAGTTCCGCCTCGAACGCGCCCCGCAGTTCCTTCACCTCGTCGTTGGGCAACGGGAACGAGATCTCGATCCGATCCCGCCCCTGCTGGACGATGCTCAGCTCCTTCATCCCGTTCGGATCAAGCCGGTCCTTGAGCACCTGGATCGTCAGATCCACAGTGTTATGCGGGTCGCTCGGCTTCACATCCACCGAGTATGTCAGGCTCACACCACCAGCGAGATCCTTGCCCAGACGCAAGTTGCGCTCGGGTGGAAAAATCGCCGCGAGGCAGAGAAGAACAAGGGCGATGACCATCGCCGAGTTGCGTCCGATGTGCTGCATTGGTGTTGAACCCTTTTCGCGCCCCGCCCCGTGATCCGTTCGACTGAGTCTGTGCTATCCCCGTCCGCTTACCCGAGCTGTTCGGCCGGCTCCAGCGTTTCCTTGATATCCCCCGCCTCCTCCTCCGATTGCTCTCCCCCGCCGCTGCTCGCGTGCTTCAGCACGCTCTGCACCGCCGCCCTGCTGAAATGAATCCGCGTGTTGGTGGACTCGTCCACCTTCAGCACGACCTCATCGCTCTTCACTTCAACGATCGTCCCAATCACCCCGCCGCTCGTCACCACCCGATCGTGCCGCCCGAGCGAACCCAGCATCGCCTCGCGCTTCTTCTTCTCTTTGCGCGAGCTCATCGTGCTCATCACGATCATGAAGATGATCATCCCGAACATCAGGAAAAGAAAACCCCCGCCAAACGGCGACTGCCCCTGCCCGCCCGCGCCGCCCGTCCCACCCGGCGCGCCGGTTGTCGTGGTCGGGCTACCGCCGCCAATCCCCGGTGCCGAAGCAAGCAGCATCCCCAGATCAGTTCCCATAGCGTCCATACGTCCCTTACTCGCTTCCTATCAACCGACCGCCACAGACCGCGCCGCACCTTCTCGGCGCGACACCCTGCCGCAATACAGCCGGCAAAAATTCCAGACAACAACGCCCCGGCTCAGACCCGGCACCGCACCAGAGTCACTCAGACGCACCAACCGCCGCTCCCGCAGCAACCGGCCACGCCTCAGCCAAGGCAGACCACGAATCATCCCCGATCGCCGCCCGGATGTCCAACATGAGCCGCTGGAAGTGGTGCAGGTTGTGCAGGCTCACCAGAATCGCCCCCAGCATCTCCTTCGCCATGAACAAATGCCGGATATACGCCCTCGAAATCGCCGCCCCCCCGGGTGTCTCCCACCCATGCCGCCCAGGATCGCACGCCGGGCACCCGCACCCCGCCTCGATCGCCCCCGGGTCATCCGCGAACCGAGCATTCCTGAGCCGGATCTGCCCGGTCCTCGTAAACGCGTTCGAGTTCCGACCATTCCGCGTCGGCAGCACACAGTCAAACATATCCACACCAGACCGCACCGCAGCAACGATATCCCGCTCGTACCCGACCCCCATCAGATACCGCGGCTTCTCCGCTGGCAGCAGCCCCGTCGTGTGCTCCACCACCCCCACGATGTCCTCAAACCCCTCCCCCACCGCCACCCCGCCCACCGCGTACCCGGGCAGATCGATATTCGTCACCTGCTCCGCGCTCTTGCTCCGCCGCTCCAGATCCGTCCCCCCCTGCACAATCCCGAACAGCGCCTGCTCCCCCTCCCGCGCGTGCGCCGCCTTGCACCGCTCGAGCCACTGCACCGTCCGCTCGTTCGATTCATCAAGCCGCCGCGCGTGGTCGTACCCCCGCTTCACCCGCCCCGCTTTCAACTGCTGCGCCTCGATCCGAAGCCGCGACTGGTTCATCGTCGCCGGATCCACCGAGGGCGGGCAATCGTCCAACGCCATGATGATGTCCGCGCCCAGCTTGTTCTGGACTTCGATCGCCCTCTCGGGCGTCAGCCGCACCTTCGATCCATCAACGATCGAGCGAAACGTCACCCCGTCATCGTCGTACGCATTGATATCGCTCATCGAATACGCCTGGTACCCGCCAGAGTCCGTCAGAATCGGCTTGTCCCAACCCATAAACCCATGCAGACCGCCCATCTGCGCCACCAGATCCGCACCCGGCCGCAGCATCAGGTGATACGTATTGCCCAGCAGAATCTGCGCGCCCGTCTGCGCAACCATCGGCGGCGTGAGCCCCTTCACCGTCCCCTGCGTCCCCACCGGCATAAACGCCGGCGTATCGAACCCGCCGTGCGCCGTCTCCACGCGCCCCAACCGTGCGCCGCACGCCCCGCTCTTCTGATGTATTTCAAACCGCAGGCTCATCCGTCCAAGCCTACTCGCCCCGCTGCTCGCGTGTCGCGCGCTGGAGAATCGCCTTCTCCTTCTCGCTCAGCGTGTGCATCCCCTGCTCCCGCACCTTGTCCAGCACCCGATCCACTTCCTTCTGCGAGGGCGACCGCCCCACCTTCGCGCTGATCTTTTTCCGGGGGTTCCGGGGGGGGTTCGGGTTCTGCGACTTGCCCGGGAACGTCCCCCGCGCCGATTTCTTCTTCCCCTTCGAGGGTCCGAACACCTCAAAGAAATCCGTCAACAGGTGCGTCCGCCGGATGAAGAACCACCCCGCAGCCGCGCCACCAAGGTGCGCAGCATTCCCACCCGCGTTCGATCCCGCACTCAGTAGATGCCACATCTCGATCCCGATCAGCAGGATCGACGCATGCCGAATCTTCATCGGCAGCACGAAGAACAACAAAATAATCGCGTCCTTCGCGAGGAATGCCGTCGCGATCAGCACCCCAAACACTCCCGCGCTCGCCCCCACCAAAGGCGTATACACATCTTGGAACAGTAACCCCGGAATCCCTCCCCCCGGGATCAGATTCCCCAGCAGATTCAACAGCAGATACAGCAGCGCACCAAAGATCCCGCACACCAGATAAAACGCCAGATAAATCCGCTTCGAGCCCAACCGCCGCTCCACCACAGGGCCGAAGAAATACAGCCCCAACATATTCATAAACAGGTGCCCCGTTCCCGCGTGCAAAAACTGGAACGTCACCAGCCGCCACACCTCAAGCTCGATAAACCCCTTGCCCGTCGAGAAATGACCCAGCCCCTCAAGCACCGGGCGCTGCATCACAACCTGATACCCAATCAGTTCGTTCGTCCGGCTGTCATGCAGCCTGTACCCGTTCTGCCCCAGCCCAGGGATCGTCACCAGATTACGATCCACGATCGCATCCGCTCGCTGATCAACGCTCACACCCGGATTCATCGCGTACCGCTGTGTCGGGATATCAATCGTCTTGTTGGGCCCAAACACAAGCGACCCGATCACAAACACCGCCACGTTGATAGCGATCAGCCACCAGTTCGCGCTCCGCCCCGAGAAAAACCCACCAACCCCCGAGCGCGCCGACGTCCCGCCGCCCCCCGCCCTTGCATAGTCTCGATCATAGATGCCCATCAGGCTCCACCCGCCGCGTTCATTGGATTCTGCCCCCTATCCCCTCCGGGAGCAGCGATTTGTTCATCTTGCCCCCTCTCCCCTCCGAGGGAGAGGGTGGTCGAGCGACCCGTGGGGGGGAGCGAGACCGGGTGAGGGGGTCTTCCTCTTCTTCTAACGATCTCATTCTTGTTCGCCATCTGTGAGCTCAAACCGCTTCGACTCCGATCAACGCGCGCTATGTCAGCCCACGCCTTCCCCATTCCTCGGCTTGGGCTCACCCGTCCCGTCTCTTTTTAGTCATCCGATCGAGCGACTTCCGCTCCCCCCTGCTCAGGCTCTCCATCCCCGATCCCGAAATCTTCGCCAGAAGCCGGTCCAGCTCCCCCTGATCCCGTGCCTCTCGCTCCAGAGCCTTCGCCTCCGCCCGAGTAGCCCCAGAATCCTCCTCGCCCTCCTCCGCCGAAAACTCCCCAACCACGCCGTACCCAGCCTCCGCCAGTTCCGCGTCCGCCGTTAATCGCCGCTTCTCCATCCAGCACGCCCACCCGCCGAACACCGCAATCGCCAGCAGCATCTGCCCCCCCTCCATCACCACCGCGATCACACCCATCAGAATCGCACCCGCGTACCCAACAGTCACCGCCAACTCCATCGACTTGCGATACCCCTTCTTCTTCCAGACCAGCGTCTGGATCATCCGCCCCCCATCAAACGGGAACATCGGTAGCAACACGTTGAACGCGAAGATCACGAGGTTCGTGTAGTGCAAGAACCACACCGCAATACCAAGCAATCCGCGCTCGGTCCCCACCATGCCAATCATGATGCCCGGCTTCATCGGATTGAACAATACGAAATCACCAAGCCCAAGCGCAAACAGCGCTCCGATTGTCAACGGCGCAAGCACCACATTCACCGCCGGCCCACCCGCCGCAGTAATAAAATTCGCTTTCCATTCATTCACCGGGTGGCACAGCGCAAGCCCGCCGAACGGCAGCATCACGATCCGGTCCGCCTCGCCCCCACTCCATCGGCACGCAAAGCAGTGCCCGAACTCGTGCGCCAGCACGACAACGAACAGACTCGTCATCGCCATGAGCATGTACGGCCAATTCATGTTCACCATCGCGATCGAAGACACGATCATCACCAGCATGTACAGGATCGTCACCAGGTGAATCCGCGCCGTGATCCCGCGGAAGCGGAACATCTTCACCGACCACCCGAGCGGGTTCTCCGGGTTCTCGACCACCCGACCAAACAGCCGCGACCACTTCCCGCCCCCGCCAGAGCCAACCTCGTTGTAATCACGATCGACGTATGCCACTGAGCGCCCCGCTATGCCTCAAGCAACCCGCGCCGCTGCGCAAGCAGCAACGCCGTGATTGTTTTTCCGTCTACGATCCCCCCGCTCTCGATCATCCCCAGCACCTCGTCCGCTCGTTTTACCGAAACGCAGATCTCCTCGTCAGCCTCAAGCCGTTGCCCGACATATGTGAGATCGCGTGCGAAAAATGCGTGCATGAGTTCGTCCGTCATACCGGGGGTCGTATAAAACGATGCAATCGGCTCGATAGACCCCGCGCTGAACCCCGTCTCCTCCTCTAGCTCCCTGCCCGCACACACCACCGCCTCCTCCCCCGCCTCCTTCGTCCCCGCTGGCACCTCCCACAACTCCCGCTGCACCGCCACCCGGTAATTCGTGATCATCACCACCCCGCCGTGCTCGCCCCCCTCCATCCCCTCCGGGCACACCCCCGCACCCGCCACCGCCACCACACACACCGCCCCCGGATGCCGAACTATCTCCAGACACACTTCCCGCCCGCCGGGCGTCACGCTCGACACACGCTCGAAGTCATACTTCCTGCCCTTGTGGATCAACTCGCGCCGCTCGCTCATGCCGCCAATCATACGCCCACTCCCGTACCATCATCACCCATGGCACGGAGTCTCTTCGATCCATCCAAAATGCGCGGCCCGGACCCACCGCCCCCGCCATCGAAGAGCGACGCCCCCATCTCCGTCACCCTCCTCACCTCAATGATCGACGGCGCGCTCCGCGACACCCTCCCCAAAAAACTCCGCGTCACCGGCGAGATCTCCTCCCTCAACTGCCGCACCCACTACTACTTCGACCTCAAGGACGACGCAGCAGTTGTCTCCTGCGTCATGTTCGCCTCCGCCGCGCGATCCCTCGTGTTCAAACCGGAATCCGGCATGCAGGTCGTCGCCACCGGCGCCGTGCAGCACTATGCACCGCAGGGGCGCACCCAGCTCTATGTCACAAAGCTCGAAGAAGCCGGGCTGGGCGAACTCGACCGCAAGTTCCGCGAACTCTGCGCCCAACTCCGCGAGCAGGGCTACTTCGCGCCCGAACGGAAAAGACCGCTGCCGACATTCCCCCGGCGCATCGCGATCGTCACATCCGAAACCGGTGCCGCGCTGCAAGATGTGATCAACACGGTCCAGCGCCGCTGCCCCGCCGTCGAACTCCTCGTCGTCGATGTCCGCGTCCAGGGCGAGCGGGCCGCCCCACAGATCGCAAAAACCATCAACGCCATCTCCAAACGCCGCGACGAACTCGCCATCGATGCCGTGATCCTCACCCGCGGCGGCGGCTCGATGGAGGACTTGTGGGCGTTCAACGAAAAAACCGTCGCCGACGCCGTGCTCCGCTGCGCCGTGCCGATCGTCGCCGCCATCGGGCACGAGACAGACACCACCATCGCCGAACTCGTCGCCGACGAACGCTGCGCCACCCCGACCCAGGCAGCCATGCGCCTCACCCCCGACCGCGCCGCGCTGGGCGAGCAGCTCTCGATGACGCACCGCCGCCTGGCGCGCGCATCAGGGCGGGCGATCGAGATCGAGCGATCCCGGACGGATTCGATAGCGCGTTTCTTCGCCGACCCGGGCGCGCTCGTGCGAATCCAGCGCGATCGGTGTACCACTTTGCAACAAAATCTGACTGGAATCGTCACGAATCTGCTCAACATCCAGGCCGCGCGCACCGCAAAGCTGGACACGCGCCTGCAGACCCACCACCCCCGTGCGCTCTTCGCCCAGCGCCGTGCGCGCATCGACCGCGCCGCGGCGCGCATGGAAGTCACCTCCCGCTTCGCCCTCCGCGCCCGTATACACCGCCTGAGCGCACTCACCCGCGAACTCGCCGTCGTCTCCCCCCTCGCCGTCCTCGACCGCGGGTACTCCCTCACCACCCTCCCCTCGGGCGAAATCCTCCGCACCGCCGCCGCCGCAACCCCCGGCGTGACTCTCAACACGCGATTAGCCGACGGCTCGCTCACTTCGCAAGTCCTCGCCGCCGACACCGCACCCAAAAGATCAAAGCCCCCGCCGCTCCCGCCGCGACGGGGCAAACGCAAGAACGATCCCTCACAGATGGACCTCTTCTAACCCGATAGGTACTGTGCAATCATGCCCAAGCGCACCACGAAAAAAACAATCACCAAAGCCAAGGCGAGCGTCGGTGATCTCTCGTACGAGCAGGCGATCGAGCAGGTCGAAGCCATCGCGGACAAGATCGAAGCCGGCGAGATCGGGCTCGAGGATTCCGTCGAGCAGTACGAGCGCGGCGTCGTGCTGATCAAGCACTGCCGCAGTATTCTCGACAAAGCCGAAACGCGCGTGAAAAAACTCGCGCTGGATGATCGCGACGACTAATGCATAGCTGGCAATTCCTCCAGATCTCGCTCGCGCTGACATGGTCGGCGTTCATCTTCGCGTTCGGCGCGATCTGCGGCTCGTTTATCAACGTGCTGGTCTACCGCCTGCCGCGGAATCTGAATATTGTTTCGCCGCCCTCGGCGTGCCCGGCGTGCGGCACGACGCTGACATGGCGCGAGAACATCCCGGTGTTCGGGTGGTTGTTTCTTCGCGGCAGATGCCGGTTCTGCAAGACGCCAATCTCTCCGGAATACCCCTTGGTCGAGGCGTTCACCGGCTCGCTGTTTGTGTTCGTATTCATGCTGTGGGTGAGCAATCCGCCCCTCCTGGACTACCTCGGTGTCGTTTCGCACTACTGGAAACCCGAGTGGGCGCGGGGCGGGCTCGGCATCATGTGGCCAGCGATGGTGGGGCTGTTCGCGCTGCTGGGCGCGCTCATTGCGGCGACACTTATCGATCTGCGGACGTACACGATCCCCCTCGCGTTGTGCTGGTTTATGGCGATCGCGGGGTTCGTGATCCACCCGTTGCACGCGTGGCTCATGCCGATGCGCCGCGGGTGGCGCATGCCCGCGCCGCACGACTGGATCATCCCGACGTTTGGCACCGAGATCATCGGGCTCGCGATTGGCGGGATGCTCGGCATCGCGCTGAGCACGGCCCTTGTGCAGTTCGGCATGTTCAAACAATCATTCCACGACTACGAGGCGTGGGAGCACGGCGCCGAGAAAGCCGCGAAAGAGAAGAGCGAAAACGGAACCGGCGGAGAGTTCAACGATGCCGATGCCAAGCCGTCTGTGAAACTGCTGCTCTACCGCACGTTCCTGTTCACCGCGCCGGCGGTCACGCTCATGTTCGTTGGCTTCTTCCTCGCCAACCGGTTCGGGCAACCGATGCTCGGAATGGGCGTCGGCACAGTCGTCGGTCTGGCGATCGGCGCGCTGCTGCGCCGGCTCGCGCTGGAGCCGAGCGATCATATCGAACCGATCTGGGTGCAATACCCGCACGCGCGCCGAGAGATGCTCCGCGAGATCGCGTTTCTGGTGCCGTGCGTCGCGCTGGGCGCGCTGGGGTACTCCATCGCGGGCGGCATCACGGGTACGCCGCCGCTGTGGCTCATGGCATTGGGCGGCTCGCTGGCGGGGTACCTCGCTGGTGGCGGGGCGGTCTGGGCGATCCGGATCGGGGGCTCGCTCGCGTTTGGCAAGGAAGCGATGGGGCTTGGGGATGTGCATCTCATGGCTGGGGCTGGGGCAATTCTTGGGGTGTACGACCCGGTGATCGCGTTCTTCGTGGCACCGTTCCTCGGGATTTTCGCTGCGGTGCTGGGGGGGCTGAAGATCCCGCCGTTCTCGCGGATCGGTTCGGCGCTGCCGTATGGGCCGTATCTCGCGGTGGCGCTGGTGATGGGCGTGCTCGGCAAACCCTGGGTGGAATGGACGCTGTCGATGATCGCGAGACACCCGATCGATCTGCCCTGAGCGTCGGTCCGAAAACCTGTACTATTATGTCCGGCCGGGCTCGGATGCCTCGGCGGAACAACCCCATCAGGGAGAACAACGTTATGTCGCTGATGCGCAATCTCACCACGGATGGTCGGCGTCGCTCGCTCGCCACCGGACTCGCCTCGCTCGCTCTGCTCACGCTTGTGCTCTCCGGGTGCAACAAGGGCGGGAGGGTCTCGATCGATGATCTCCAGGCGGAGAACGCCGAACTTCGAGATCGGAACCAGCAGATCGAGTCGGCACTCAATGACTCGGAATCCGCTCGCGCGGCGATCGAAGCCGAACGCGACGGGCTGCTCAACGAAAACGAACACCTGCGCGGCGACCTGAGCAGCGCATCGAACAGACCGATCACGGGTTTCGAGGGGATCCCCGGCTCGTCCGTTGATACACGCACGGGCGAGATCGCGGTGAGCGTGGAGGGGGACGTGCTGTTCAACTCCGGCTCGGTCTCGCTGCGTTCGTCCGCGAAATCGACGCTCGACCAGATCGCCTCGGTGATCCAGGGCTCGTACGCGGGCAACGAGATCCGGATCGCCGGTCACACGGATACCGACAAGATCAAGAAGAGCAAGTGGGGCACGAACGAACGCCTGAGCGCCGAGCGTGCGATGGCGGTCGAGGAGTACCTCGCGGGTAAGGGTGTCTCGAAGGATCAGATGTACATCGCGGGGTACGGCCCGGCGAAGCAGAGGGGATCCAAGAAGGAATCCCGACGTGTCGAGATCATCATCCTCCGCTAACCCCCCCCACACCCCATCACACCGCCCATTCGATCCGGTTGAATCGGAGCGAACGGAAAGAATCACACCACACGCCCTCGCACCCGCGGGGGCGTGTTTGTTTTTTGTATGGTGCGTACACTGCACCATCATCGATGACGAACGCCGACGCGGCACAACCCGAAAACGCCATCACGCTGCTGACGCCCGTGGAGGAGATCCCCCACATCGCGCCCAAGCATGCGCTGGCGCTGCGCCGACTGGGGATCCCGTCCGTCGCGCACCTTGTGCACCACCTGCCGTTCCGGCACGAGACGGAGCACGCCGAGACGCCTATCGGCGAGATGGTTGGCGATGCGATCGGCACGGCGCGGGGTGAGGTAACGGACACGCGGGTTACGGGGCCGTACAACCGCAAGCGGTTCATGGCGGTGATCTGCGACGACGATGGTGGGCGGTTGGAGCTGACGTGGTTCAACCAGGCGTATTTGGCCCGGCGGATCGAGCCGGGGATGACGATCCGGGTGATCGGCACGCCCAAGCGGGACGGCGCGTTGCTGCGGATGATCAACCCTCGGTGGGAGGCGCTCGCGGATGACGCCCCACCACCGTCGCGGGAGGCGGTGATTCGACCGGTGTATCCGGCGGGGGAGGACATCCCTTCACGCGTGATCGAGAACGCGGTGGGGGAAGTGCTTGATATTGCGCTCCCGCTGATCGAGGACCACCTGCCCGGCTCGCTCTGCAAAGAGCGGGAGATGCCGACGCTGCGTGAGGCGTACCGGATGTTCCACACTCCTGAAGATGACCAGGACATCATCGAGGCGCGGAGGCGGCTGGTGTACGACGAGCTGCTGCTGCTCCAGCTGGCGGTGCATATGCGCAGGGATCGGATCCGCAGGACGCTGCACGCGCCGGCGCTGCGGGCGAGTGATCGGATCGACGAGCGGATCCGGGCGTTGTTCCCGTTTACGTTTACCAGCGCGCAGGACGTAGTAGTGGGCGAGCTGCGCGAGGATCTGTCCAAAGAGTCGCCCGCGACACGGCTGGTGCAGGGTGATGTTGGCTCGGGCAAAACGGCGATCGCGGTGTACGCGATGCTGATGTGCGTGGCGAGCGATCATCAGGCGGCGCTGATGGCACCAACGGAGCTGCTTGCGGAGCAGCATTTCGCGGGGCTGACTGCGCTGCTCAAGGATTCGCGGGTGCGCGTTGAATTGCTCACCGGATCGATCAAACCTGCGGAGCGGACGGGGCTGCTTGCGGATATCGCGAGTGGCGCGGTGGACCTTGTCATCGGGACGCATGCCCTGCTCACCGAGAGTGTGGAGTTCGGGTCGCTCGGGCTCGCGGTGATCGATGAGCAGCACCGGTTCGGCGTACACCAGCGGGCGGCGCTCAAGGAGCGGAAGAGCGACCCGGGTTCGACGCCGCATGTGCTGGTCATGACCGCGACGCCCATCCCGCGGACGCTGGCACTGACGGTGTTCGGTGATCTGGACGTATCCACGATCACCGGGTTGCCGCCCGGCAGGCATCCTGTGGTGACGATGCACGAGGCACCCGAACATTCGGCGCGGGCGTACACCGCGCTGCGCGAGCGGATCGACCGCGGCGAGCAGGGGTTTGTGGTTGTGCCATCGATCGACACGGGTGAGGATTCGGATCTTGTTGATCTCACAACCACGCTCGGGCGCCTGAGGGAGCGGGAGCTTGCGGGGGTGCGCGTCTCGGCGCTGCACGGCAGGATGGCGCGAGCGGAGCGCGACGAGGTGATGCAGCGGTTCCGGGACGGCGAGATTGATGCGCTGGTGGCGACAACGGTGATCGAGGTGGGGATCGATGTGCCAAACGCAACGATGATGGTGATCGAGCAGGCGGAGCGGTTCGGGCTCGCGCAGCTGCACCAGCTCCGCGGGCGGGTTGGGCGGTCGGAGAAAGCTTCGGCGTGTGTGCTGATCTGTGAACCCAAAACGAAGGACGCGGAACTGCGGATCGGCGCGATGCTGGTGGCGCGGGATGGGTTTGAGCTCGCTGAGCGGGATCTAGAGATCCGCGGGCCGGGCGAGATGATCGGGTCCAGACAGGCGGGTGCGGCGCCGTTTCGGCTTGCGGCGTTCCCGGAGGACATCAAGCTGTTGATGCTTGCCCGGCGGGATGCTGCAGCGTGGATCGAGCACTCGGCGGAGCTGAAATTGGATGCGGAATCCGTGTTGCTCCGTCGCCTGCTCAAGGCGCACGGCGAGCAGCTCGGGCTTGTTGATATTGCGTGAATAGTGAGATCCATGCTTGCACTGTGGCCTAACATACACCATACTTTTGCCGTGATGCAGGACGGACTCCATGAACGGCTCGAGGCAGCGGTGGGCAAACGCTCGTACCGGGTGATCGGGGAAATGACGGATCAGCACCCCGAGACGGTGCGTCGGTATCTGCAGGGGCAGCACCCGAGCGTGGAGTTTGTCTCGGCTTTGTGCACTGAGTTGGACCTGAACGCGAACTGGCTGCTCACCGGGCAGGGGACGATGCGGGCGTCGGAGGTGCGGGGGCATGCGTTGCATGATGCGGACCCTCGCGAATTGCTCGCGGCTGTAGCGAACGCGCTGGAGACGCTGACGATGCGCGTGGACCGAATCGAGGTGTTTGTGCAGTCGTTGGAAACGAGGCTGCGGGTGCACCAATCCGATAGTGTGATGACTCCAACCCCCGAGGCAGATTCCTGTGTCGAAAGCAAAGGCTCCAATGATCAGGGCGCACGACGAGCGCGGGGCGTCGCGGACGCCATTGCCCAACGACCACGTCCAGACGCTGATTGAGCTGCTCCGCCCGGCGGGGCCGGATCTGGCGCGCCGTCTGGTCGCTGCGCTGCTGCTCGCGCCGGTGGAGGAGCGCGAGGGGATCGTGGAGGCGATCGAGGCGCGGATGGTCGAGCTGTTTGTGGAATCCGAGAAACCGGCGCGCGAGATCGATGTGCTGGAATCCGAGGCGCAGCGGGAGGGGTACGTCGAGCAGGTGTTCCGGACGTACGAGGTCGAGCGAGATCAGGGTGCGCAGCAGGAACCGAAGGCGGAGGATGAGCCTGCCAAGAGGGGGCGCAAAGGCACGGGCTCGTGACGCAGAACAAAGAGATCGCGGCGCTCTTCTCCCGGATGGCGCAGATGCTCGAGCTCCTCGGGGCGGATCGGTTCCGGGTGAACGCGCACGCGGCGGCGTCCCGCGCGATCGCGGAATCGACGATGGACCTCGCGGCGATGGGCGAGGATCAGGCGGCGCTCATCGCGATCGAGGGGATCGGGAAAAAGACGGCTGCGAAGATCCAGGAGTTCGCATCATCCGGCAGGATCACCGAGCACGACGAGCTGCTGGCGAAGGTGCCGCCCGGGGTGCTGGACGTGCTCGCGCTCGCGGGGCTCGGGCCCAAGACGGTCAAGGCGATGTGGGAGGAGAAGGGCGTCGAGTCCATCGATGATCTGAAGCGGATCATCGCGGATGGCACGATTCTTGAGCTGCCGCGGATGGGCAAGAAGACGGTCGAGAACATCACCGATGCGATCGAGTTTGCCTCGAAGCAACAGGGGCGCACTCCGCTGGGGGTCGCGCTGCCGATCGCGGAGCTGCTCATCGATCGGATCAAGGAGATCCCCGGGGTGGACAGGGCGGAATACGCTGGATCGTTGCGGCGCGGGCAAGAAACGGTGGGCGATATCGATCTGCTCGTTGTCGCGGAGGATGCGGCGCGCGTGCACGAGGTTTTTACATCGCTGCCCGAAGTAACGAAGGTACTGGCGCACGGTGAAACGAAGTCTTCGGTTCGGTTCGAGGCGGGGCGGAAGCAGATCCAGGTGGATCTTCGGACAGTCCCCGCGGCGTCGTTCGGTGCGGCGCTGCTGTATTTTACCGGCTCGAAAGCGCACAACGTGAAACTCCGCGAGCGTGCGATCAAGCGGGGGCTCACGCTGAATGAGTACGGGCTGTACCCACGCGATGATGGCGATACGCCCCCGCAGCAACGTGGCGTGAAGGCGACGGCTGGCAAAGCGGAGCAGGGTGTGTACGACGCGCTGGGGCTCGCGTTCGTGCCGCCCGAGCTGCGCGAGGATCTGGGTGAGATGAGCGAGGATTTCAATGCGGATGTGCTGATCGAAGTCGGTGACATCCGCGCGGAACTGCACGCGCACACCACGGCGTCCGATGGTGTCATGTCGATCGACGAGCTCGCGGCGTGCGCCAAGGCACGCGGGTACCACACGATCGCGGTGACGGATCACTCGCGCTCGTCGGCGATCGCGGGCGGGCTGGATGTTGATCGGTTGCTTGCGCACATCGACGCGGTGCGCGAGGCGGACGAACGGATCAAGGGCATCTCGATCCTGGCCGGGTCTGAGGTGGACATCCTCGCGGACGGCTCGCTCGATTATGAGGATGAGATTCTCGCGCGGTTGGATGTTGTCGTGGCGTCGCCGCACGCGGCGCTGCGCCAGGAAGCGAAGGTGGCGACCAAACGCCTCCTCAAGGCGATCACGCATCCGCTCGTGCATATCATCGGGCACCCGACGGGGCGGCTCATCGGCTCGCGCGAGGGGCTGCACCCGGCTCTCGAAACGCTGTTCGACGCGGCGGCGGAGCACGCCACGGCGATGGAGATCAACGCGAACTGGAAGCGTCTGGATCTGCGCGACACGCATGTGCGGCACGCGCTCACGCGGGGCACAAGCATCGCGATCAACTGCGATGTTCACCGAGCGGAGGGGTTCGACAACCTGCGGTACGGCGTTGCGACGGGGCGACGGGGCGGGTTGTCCGCGGCGCGGTGCGTCAATACGTGGACGAAAACGAAGCTCAACAAGTGGCTCAAGTCCAAACGGTAGGCTCCGGGTACACTCATCGGTCATGGCAGAGCAGCCCGAGAACATCCCGCCGATCGAGTTCACCCCATTCGAACCGTTGTGCGCGGTGTTCCGGAGTCACCTGCGCGACCTCGGGCACAAGTACACACCCGAGCGGGCACAGATCCTCGACACGCTTGTGGTGATGGACGACCTGTTCCAGGTCGATCAGCTTATCGATGCGATGAAGGAGAGCGGGCACCGGGTCTCGAAAGCGACGGTGTACCGGACGATTAAGCTGTTGCAGGAGGCGGGGATCATCCAGCAGGTGCTGTTTGACGCCGAGCACGCGCATTACCAGCTCGCGTACGGGCGGAAAACGCGGGACATAATCGTTTGCGTGGATACGAACGAGATTTTGTCCATCGAGATCCCGGAACTCCGAGCGCTCACCGAACGTGTGTGCGAGCAGCACGGGCTCTCGCCCGAGAGCCACCGCCTGCAGATCTTCGCGAAGCGGAGCTAGTCGAGCGCGTCGAGATCCGAATCCTTGACATCGCGGGAGATCTTGTAGCGCCCGTCGAACCACCCCAGCAGGTCCGCGCCGCGGCAGCGCGGTGAGCAGAAGGGGTAGGTTTTCGAGTCCGGGGTGATGTTTGTGCCACAGGCGCGGCAAGATTCCTGCTCGGCGGGTTGCTGCGCATCGTTTGTCTTGGTGTGCTCGCTCATCGGGGACATTCTAGCTCGCGGATCGTAATGTGGCGGGTCGTTTCACCCACATGCTCGATCTCGATCTCGTGCGTCGCCTCGCCCACCCCACCACCAACCCACCCCATCACGCCCTCGCACCGCTCGGCCCATTCGGCGACAAGCACGACATCGCCACCGATGTCGTCCAGCCCGAGCTGTGCGATGTCATCGTCGTGGTGCATGCGGTAGGCATCCACATGGACGAGCGTGATCGGCACGGCGTCGGTCGCGTACTCGTGCGCGATGACGTAAGTCGGGCTTGAGACGCGCGCCGGGTCGTGCCCGAGCCCGATCGCCATGCCGCGGACGAACCGTGTTTTGCCTGCCCCGAGGTCGCCGAGCAGGGCGATGCGTTCGCCACCGGTGAGTGAAATTGCGAAGGCAGCGCCGAGATCGATGGTCTCCTGCTCGGAGTGCGAAGTGTGCATGCGCGCAGCGGTCATCCGGTTCTCCCGTGGTCCCAACCCATTTCGGCGATATTAATCACCGAGCCATCCAACAGTGTGATGGCGCACCCCGAGCCGGGTTCGACGCGCCCGATGCGGGTGAATAGCGTGCCCGTTTGATTGCACATCGGCGGCACCGGCGCGCCATCGGCGACGGCGAAGAGCAGTTCGTAGTCCTCGCCGTCCGAGACTGCTTGCTCCCACCCTGCGACATCATCATGGATCGGCAGCGCGGGTTCTTCGAAGACGAGGCGCACGGCGGAAGCCTCGGCGATTCGTGCGCCATCGCGCCCGAGCCCGTCGGAGAGATCGATCATGGCGTGGAGGTCGCTGGCGAGTGTGCGCACGAGTTGCGTGCTCTCGGCGCAGCGTGGATCGAAAGAAAGATGGCGCCCGCTCTGAAACGAACCACCGAGTTTGCCTGTGACATACAGCGCGTCACCCGGCTTCGCTCCCGAGCGCAGGATCGGCTCTCCGGCGGTGGACGTACGTCCGATTGTTGTGATCGTCAGGATGTTTGGACCATCGCTCGACACGATATCCCCGCCGACGAGCGGCGCTCCGAAATGCTCGCACCACTTATGCACCTTGTCGAATAACTCATCAGCTTCGAGGTAGTCCGGCGGGAGGCACGCCGCGGCAAGAGTGGA
This sequence comes from Phycisphaerales bacterium, assembly GCA_029260435.1. Classification (GTDB taxonomy): domain Bacteria; phylum Planctomycetota; class Phycisphaerae; order Phycisphaerales; family UBA1924; genus OFTM74. Next base: position 16,441 of record JAJDDG010000147.1, on the reverse strand, counting down.
GATCGGCTCGCCGCCCATGGCCGCAATATCAGAGATCGAGCGTGCGACAGCCTTGCGCGCGATCTGGTCGATGGTCGCGCTCAGCTCGTAGTGCCTGCCCTCGACGAGTTGATCGGTCGTGATCAGCAGTCGCTCGCCGCCGAAGCGGAGCACGCAGCAGTCGTCGCCCGGGCCGAGTTCGACAGCGGGGTTGTCGGGTGATTTCGCGGCTCTCGCGTAGATATGCTGGAGGAGTTCGTGTTCGTTCATCGTGGATCAGCTCGACAGCGTCAGGTTGTCGCGGTGGATGACTTCGTCGTGCGTCTGTCGCCCGAGCACGCGGTGGAACTCGCCCGAGTCCAATCCCATGACGCGCCGGAGTTCGTCGGCGGTGAAGTTCGAGAGCCCTCGGGCGATCTCCTTGCCGTGGTGATCGCGGACCACAACGACATCACCCACATCGAAGCGCCCCGTCACCGCGCTGACTCCTTTGGCGAGCAGCGACGCGCCGCGGTCGTGCAGCGCGCAGCCCGCGCCCTCGTCGATATCGATCGTGCCAGCGGGCGTCGCCGCGAGGGCGATCCATAAGCGTCGCCCGGCGTGCTGCGCGTAGGCGGAGGGGACATGCGTGCCGACCCGCTCACCACGGGCGATCTTCAGGAGGTTCGAGGCGGGTCTGCCGCCCGCGATGACAACGGAGACGCCCGAGCGCGTGGCGGTGCGTGCGGCCTCGATCTTTGTCGCCATCCCGCCGCGACCCTCGTCGCTCTTGTCGGGGCGGACATGGTGCGCGAGCGAGGGAGCATCGGTGGCTTGCTCGATGAGCGCGCCGGATTTGTCGAGCACACCATCGACGGTCGTGAGGATAATCAGCGCATCGGCGCGGAGCGCCGCGGCGCATTTGGCGGCGAGGATATCGTTATCGCCAACGGAGATTTCTTCGGTAGCGACGGAGTCGTTCTCGTTCACGATGGGGATCATGCCGCGTTCGGCGAGGGAGGAGACGCAGTTGCGGACGTTGAGGAATCTGTTGCGGGCGTCGAAATCACCCCGGCTCACGAGCAGTTGTGCGACTCCGATCTCGCGGACCGCCATCGCGCGGCGCCACTCGTCCATGAGCAGAGGCTGCCCGGCGGCGGCGGCGGCCTGGAGGTGGGAGAGGTCGTGCGGGCGGGAGGTCATCCCGATGGGCGCGAGCCCGGCGGCGACAGCGCCGCTTGAGATCAGGACGACGCGTCGGGCCTCGTCGCGGAGCGTGGCGATCGCCGAGGCGAGGTCGTGCATGTACGCCGAATCGAGTCGCGCGTTTCCGCCTGTGAGCAGCGCGCTGCCGACTTTCACGACGAGCAGGCGTGCGTCCGCGAGGTCTTGTCTTGCGGGCGCGGTCATGACTTGTTGGTTCCGCTGATCATGGTCATGACAGATTCGGCGCAGGCATCGGCAGCGCCCCGGTGGCGCTCGACGCAGGCGAGCGCGTTTCGCGCCAGGGAATCGCGGCGCGATCGGTCGCGGAGAAGATCGCGGATCACGGCGGACAGGTTGGCGGCGGTTGTCTGCACCATGGCGTCATCTTCGCACATCGCGTCCACCGTCGCCTGGAAATCGGAGACCGCCGGGCCGATGACGATCGCTTTGCCCAGCGCGGCGGCTTCCATCGGGTCCGAGCCGAAGAGATCCCCGAAGGAACGCCCGATCACGACGACATCCGCGAGGGCGTAGGCGGCGCGCAGTTCGCCGATGGTGTCCAGCAGGAATCGGTTCGCGCCGGGGCGATTGGTGCTCGGATCGGAGCGGTGGACGCACGCCCCGTCTGACGACAATACCTGGGCAGCGGAGTCGAACCACTCGGGGCGTCGGGGTGCGCAGATGAGCTGCGCGCGGTCGGAGACGGCTTTATGCAACAGGGTGTGCTCTTCGGGGGCGGTGGACCCGGCGACAACAAGCGGACGCGAAGCATCGATGCCCAACTCGGATTTCAGGCGCTCGACCGACTGGGCTTCGATGCCGCCCTGGGCGGAGTCCCATTTCATGGTGCCGGTGACCCGGACGCGCTCGGCGGGCACACCCATCTCGATAAACCGCTGCGCGTACACATCGTCCTGGGCGCAGACGGATGCGAGTCGTGCGAAAGTTCTGCGGAGGGCGAACCGGATTTTGCGGTAGTTTGAGAACGATCGCGCACTCAGACGCCCGTTCACGACGCCCACCGGGATGGCGCGGGCGATGCAGGCCATTACGAAATTGGGCCAGACCTCCAGTTCCGCGAGCAGTACCGCGTCCGGGCGGATCGAGTTGAGGAATCGCTTGACAGCGAAGCTCGCGTCCAGCGGGTAGCGGACGACTACGCAGCGCGGTTCGTACAACTCGCGGGCGCGGGCGGTGCCGGTGTCGGTTGTCACAGAAACGACCACCTCGACGCCCTGCTCGATGAGGCGGTCTACGAGCGGCGCGATCATGTTCGCCTCGCCGACCGAGACGGCGTGGATCAGCACTCGGCAACCTGTGACGGGGGGGAGGGGATTGGTTTTGCCGAAGCGCTCGCCCCACCCGGAGCGGGATTTGCGCATCCACCACGGCGCGGCGAGGGCCGCGGCGAGGAGGTAGATGAGATCGAGGAGGATGCCCATGCGGGGAGTATCGGGGAATAGGCGCGCCCGGGCTCGAACCGGGGACCTCTCGCTTGTAAGGCGAGTGCTCTAGCCAACTGAGCTACACGCCCCCGCCTCCCACACCTCCCCCCCAAGATCCATCTCCCCACGCCTCGGGTACTCAAGATATCCTACTCGTCTGCGGTTCGAGCGGATCGCTCCGGGGCCCGCCGAATGCGATATCCACAAAAAGGAATCGACTATGAGCCAGTATGTTCAAGACGTCATCGCATTGACATGTGCAAACAACCCGCACGAGACCGAGTTCCTCCAGACCGTCACCGAGGTGCTGAGTACTCTTTCCGGGGTGGTCGAGAAAAACCCGAAATATCAGAAGGCGAAGATACTGGAGCGACTCGTCGAGCCGGAGCGGGCGATTCTGTTCCGTGTGCCGTGGGTTGACGATCAGGGCGAGACACGGATCAACCGCGGGTATCGCGTGAAGTTCAACTCCGCGCTGGGGCCGTACAAGGGCGGGCTGCGGTTCCACCCGACGGTGAATCTGTCGGTTTTGAAGTTCCTCGGGTTCGAACAGATCTTCAAGAACGCGCTCACCATGCAGCCGATCGGCGGCAGTAAGGGCGGGTCCAACTTCGACCCCAAGGGCAAATCGGATAACGAGGTTATGCAATTCTGCCAGTCGTTCATGACCGAACTCTGCCGACACATCGGAGCGAACACAGATGTGCCCGCCGGTGATATCGGCGTGGGCGGGCGCGAGATCGGGTATCTCTTCGGGCAGTACAAACGCCTGCGCAATGAGTTCACCGGCGCGCTCACCGGCAAGGGGATCAGTTGGGGCGGCTCGCTCATCCGATCCGAGGCGACCGGGTACGGGTGCGTCTACTTCGCGGCGGAGATGCAGAGCGTCATTGGCGACTCGCTCGAAGGCAAGACATGCCTGGTGTCCGGCTCGGGCAATGTGGCGCAGTACTGCGTCGAGAAGCTGATACACATGGGTGCCAGGCCGATCACGATGTCCGATTCGTCCGGGTACATCCACGACCCGGGCGGCATCACGCAGGACAAGCTCGAGTGGGTGATGGATCTGAAGAACAACCGGCGCGGGCGGATCCAGGAGTACGCCGAGAAGTTCCCCGGCGCAACGTATCACGAGACGGACCGCGGCGCCGATTGCAATCCGATCTGGCAGCTCGACGCGAAGTGCGCGTTCCCGTGCGCTACGCAGAACGAGATTAACGCCAAGGACGCGCAGAACCTGATCAACGCGGGCGTGAAGCTCATCTCCGAGGGCGCGAACATGCCCACGACCAACGAGGCGATCGGCGTGCTCCAGTCGGGCGGTGTGGCGCTGGGCCCGGCGAAAGCGGCGAATGCGGGCGGGGTCGCAGTCTCGGCGCTGGAGATGGTGCAGAACTCGATCCGCACCGCGTGGACCCGCGAGGAGGTGGACGAGAGGCTCAAGGAGATCATGCAGGGGGTGTTCCGACAGTGCGCCGAGGCGGCGCACGAGTACGCCAAACCGGGTGATTATGTCGCTGGCGCGAACTGCGCGGGCTTCGTCCGCGTCGGGGACGCGATGCTCGACCAGGGCGTGGTCTGATTCGCGATGCCCGGCACACCGAGGACAATCAATCGCACCGGCGAACACCCCGTCGCGCTGGAGACCACGCTGCTCGTGCATGGGATCCCGCGCGATAGTGCGCCGGCCCTTGCGCGCGAGCTGGGCGACATTATCCGGGAGCACGGCGCGACGCCGGCGATGGTGGGCATCGTTTCGGGGAGGGCGATCGTCGGTCTCAATGATGACGAACTCGGCGCGCTGATCGCGGCGCCGGACGTGCCCAAGGTGAACCGCGCGAACCTGGGCGTCGCGCTGCACGGGGGCTCGCACGGCGCGACGACGGTGAGCTCGACGATGGAACTCGCGGCGGAGGTGGGCGTGCGGGTCTTTGCGACGGGCGGGATCGGCGGCGTCCACAAGGGATTTGCGCGCGCGCTGGATATTTCCTCTGACCTGCTCGCGCTCTCTGGCTTCCCTGTCGCGGTGGTGACGAGCGGTGTGAAATCCCTGCTCGATATCTGCGCCACACGCGAGGTGCTTGAGACACTCGCGGTCCCGGTCATCGGGTTCCGGACGGATTCGCTCCCGGCGTTTTACCTGCGCGATTCCGAGGCGGGGGTCGATGCGCGGTTCGATGATGTCGAGCGGATGGCTTCGTTCATCGAGAGCGAGCTGGCACGCACCGGGCGGGGGGTTGTTGTGTGCAACCCGATCCCCGAGTCCGACGAGATCGATGCGACGAGCTGGCACGCCTGGCTCGAGACAGCGGAGTCGCGGGTGCGCGAGCGGGACGTTTCCGGTCGGGACGTGACCCCCGCGGTGCTCGGCGAGCTGCACGAGGTGTCCCGGGGTGCGACGCTGCGTGCGAATCTGGCTCTGGTACGCTCCAACGCGGCGCTGGGCGCAAAGATCGCTTCACTTCTACCACATTCCGCATAGACTGGCACACTCGTGGCAGCCTGAGGAGGACACCCATGCGCATTGCGCCGTGCTGGATCGCGCTGCTCGCTGTACCGATCACCGCCAACGCCGCCCCGCGTATCGACGGGCACTTCGGCGATTGGAGCATGATCCCTCCCATCGCCATCGACCCCGCGGGCGATAATGCCGACACCGCGGATGTCACCCAGCTCCGGGCGCAGTCGCGCGGGACCGAGTTGTTTCTCATGATGGACCTCGGCGCAACGCTCAACGTGCAGTCCGGTGCATCGAGCACCGAGGTCCCGCTCGTGCATATCAAACTGCCCTCGGACGACGTGTTCACCATCGACATGCGCTCGCGGAGGACGTATCTCAATACCCCGGGGAACCCGGTGACGCTCGATGTATCCAGGCTCGCCACCGGGCCGACCTATGCGGCGAGCAATATCGAACTAAGAGTTGATCTCGGGGGCGTTGGCGCTCAACTCGGCGACACACTGGAGATCTCCATCTCGGGCTCCGATGCGCTTGCTGCTCCCGCATCGTTCACACTCGGCACTCCCGCGTCTGCTGCCCCGAGTCGATCGACGAGCCGCTCGAACAACACCGCGTTCCGCATAGCGGCGTACAACACCGAGCGGAACGGCATCCAGGATATCTCGCGTCGAGACCAGATCTACCGCCAGCTTCGCGCGGTGGAGGCGGATGTGTACTGCTTCGAGGAGGAGTGGAACCTGCCCGCGGCATCGATCGCGACGGCGATGGGACAGGCCGACCCGCACGAGGACAGCGCCGTATGGAACGTGCACAAGATCAACGGTGCGCACATCGCCTCCCGCTCGCCCGTGATCCCGATCTCGTCGTTCAACTCCCGCTACGCTGCGGCGATTGTCGAATTGCCGGGCGGCCCGATCGCGGTGCTTGCGATCCACCCGAAGTGCTGCGGGTTCATAGGTTCGTCAGAGGACGCGCAACGGATCGCACAGACTCAGGGCATGATCCAGACACTCGACGCGCTTCGTGCCGCACATTTCGGTGTGCGGTACGTGAACATTCCGATCGTGATCGTCGGCGATTGGAACCTCGTCGGGTCGCGCACGCCGCTCACGATGCTGGAGAACGCCCCGGACCACGGGCTGCGCGATTGGCTGCTGCCCCACCTGGTGGGCGATGAGGCGTTCACCTGGGTCGGTCGCGGCACGGGGGCGGGCAGTTTCTCACCCGGGAGACTCGATCTGTGCGCGTATTCGGCGGACCGCCTGGTGCGCAGGAACGGGTTCGTGCTGGATTCTCGTACGCTTGGCAAGCAAGCACGCACATCACTCGGGCTCGAACAGAATGACAGTGCCGCGAGCGATCACCTGATGATCGTCGCCGACTTTGCCTTCAACGATGATCTTCCCACAACCTGCCCGGCGGATCTCGATGCCGATTCGATCGTCGGTGTGTCGGACCTGTCGCTCGCGATCCAGCACCTCGGGTTACCCGGCGGGCGAGCGGACGCGAACGGCGATGGCGCAGTTGATGTCAACGACATCACCTTCGTGATCTTCCGCCTCGGCGACACATGTGAGTAGAGATTTCGACATCCCGCGCCCGCTTATTGACGCGATGCGGGATGCACACCATGTCACGGTCATGACCGGCGCGGGGGTGTCCGCCGAAAGCGGGATCCCGACATTCCGGGACGCGATGGAGGGGCTCTGGGCTCGGTTCGACCCGATGCAGCTCGCGACACCCGAGGCGTTCGCCGCAAACCCCGAGCTTGTCACGCGCTGGTACGACCACCGGCGGATGATGTGCGCGGCGTGCGACCCCAACCCCGCGCACGAAACCCTAACACATATGCAGCGCGTGTTCACATCGTCGGGGTGCCGGTTCACGCTGATCACCCAGAATGTCGATCGCCTCCACCAGCGCGCCGGGTCTGACCCGGTGATCGAGCTGCATGGCTCGCTGTTCATGTGGCGGTGCACGGGATGCGGGCGGTCCACCGAGCAGACGGGGGTGGCGTTCGAGACGTATCCGCCGACGTGCGAGGCGTGCGGCGGGTGCCTGCGTCCGGGCGTGGTCTGGTTCCACGAGATGCTCCCGGAGGAGGCGATCGGGGCTGCTCAGCAGGCGGCGGGCGCGTGCGATGTGTTCCTGTCGATCGGGACCAGTTCGATGGTCTACCCCGCTGCGGGGCTGGTGGGAGCCGCCCACACCCGGGGCGCTCGGACCGCGGAGATCAACCGGGATGAAACCCCGATCTCCGGTTCGGTGGACTGGCACCTGAGGGGGGCTGCGGGGCGGATCCTGCCCGCGCTTGCCGAGAGCCTTTCGGACTCACCCAAGGATTTCTGATCTGTTTGCAGAGTTCTGCGTATAGGATCGGGAGCACGCCGTCGCGGTCTGTGTCCGGATCGGCGAGCGTACACAGGTTATCGGTATGGGTACGGGCAACTCGTCCGCCCTATCGGCAAACCGCGGCGGACGATCACGCCTGCCTCGCCGATAGAGTGCAACAGGTGCCCTCCTGACACCCCAGAGCTTCCGGGAGAGATTTGATCGTGCAGAATATCCATCGTGATTGTCGATTGTCGTCCGCGTGCGTCCTTGCCTCGGTGGTTATCGCGGCGTGCGCGTCGAGCGCCTCCGCGCAGCGCCTGCTGATTGGTCCGGATGGCGGGATCCACTGCAACGAGGACACGAAAGCCTCCCTCCGTACGCTGTGCAACGCGGCGGATCTGTCGCGGCGCAGCGTGATCCAACTCGACGGGCCGATGACCCCCAAGCGGCGTCTGCTGCTCGAACAGGCGGGAGTCGAACTCGGGCAGTACCTGCCGACAAACTCTTTCGTCGCGCGGCTGCACGGGGCGGACGACGCCAAGCTTGCATCGATCGATTTCATCACTTGGCAGGCGCCCTTTGATCCGGCGTGGAAGCTCGAAGCGAACATCGGGCAGCGCGACTACCAGACTGCGGACCGTCAGGAGATCGCCAAGCTCGGTCACTCGCTGGTCACGATCCATCTGTTCCGCGACGCAAGCCAGCAGGAGATCGACCTGGTCCGCGCGGAGATCGAGGCGTTCCCGAGCGCCGTGTTCCACCGGGGCGAGATCGTCGGCGGATCGACCGCGATGATCGCCCTGCTGCCCGCGGGCGCACCGGGCGCGATCGCTGACAATACCGCTGTCCAGCACATCGAAGATGTTCCCGAGATCACCTACCGGCGCAACGACGAAGTCCGTGGGATGGTGCAGACCGCCACCCCCACGGGCACACCGCTCTACACGCAGGGGCTGCACGGCGAGAACCAGATCCTCGGGATCATGGACGGGCGGGCGGACTTCAACCACTGCTCGCTGTCGGACATCAACCCGATCGGCCCCACACACCGCAAGGTGCTCGCGAACAACGCCCCCGTAGGCACCGACGCGCACGGCACGCATGTTTCGGGGACCGCGGTTGGTGACAACGGGATCAACGACGACACGCGGGGCGTTGCCTACGCGGCGAAGATGGTGTTCAACGACACGCCCTCGTTCACCTTCTCGGGGATGACCGGGCAATTGGATCTGCACCACTCGCAGGGTGCCCGCATCCACACCAACAGCTGGGGCAACGACCTGTCCACCTCCTACGACGGGCTCGCCCGCGCGATCGATATGTTCATGCACAACAACGAGGACGACCTTGTTCTCTTTGCTGTCACCAACGGCGCAGCGCTGCGTAACCCGGAGAACGCGAAGAACCTGCTCGCGGTCGGCGCGAGCCAGCGGTTCCCGAACCAGGGCACGCACTGCTCGGGCGGGGTCGGGCCAACGGACGACGGGCGGCGCAAGCCCGAGATCTACGCCCCCGGGTGCAACACAAACTCTGCGTCTGCGGGCACGCCCTGCTCGACAGTCGCCTTCACCGGCACCTCGATGGCTGCCCCGGCGGTCGCGGGAGCCGCGGCGCTGGTCCGCCAGTACTACACCGAGGGGTGGTACCCGAGCGGTTCGCTCACGCCGGGCAACGCGCTCACACCATCGGGAGCACTGCTCAAGGCGACCCTGCTCAACGCCTCTTCGGACATGGGCTCGATCGCCGGGTACCCGAGCGATCAGGAGGGTTGGGGCTTCCTTGCCGCAGACGACTCGCTCTTCTTTGCCGGCGATGCGCACACATTGTTCGTCGATGACATCCGCAACGCGAACGGCATCACGAGCGGCGCCGCGGTCGATCAGCCGATTCAGGTGACCTCCTCGCTCGAGCCGCTGCGCGTCACGCTGGTATGGACCGAGCCCGCGGGTGCGCCCGGCGTGCTCTCGCCCACGGTGAACGACCTCGATCTTGTGGTCATCGCACCGGACAACACCACGTTCTTCGGCAATAACTTCGCCGCGGGGATCTCTGCTCCGGGCGGTTCGTCCGACACGCTCAACAACGTCGAGCAGATACTCATCCCCTCTCCCGATGTCGGGACATGGACGATCCGGGTCGTCGGTGCCGCGGTGAACGAGGGTACGCAGGGGTACGCTCTGGTGACCACCGGCAGCGTCACGGCGCTGCCCAAGGAGCTGACACTCTCGGCGATCACGCCCCCCACGACGATCGAGCCGGGTGTCGCCTCGACATTCCAGGTAAATATCCAGCCGGGCGATGAATCGCTTGTCGGGGGCTCACCCAAGCTGCACTACCGCTTCGACGCCTCTCCCTTCACGATCACCAACCTGACCATTATCTCCGGGAACACCTACGAAGCGGCGCTGCCCGCGCCCGCCTGCGGCGATATCCCGCAGTTCTTCGTCGCCGCCGACGGCTCGGTGTCCGGCGAGCATCGCGCCCCGTTCGACGCGCCGACCGCGGTCTTCAGCGCCGAAGTCGGGGTGTTGCAGACCACGACCGTCTATTCGGAAAACTTCGCGTCGGGGCTCCCCGCGGGGTGGACAACCTCCGGGCTCTGGGGTGTGAACAGCCTCTGTGCGCCGTCCGCCTCGTGCGACGGCTCGCCCTGGGCGTACTACGGCAACACCGGTACCTGCACGTACTCCACGGGCGCGGCGAACTCGGGGCAACTCGTCAGCGTGTCGATTGCCCTGCCCGCTTCCGACGCGATCACACTCTCGTTCTGCTCCTACCTGACTACCGAAAACTTCGCGGGAGTCGATGAGCCATCGGTTTCGATCGAGGGTGTGCCCGTCGTGCTGCCTTCGGCGTTCGCCCAGTCTTCGTGGGAAACCATCGAGGGCGACCTGACCGCGTTCGCCGGGCAGAGCGTGCAACTCACGTTCGCCTTCGACACACAGGACGGCATCAACAACAACTTCCTTGGCTGGTTCGTTGACACCATCGAAATCCAGGCGAGTGTCCTCGTCTGCGATACCGGGACGTGCGAGGGCGACGCCAACGGGGACAACATCGTTGACGTCAACGACATCTCCTTTGTGCTGTTCCGCCTCGGTGACCCCTGCGGTGCGCCGGGGTGCGACGGCGATGTGAACGCAGACGCCACGGTCGATGTGAACGACATCTCCTTTGTGCTGTTCCGCCTCGGCAACCCCTGCTGACCCCCCCACACCCCCTACCATTGCACATGTTCTGATCCGGCATCCGGTCTGGATCGGTTGTCTCAAGGAAAAAACAGCCCCCTGCCGAGATCGAACGGGGGCTGTTTTCGTGCAATTTGTTGTGTGCCTGAGAACAGGCTTCCGTCAGGACCGGCGTCTCCGGTTCAGGGCGAGCAGCCCGAGCCCCAGAACACCGAGCCCGCCCGGAGCGGGCACGCCGTTGAAGCTCGACGAACTCACGATGACCGAACTGCCGGGCAGCGGCGGGCCATCGAGCAACGGCGCGGCATCGAATGATTTCAACATCCAGTCGATGTTTGGATCTGGAATGAGATCGCCGAAGATCGAGCTATCGTCGTCCGAATCCGGAAGCGGGGGAAGGAACAGCGTCGTGGGCGGTGGTGCCTTGGGCTTGCCGTCCTTGTCGATCTCGGGGATATCGATATGCCCGATGGGGTTGCCTCCCCCATCCGGATCACCCTCGTCCCAGATATCGATGTCATCTGGCTGTGGGTTTTTCAGATCGGTGGGATCATCGATCGTCGGCTTTTCGTCGATACCCGGGTACGGGTAGCTGAACCCTGCCGAGGCCGGTGACACGCCAAAGCATCCCACTGCCAAGCCCGCGATAATCGCGAGACAAGCGAGCTGTTCTGTTTTGTTCATATGCCAATTCATCTCGACACTCTCCTAGAGGGTTTGCACGACCCTCGCGGTCTCGAGGATCTTCCAACCCAGCGGCCGGAAGTTCGGGAACCGTCCCATCGTTGATGTGATGAGGCTGCGGTCTTCGTCGTCAATCGTGAACTGCAGATCCAGACCAGTCGCATCCACGACGTTCTGGTGCAGCGTGTACTGCATTGTAAATACGCGCTCCCGCATCGCCCAGTTGTCCAGACGATCGGCGATCTCCATCGCCTTGTTGGTGAGCACCGCCATCGCCTGCTGCAGATCCCGCCCCTGCAGGTGCCGCAGCGCGATGTTTGATCCAAAGATGCACCACCACCCGTAGGACTCGATCCAGTCGCCGGTGAGCCCGCCGGATTCGAGATCCACGACCGCGTCAAGCCCGTCGAGGATCTGCCCGACGGCGTCTCCCGGGGTGCGGAGCCCGCGTTCCACCTCGACTTCGAGGATCCCGCCCTTGCACGTATTGGCGATGCCGAGCAGGTTGGTGTCTACCAGCTCGTCGCTGAGCTTGGAGTACATCTCCGCTGCTTTTTCAAGGTCCGCGATCGCACCGTCGCAATGCGACTCGAGCGATTCGGGCTCCAACACCATCAGACGGCGCCGGGTATGCCCGCGGACATAATGCACGTACGCGACGCGCTTGAAATCATACGTCTTCTCGGGCGGGTTCTCTTCGTACCACCGCGCAAGCACCTCGCACGTGCCCAGCGCCGGAGTGAGCTCCCAGAGGGTGTACTGCGCGTTGGCGAGCGTCGCCTGGAGCACGAGCCTCAGACGGAGCGACATCGGCCCCTGCTGCAAACCACGGCGTGCCGCTTCGAGCACGCGCGGGTAGCGCCCGAGCCCGTCCCAGCCCGCCGCCTCGCGGATGCACGCGTGCGTCCGCTCGTCGCCGTTCTGCGCGAGATTGAACATCTCGCGGGACAGATCAACGACCTTGCGGAAGTCGCCGTCTTTGTGCGCCGACATGAGTTCTTCGTTCGCGTCGCGGAAACACCGAGCCGCACCCGAGGTGCTTGTGCCCGCTTGGGCACCGTTGCTCGAACCGTTCCAGACAGCCTCGATGACATCGCCGACGGGCCACTCAAGCACCTCGGCGAGCGAGACCAGGTAATCCATCTTCGGATTCCCGCTCTCGGGGACCAGCTTTGTTGGGTCGCGCCCCACCGCGCGCGCCAGCTTCGCCCGGCTCCACCCTCTGGCGACGCGCGCAAGATGGAGCAAGTTCTCCAACCTTTGTCTGCGTTCTGTTTGCGTATCCATCCGCCTCTCCCGATACGAATTCCGGACGCCGACACCACGTCCACGGCCCCACGATTCATTGACACGAAGCAGTTTCGCACGTCCAAAGCCGTAATTCAAGGGTTTGGATTGAGATTCGAGCGGGTGCACTGCACCTCCGATGCGTCCGAGAAACCGTGTCCCGCCCCTCTATCCCCTGTACGCACACTGTTCATGGCGGTTCCAGCCCAATCCATCTTCCCGATGCTGCAAAAAGGCAGCATCAAGAAAAAACGCACTATTTTCGAAACCCCTCCCAAACCGATTTATTCTCGCCCTGTTCGTATGGCGTACGCGCTGGTGCGGACGACCTCACCATTGGGCCACGGGCTGCTCCGGACACAGTAGCCCACCCGCAAGGGAAGGCCCCAGAGGCGTCCACCGCAGACCCCGCCCTACCAGGCGCGTACGACCCCAGCGGACTCTCTCCCCGGAAGGCCGGGTCAGAGACCTCGGGTTGCTCAGATTCCTCCAGGCAGCCCGTGGTCGGCCCGGTCTTTCATTTTGCGCCCACTTTTTTGACCATTACCCACCGACCCCCTTCGCCTCGCGCACGCCGAGCGAGCGGATGTCCAGTGCGCCGTCGCCGCCGACATCCACACCGATCACGCCACCCTCGGCAACCTCGCCGCCAACGATCAACCGCGCGATCTTCGATTCGATCTCGTGCTGGATGAATCGCTTGAGCGGACGCGCCCCGTACACCGGGTCGTACGCCTCACGCGCGATCAGCGCGCACGCTTCGTCCGACACCTCCAGCACGAACCCGCGATCGCGCAGACGCGCCGCCAGTTCATCAGCGAGCAGGGAAACGATCCGCTCCACCTCGGTGCGCTGCAGCGGCTTGAACATCACGATGTCGTCCACGCGGTTGAGAAACTCCGGGCGGAAGTGCGCTCGCAGCTCGCGCTCGACGAGCGATCTCGCATCGGTCGTGATCTGCCCGCCCTCGGTGACACCTTCGAGAAGATGGTGCGAGCCGATATTGCTCGTCATGATGATCACGGTGTTCTTGAAGTCCACCGTCCGCCCGTGCGAATCGGTCACGCGCCCGTCGTCCAATACCTGCAAGAGCACGTTGAATACGTCCGCGTGCGCCTTCTCGATCTCGTCGAAGAGCACCACCGAATAGGGCTTGCGCCGCACCGCCTCGGTGAGCTGCCCGCCCTCCTCGAAGCCGATGTACCCGGGGGGCGCGCCGATCAGGCGCGAGACCGCGTGCTTCTCCATGTACTCGCTCATGTCGATGCGGACGATGTTCTCCTCGGAATCGAACAGCGTCGCCGCGAGCGTCCGCGCGAGTTCTGTCTTCCCGACACCCGTAGGCCCCAGAAAAATGAACGAACCGATCGGGCGCCTGGGATCCTTGATCCCGGCCCGGGCGCGCAGCACCGCGTCCGCAACCACCCGCACCGCCTCGTCCTGCCCGACCACCCGCTCATGCAGCACCTCGTCGAGCTTGAGCAACTTCTCCCGCTCGCCCTCGACAAGCTTGTTCACCGGGATGCTGGTCCAATTCGAAACGATGTCCGCGATCTCTTCCTCGGTGACCTCCTCGCGCAGCAGGCGCACGCCGTCCTCGTCGATCCCGCCCTGCGCCGCGGATTCCTCGGCCTCCAGCTCGCGCAGGAGCTTGGGAAGACTCCCATGCTGCAGCTCGGCTGCTTTGTTCAGGTCATAATCGCGCTGGGCCTGTTCGACCTCGCGGCGCACACGCTCGATCTCGGTGCGGATGTCCTGCACATGGTGGATCGACGCCTTCTCCGCCTCCCACCGCACGCGCATCGCATCGCCCCGCGAGCGCAGGTCCGCCAGCTCGGAGCGCAACACTTCCAGACGGTCACCGGACGCCTTGTCCTTCTCCTTCTTGAGCACAGCCTCTTCGATCTCCAGCTGCATCACGCGCCGCGTCACCTCGTCCAGCTCCGCGGGCATCGAGTCGATCTCGGTTCGGATCATTGCGCACGCCTCGTCTATCAGATCAATCGCCTTGTCAGGCAGGAACCGATCGGAGATGTAGCGGTGGCTGAGCGTCGCCGCGGCAACAATCGCGTTGTCCTGGATGCGCACGCCGTGGTGCACCTCGAACCGCTCGCGGAGCCCGCGCAGGATCGAGATGGTGTCCTCGACATCCGGCTGATCGACCATCACCTGCTGGAAACGGCGCTCCAGCGCGGCGTCCTTCTCGATGTACTTGCGGTACTCGTCGAGCGTCGTCGCGCCGATGCAGCGCAGCTCGCCCCGCGCGAGCATGGGTTTGAGCATATTCCCCGCGTCTACCGCGCCCTCCGCCGCGCCCGCGCCGACGATCGTGTGCAGCTCGTCAATAAACAGCAGGATCCGCCCCTCGGCGCGCTTCACCTCGTTCAGCACCGCTTTCAGGCGCTCCTCGAACTCGCCGCGGAACTTCGCGCCCGCGATAAGCGAGCCCATGTCCAGCGCGAAGACGGTCTTGTTTTTCAGCCCCTCGGGCACGTCCCCGCGCATGATCCGCTGGGCGAGCCCCTCGACGATCGCCGTCTTGCCCACGCCGGGCTCGCCGATCAGCACCGGGTTGTTCTTCGTCTTGCGCGACAGGATCCGGATCGTCCTGCGGATCTCCGCATCGCGACCGATCACCGGGTCCATCTTGCCCTGCCTCGCCGCCTCCACGAGATCGATGCCGTACTTGCTCAGCGCCTCGTACGTCGCCTCGGGGTTCGCGCTCTGCACACGCTGCGACCCGCGCACTTCTGTCAATGCGCCGAGAAACCCCTCCCGCGAAACACCGTGCGCATTGAGCAACCGCCCGCCCTCGGACGCGTCCCCCTCGCCAACCAACGCAAGCAGCAGGTGCTCGACGGACACATACTCATCCTTCAGCCGCTTCGCCTCGTCCTCCGCCGCCTGCAAGACAGCACCGACGCGCTGCGTCAGGTACACCTTGCCCGGCTCCGCCGCCGACCCGGACACCTTCGGCGCGCGCTCCAGCACAGCGCGGACCTCACCGATCAGCGCACGCACGTCCACACCCAGCTTCTCCAACAGTCTTGGGCCCAGCCCGTCTTCCTGGGTGAGCAGCGCGAAGAGCAGATGCTCGCCGTCCACCTGCTGGTGCCCGTAGCGCACCGCGGTGCCCTGCGCCTCGTGGACGGCTTCCTGCGATCGTTGTGTCAGTTTGTTGAGTTCCATCGTGATCTCACTGCCCCCGTACATTCGTGTTCGGCGACAGCACGCCCGACACCGAACGCACCGTAACCTTGAGAACGTATGCAAACAGGGTGCCCGTCCACCCATCCGGCAAACCCTGCTTTTCTCAGCGATTACACCCCCCGCTGCTGCCGACTCGGCAGCCCGTTTGCCACTTTGGCACCCCCGCCACGTCCTGCTCACACAGCGTTCGATCTAAAACCACCCCCCCGCGGCACAGGTATTGCACCATTTATCGGCAAGACCAAACAGCAACCCCGCGACATACGACGCCGCGCAGAAATGAACCGGAGGCAGACCATGCTCGTCAAACGACAAGACAACGCATTCCCGATCGCAGATATCCGGCCGAACTTCGAACGCCTCTTCAGAATGTTCGAAACCCCCTACGACACCCTCGCCGAGTTCAAGCCGACCACCGGCGGGTGGAACCCGACGCTCGAAGTCTCTCAAACAGACAATCACCTGATCGTGAACGTCGAACTCCCGGGTGTTGATAAGAACGACATGGAGATCACCGTCGAAGGGGATCTCCTGACGGTCGCCGGGCACAAGGAAGACCTCAGAGAAGAGAAGCTGGAGAACGTGTTCCACTCCGAACGCAAGTACGGAGAGTTCAAGCGCATCGTCTCGCTGCCCTACCACGTCAAGGACGAGGGCATCGACGCGAC
>JAJDDG010000146.1 GCA_029260435.1 Phycisphaerales bacterium | reverse complement strand
TTCATCGCCGTGCTGCTATTGCACATGCTCTGCTACATGCCAACCCTCGGGCTGAGCAACACCATCGCATTCCACGCGATCAAACACCCCGAGAAGGACTTCCCGCTCGTGCGCGTCTGGGGAACCATCGGGTGGATCGTGGCGGGTTTCGTGGTCGCCATTTTGGCGTCAAGGCTCGTAGATACCACAAACATGACAGACAATGAGGCCGAATCCGCCCGCGCCGCGGTCTCCGCATTTTTCTACGTCGCCGGAGGGTCGGGCATCCTGCTCGGCTTGTTCAGCTTCCTGCTCCCGCACACCCCCGCGCCGATGCGCGGCAAACCAGTCAGCATGAGCAGCGTGCTCGGGCTGGACGCCGTAAAACTCATGAGGAAGCGCTCGTTCGGTGTCTTCATCGTGTGCTCGATGCTCGTCTGCATCCCGCTCGCTGCGTACTACCAGCAGGCAGCAAACTTCGCGACAGACGCGGGCGTGACGGGTGTCCCCATCAAGATGACTTTCGGGCAGATGAGCGAGATAGGGTTCATGCTCATCATGCCACTGCTGTTCGTGCGCCTCGGAGTGAAGTGGATGCTTGCAGTAGGGATGCTCGCGTGGGTCGTGCGCTACGGGCTGTTCGCTGGCGCATGGAACGACGACGCCAACCACATCATGTGGATGATCCTCACCGGGATCATCCTGCACGGCATCTGCTACGACTTCTTCTTCGTCGCCGGGCAGATCTACACCGACCAGGCGTCGCCCAAAGAATCCCGGGCGCAGACGCAGTGCTTCCTCGTCCTGATCACGCAGGGCATCGGGATGCTCATCGGCAATCAGGTCTTCGCCCGTCTCGTGCAGGCGAATACGAGCGATGGCACCACGTCATGGCAAACCGTCTGGATCATCCCCGCGGGGTTTGCGCTGCTCGTGCTGTTTGTGTTCGTCGCCCTGTTCAAGACCGATGCCCAACGGGATGCGGCGGGGGAAGAGAAAAAGATAGAGTCGGATTAACTACGCCCGCGGAGGAGCACCGAGATGCCGAAAAAAAACACCCCGTCCACTTCCCCCAACCGACGACACTTCCTCAAACAGACCGCGCTGGTCGCGGGTGCCGGGCTCCTCGGGTTCACCCCCGCCTGCACGACCACCCGCAACGCCCCCCGCGCGCTCGGGCAGGGCGCGCCCCCGTCGCCGCCGCAAGATCAAGAAACCCTCCGCCTCGCCGTGCTCGGCACCGGCGGCATGGGGCGCGGGCACTGCCAGGCGATCGCCACCTTCGCGAACCGCGGCGAACAGGATGTCGAGATCGTTGCGGTCTGCGATGTGAACGACCTGCACGCCGCAGCTGCTGTCAACACCATCCGTGAAGCGGGGCAGCAATCGACCCCGGAAACCTATCGCGACTACCGCGAGGTACTGAAGCGCGATGATATCCACGCGGTCATCATCGCCTCACCCGAGCACTGGCACGCGAAGATGGCGATGGACGCGGTACACGCGGGCAAAGACGTCTACTGCGAGAAACCCATGACGCTCCACTTAGACGAGGCGCTCGCCGTACAGAAAACCGTGCACAACAACCCGGGTGTGATCTTCGTCGTCGGCACACAAAAAATGATGCTCCCCAAGTACCTCGAGGCGAAGAAGCTCATCGAGGCGGGCGCGATCGGCAAACCGACCTTTTCCCAGACGAGCTACTGCCGCAACTCACCCGACGGCGAGTGGAACTACTACGGGATAGACGAGAACTGGAAGCCCGGTGTCAACCTCGACTGGGACGCGTGGCTCGGCGAGTACGGGCCGCGAGAGTGGGACCCGAAGGTCTACATCCGGTGGCGGCGCTACCGCGATTTCTCGACCGGCATCCTGGGCGACCTCCTCGTGCACGAGATGACGCCGCTCATCCTCGCGCTCGACTCCGTGGGTTGGCCCACGCACGTCGTCGCGACGGGCGGACACTACATCGACAAAGAGATGGAGAATCACGACCAGGTCAACCTCACCATCCAATTCGAGCACGACCACACCATGATCGTCGCCGGCTCGACCTGCAACGAGGTCGGGCTTGAGAACCTCATCCGCGGGCACGAGGGAAATATCTACCTCAACTCCCGCCACTGTGAGCTGCGCCCGACGCGCCCCTTTGTCGATCTTATCGACCCGCAGAAGATCGAGTGCCCCGACATCGGCAACGACCAGGACCAACTCCGCCTCGCGTGGCTCAAGGCCATCCGCTCCCGCGTGCAGCCCGATTCCACCGTCGATTTCGCGACCAAGGTGATGGTCGCCGTCGATCTCGCCTCCCGCTCGATGTGGGACGGGCACGCATACTCGTTCGACCCGAACACAATGACTGCCTCGCGTGTGTAAGTCTCCGTGGGTCTCTCAGGCAACGAACGCGATGGGATGCCGCTTTGAGCTTGTGCTCGCTGGCGGCCCCGAACTTTGGCTGCGCGCCGCCGGTGAAGAAGCGATCGAAGAGATCGATACAACGCACGCCCTGCTCACCCGTTTCAAACCCGGATCGGTTGTCTCTCACATCAACGAGGGCGCACAGCAGCGCGTCGATGGCGAACTGTTCGCCCTGTTCGAATTAGCTGATCGCATCCGCCAGCAAAGCGAAGACGCATTCGATATCACGCGGAACGCAGACTCCAACCTCTTGCTCCACCAACCCAACCGAACGGTATCTGTCTCGCAAGGTGGCTCGGTTGATCTCGGCGGTATCGGAAAAGGCTACGCGATCGACTTGGCGATCCGCTCTCTCAGAGAAGCGGGGATAACCTCAGCGTTCGTGCATGCTGGCGGGAGTTCCGGTGCCGCGATCGGCACACGCCCGGATGGCTCCCCCTGGAGAATCTCGATCGGCGAAAGCACTCCGCTCGATCCGCTGCGTATCGACATCACCAACCGCGCGTTCGCGGTATCAGGCGACGCTCAGCAGGGCCAGCACATCACAGACCCACGCACGATGTCCACAACAACCGCCAGCGTGTTTGGCGCGTGCGTCGGCGAATCCGCGTGCGAATGCGATGCGTGGGCGACCGCGCTGTGCGTGCTCGGGGCGCGCCCCGCCACGATGCCCGAATCGCTACACTCGATCCTGCCAGGCAAGTGCGCTTGGCGCATCGAACCAGATGGATGCCTCACCCCGGAGGACCCCTCACCGTGTGCGCAATCGACCGCCGTTCGTTCATAGCCCGCACATCCGGCATCGCCGCCGGTATGGCGCTCACACCCATACTCGGCGCCTCGATGGGACGTCTGGAATCCACCGTCCGCGTCGGCATCATCGGTTGTGGTCGCCAGGGCCGGGCGATCATCGCGGAACTGTCTTCATTCGAAACCGTGACGATCGGTGCGATCTGCGACTCCGAGCCGCGCCGTCTGAACGCCGGCAAGCGCCGAGCAAAGGACGCCCAGGCATTCGCCGACCACCGCGCGATGCTCGACACAGGCACACTGGACGCGGTCTTCATCGCCACCCCCACGCACCTGCACCGCGAGTTCGCGACGGATGCGCTGCAGGCAGGCTTGCATGTGTACTGCGAAGCCCCGCTCTCCAACACCCCCGAGGACGCCAAAGCCATCGCCCAGGCAGCACGCGGTTCAACCAATGTCTTCCAAGCCGGATACCTCGCCCGCGCCAACCCCGTGTACCAGCTCGCCCGCACCTTCTTTGTCTCCGACTCCGTGCGCACACTCGTCGCGATGGAAGCCGTCCGCGCACGAAAGACCTCGTGGCGCACCCCCGCAAACGACGCCGA
This sequence comes from Phycisphaerales bacterium, assembly GCA_029260435.1. Lineage (GTDB taxonomy): Bacteria > Planctomycetota > Phycisphaerae > Phycisphaerales > UBA1924 > OFTM74. The sequence goes on along the minus strand of JAJDDG010000146.1, from coordinate 14,145 downwards.
GATGAACAAACGCCTGAACTGGCGCCTCGACCCCGAAGTCACCACCGGGCTCGCCGGCGAATGGGGGAGCCACCAGTTCGATGTCTTCCACTGGTACACCGGAAAATACCCGACGCGTGTTTCCGGGTTCGGCTCCATCCGACTGCACGACGATGGGCGAACAGTCCACGACACCATCTCCGCCTCCCTCGCATTCCCAAGTGGAGAAATACTCACATACAACGCCACCCTCGCAAACAGCTACGAGGGCGCACACGAGCTGCTCCGAGGCGAGAACGCAGCCATCAAACTCGCGTGGACACACGGGTGGATGTTCAAGGAAGCCGACGCGCCCACCCAAGGATGGGAGGTCTACGCCAACCGACAGCAGTTCCATAACGACGAGGGCATCACCCTCATCGCCGGCGCAACCAAACTCGCCGAGCAGGGCAAACTCAAGGACGGCATCGGGCTCCCGCACACACCGCTCTGGTACAGCGTCGAATCCTTCCTCAAGTCGGTCACCGAGGACGCACCCGTGGCGTGCAGCGCCGACGAAGCGTTCCGATCGACAATCATCGGCATCCGGACCCACGAAGCAATCACGACCGGGCGCACCATCGAGATCGACCCCGCGGAATTGGGCTAAACCGGGATGACCACACCGACCGCCAACCCGCTCCGTCTCCGCTCTCTCGGATTGTTCGCACGCATCGGCGTCGCGGGCTTCGTCATCTCCGCGATCGCCGGCACCGCAGCCTCCGGGTTGTTCCTCAAGATGCACCACGCCAACCGCGACGCCCGCCCGGGATTCACGCTCGACGACGTGCGCGCGCACTACCACGGCATCATCACCCCAGCGCCGCTGCTCGTATCGCTCGACTCCGGGCACCCCCACGAACTGCCCCAACGAGAGCGCGATCTGCTCACCGGATGGCTGCGCTCCGACCCCGCAACTCTCAGCCAATCCTACGACTCGCTCGACCTCGCCTCCGATGCACCCGCCGAGATCATGGCGGTGAACTGCATGGAATGCCACGCCCGATCGTCAGCCGGGCAGGAAGCCGCTCCCAACATCCCCCTTGAGTACTGGGACGACGTCGAAGCGATCTCCGTCTCTCGTGATATCCGCCCCGTTCCACCGGAGATCCTCGCCGCATCAACGCACACCCACGCGCTCGGTATGGCGGCGATCGGCATCGCGATCACGCTCCTCGCGCTACTCACCGCCTGGAACAAACGCACAATCGGAGTCATTGTCGCAGCGACGGGAGCGGGCCTCGCCATCGACCTCTCCGGGTGGTGGATCACACGATCCTTTGCGGATTACGCGATCGTCGTCGTCGCGGGCGGCGCGGGGTACACCATCGGCATGTCGCTCCTCGCCGTGCTCATCCTCGTAGACCTGTGCATGCCGAACCGAAATAAGCCCGATCAATCCGCGAGCTGACGCCCCACACGTTCGAGCAGTTTCTTCGTCGAGAGGATGCCCTCGTGCTCGCTCATCGTTTCGCCCTCGTACTCGATGCCAACATACCCCGTGTACCCCGCATCGAGAACAATCCGCATCATGCGTAGGTAGTCCGTCCGTACCTCGTTCCCCTTCTCGTCAAACTCGTGCGACTTCGCGCTCACCGCTTTCGCGAACGCCATGAGCTGTTCAACACCGAGGTACCTGTCGTACCAAGCGTCCGCCTCCTTCTCACGCGACCAGTCCAAGCAGAAGTTGCCAAAATCAGGGAGCGTGCCGCAGTTCGCTAGCCCCACCCGCTCGATCACCCCCGCGAGCCAGGCACCGTTGGAACTGAGCCCACCGTGGTTCTCAACAATCACGCCGAGTCCGTACCCGACAGCGAGCGTAGACAACCGGTGAAGCCCATCCGCCGCGAGCCTCTGCTGCTCCTCGTAGCCCCCCTTGCTCCCCGCGTTGACACGGATCGAATGGCACCCCAGCGCCGCCGCAGCCTCGAGCCACCGCACATGCCCATCCACCGCGCGCCCGCGAGCCGCCGGATCCGGATCACCCATCTCACCGATCCCGTCGCACATGACCAGCAGGATCGAAACCCCAGCGTCATCCGCCCGCTGCTTCATCTCCTTCAGATACGCCCCATCACGCGCGCGATCCATGAAAAACTGGTTCACCAGCTCCACCGCGCCGATCCCGTACCGCTCCCGCGCGATCCTGGGAAAGTCCAGCGCGTCGATCTCCTTCGAGAACAACGCGCGGTGCAGCGACCATTGCGCGAGCGAGATCCTGAATGCTGGCTCTCCGCCCGCGAATACTGCGCCGGGCGCAAGCGCACCCAGCGCAGCCGCGCCCGCGGCGCACACCATGAACTCGCGCCTCGTCGGGCCCACGTTTCCCGCACCAGATTGCATCACCCGTCCTCCATCGCACTCAAAAGAATCGCCCGCTCCCGATCGATCACACGCGCCGCCCGCAGCGCATCCCCGAGCGTAACCGGGACCGCGCCCACATCCCCGACCGCCCCTAGAAAACCCCGCAACTCCTCCGCATACCCGTCCCCTCGCGACTCCACCACCGCCGTAGCAATCTCTCCTTGGATCACTACAAGCGGCGGGTCTCGAAGCGAATCAAACTCCATCGTCGCACGCTCGAAGTTCACAACGCAGCGCATCCGGAACGCGAACCCAGCCTGCTGATCCCACGCTGCCTCGGCAACCACATGTCGCGGTCCATCTTCATACCCAAACACCCCCGTGACATGCATCAGATCACCCGCAGCCTGCACCGAATCCGGCACCCCGAAACAGTCGAGGATGAAATCCACGTCGTGGATGTGCAGATCCACGAGCGCACCGCCGCTCGCCGACAAGTCGCTGTAAAATGCGCGATTCCACCCGGGCGTCGTGCCCAGCCGCCTGAACGTAGCACTCAACACACGCCCGTACCGCCCATCGTGAACCGCTTTCTTGATGCTTGTCCACCCGGGCCAGAACCGGATCACGTGCGCCGGCATGCACACGAGATCCGGCATCCTTTCATGGTGCGCAACAAGCCGCTCCACCCCCGCCGCGTCGAGCGCGACCGGCTTCTCGATCATCACATGCCGCCCCGCGTCCAGAGCGCACGCCGCCATATCCACATGATGAGGCGTGGGCGTGCACACGATCACACAATCGAGATCACCCTCCGCCAGAAGCTCGTCGTACGAACCCGCCACGCGGACTTCGCTCGACCACTCGCACCTCCCAACATCCCCCGCGATGTTTCCATAGTGCTCATTCTCCTGAAGCTGTTCTCGCGTCCGCACACCCTCGGAATGAACCGCGACCAACCTGCAGCCGACCCCCTTACGCGCGAGACGCGCCACATTCACAGCGTGCCGCCGCCCCATGAATCCCATCCCGACGATTCCCACACCGATCGTCATCTCCCGCCCCCTCCCATCGCGTACCGAACGAGCTCAACCGCCGCGCGGATATCACCCATTCGCGCATCCCCGGACTCCCGCTCGATCACCACATCGATCGCACGCCCGCTCGAACCAAGCACACCGAAAAACGCACCCCAATCCACAACGCCACTCCCCGCCCGCACCTCCGTCCCCCACTCCCCCACCACGGCCGAAGGGATCGCGTCCTTCACATGGCACTGCACCACATGCGGCAGCAACATCCGCAGCGCTTCGGCCGGATCACCCGCGCCGTACAGCAGCATATTCCCCGGATCAAAGTTCACCCCCACCCGCACATCCCCCATCGCCTCGATCAGTGCGAGCACATCACGCGCCAATCCGTGCCCCGTCTCCAGCGCGACCCCCACGCCACGCTGCGCGTATACCCCCGCGATGGCGCGCACCCTGTCCACCATGCGTTCATCCAACTCCCCTTCGCCGGTAACAAACGAACCAGCATGCATCGTGACCAAACCGATGTTGAGAGCCCGAGCGATCTCAGCGAGTTCCTCCGCCACACCAAGATTCTCACACCACGTCTCATCCCGCGCAAATCCGCCCGTGCGCCGGATCGAAGCAATCGTCGAGTAGTCCTCCCCGATCGAAGCCATCATCCCGGAGATGATCTCGATGCCCGCCTTGTCCATGCACGCCCGCGTGCGATCAACGCCCCACCCCTCGTCGCGGACCGCGGAGAGCGAGAGCTGCACACACTCCAGACCAAGGTCATCCCGAACGATGCGCGCGATCGCCTCCGCCCCCGCCGCACACAGCGACCACGAGCACACCCCGATCCTGCCGACGCCAGAATGCGTGCGTTCCATACCACAACATACAAGCACCACCCTCCCGAGACCCGCGCCCTCCACCCCCAAAAGCCACAACGGACCCCGCATCACGCGGAGCCCGATAGGCACGTCTCAATCTCGAAGAACAATGACCCCACGGGGATTTGAACCCCGGTTACCAGGATGAGAACCTGGTGTCCTGGACCTGACTAGACGATGGGGCCAACCGTCGCCTCGCCGAGCATCTCGCCCGACCGCGAACAAAAGTGTACGCCCTCCACCCCGCCCGTCAACCCATACCCGCCATCTCCCGCCGTGACCCGAGCATCCGGGCCAGCGCGAATACCGCCGCCTCGTCCCGGCTCGATGCCACCACACGCCCGCCCCGCACCAGTTCAGACTCGCTCCACGAAGCAAGAAACACCCCGAATCCATCGTCCATCTGAAACGTCAACCGCGACCCGACCCGCCCGAACGCCTCCACCACGTCCTCAGCGGTGGGGTACGCCCGCCCATCCGCCGCCCGCTCGCACGCGCTCGCATCCCCAGCTTCCCACCCCGCCTCGTACAACTCGTCGATCGCAAATGTGAGTGACATACCACCACAATCGACCCGAATCACATCCGCCAATAGCGCGAACAATGGTCCGAGAAACCGTGCCCGCCGCGCTCGGAGTAGGCTATCCATACGCTCAAACTTTCAACCCCCCACCGCGAACCCACCATGCCAACAGACCCAACAGACCCAACAGACCCCGCCCGCTTCGAAAACCTCCCCCCACCCCTCCCGACGCGCCCCTACCAGCGCTACGACCCGGGCACATCTCCCGAAGATGCCTCCCGCGCGTTCTACGAAACCATGCGCAAGCGCCGCTCCTGCCGCTTCTTCTCCGACAAACCTGTCTCGCGCGAAACAATCGAACACATCGTCCTCGCCGGCGCCTCCGCTCCATCCGGTGCGCACAAGCAGCCGTGGCGCTTCGTCTGCATCAACGACCCCGCACTCAAAAAAGAAATCCGCACCGCCACCGAAACCGAAGAGCACGAGTTCTACCACCGGCGCGCAAGCCGCCGATGGCTCGAAGACCTCGCCCCGCTCGCCACCGATACACACAAGCCATTCATCGAAACCGCTCCATGGATCATCGTCGTCTTCGCGCTCGCCAAAACCGACGACGGCGGACAGGTCTACTACCGCGAAGAATCCGTCGGCATCGCCTGCGGCATGCTCATCTCCGCGATCCACTGCGCCGGGCTCGTCACCCTCACACACACACCCGCCCCCATGAAATTCCTGGCAGGCGTCCTCAACCGCCCCGAGCACGAGCGCCCCTTCCTCCTCCTCCCCGTCGGCTACCCCGCCGATGACGCCACAGTCCCGGACCTCGCGCGCAAGCCGCTCTCCGAGGTCATGGTCATCAACCGCGGATAGCCCGCGATCTGCGGTACACTCCGCACATGAAGCCAACAGCGTTGAACGGAATCATCGCAGCGACGCTCATCGCGCTCACCCTCCCAGCCTGCGCCAAACCGCGCCCGATCCCCTGGAACGCCGACACCGAGTTCCGATTCGCCGGGCTCATCGCCGACGAAGCCCCCATCATCGAGCGCGTCTTCCGCGACCACGACCTCGCCTTCCGCCGCACCTCCGATTCACCAATCACCTACGACGTCACCGGCATCAACACCGTCCGCGAACTCGCCTACGTCCACCGCGACCTCCGCGCCGTATCCCGCGCCAATCGCATCTCCATGCCCCTCGAACACGCAACGCTCAACTTCGGCGGGCTCGCCGCATCGGGCTCCGTCCTCACCCGCGTCACCGTGCAGGTATCCGCCAGCGCACACGCACTCATCGCCGACCGACCCGTCGGCGCACCATGGCGGCTCATCGCCGTAGATTCCCGCGGCAAATGGGAAGGGCTCGTCAACACAAAGGGCATCGTCGCCCGCAACGCCGGGTGGGTCTACATCGCCGCCGTCCGCGAAGACCTCACCCGCTACTACCGGGTAAACGTCCTCACCTCCGAACAGGAACACGTCCCATTCGCCGCCCTCCGCGCCGCCGGACTCTCCGAACCAACACCCGCCGACCTCACATCCCAGCCCACGCGCTCCCAGGGTGCGCGAGCAACAACCCCCGCAAAAGAACAGCCCGCCGAGAAGAAAACCACCGGCTTCAAGTGGCCCTGGCAGAAATAACCTTTACGGTGCAGCCGATGTCTTGCGCTTTTTAAACGTCAACCACTCGGGCAATGCGCGAACCCTGCCATCCGCGCCGACACACGCAAGCGTAGACCCCGCCGTCGCGAGCAATTCGCTCTTGCCGCGACCGTCGCCGCTATCCCGCCACAACTCGTACTCGTGATCGAGCCGCGCCCGCCCCCCACCGCTCACCCGTGTCACCAGCACCAACTCATCGTCGTACCGCGCGGGCAGCTTGTACCGGATGTCTAACCGCGTCACGACCAGCAGCACCCCCGCCGCCTCCATCGCGCGGTATGTCACCCCCGACCCGCGCAACAGCTCCGTCCGACCCATCTCGAACCATGGCACGCAAGCAGAATGATGCGCAACCCCCATCGGGTCGCACTCGCAGTACCGCACCCGCACCCGGATCTCCCCCTCAACCGCCACCACCCCGTCCGGCTCTTTCAATATCTGTTCATCACGCACGCCCACATCCTACTCCCCCACCACCGCCCCCTACCCCAGCCCCGCGTGCGCGCACCACCTCGCCCATGCTCACCCCAATCCGCTCGCCATCGCGCTCGACCATCGCGCTCCCGTCGCTGCCGATCCCCGCGAGCACCCCCTCAACAACCTCGCCCCGTCCGATCTCGATCCGAACCGCCTCCCCCCGCATCGCCAACCGCGACTCGACCTCCGCCCGCTCCGCCTCGCGCACCCCGTGCGCCTCGAACACCCCCACCGCGCCCCACACCCCCTCAACCACCCGTTCCGTCAGATCCCCCGCGTCCACCGCGCACCCCATCGCATCGCGCAGCGTCGTCGCCGTCTCATGTACTCCCTCGGGAAGCGCCCCCACCCCGAAATCCCCGTTCACGCCAACCCCGCCAACCACCACATCCCCCGCCCGCTCGCACACCACACCGCAAACCTTCTGCCCATCAACCAGCACATCATTCGGCCACTTGATCCGCACCCGCGAACCCATCCCCGGCGCAACCCCATCCACCGCGCGCACAACGCCCAGCGCCAAAACCATCCCCAGCGCACCAGTCTCCCGCATCGTCCGCGCCGTCCGCCAACCGATACTCAACCACACCCCGCCCGCCGGCGAAGCCCACGCCCGACCGTGCCGACCCCGCCCCCCCGTCTGCACCGTCGCCGTCACCGCAATCGGCAGAGCACAACCCTCGCGCACCAACCGGCGCACTTCTTCGTTCGTCGAATCAATCGTGTCCAGATGAACCCGTCGCACCCCTCGACGATACCCAAACGCTCGCCCACCCGCTCAGCAAGGATCCCCCAGGCGGAACAGCACATACGAAATGTCGTTTACATCCACCACCCCTTCACCGTTCGCGTCACCGTCAACGAGCCCCGCTCCCCCCGTATCCCCGAGCCGGAACAGCACAAAGCTCAGATCATTGACATCAACCGCGCCATCGCCGTTCACATCGCCATCGCAAGGCGCCGCGATCCCACTCGCAGCCTCGTACGCGCCAAGATCCACCACCGCGAGCAGACCATCGCCGACACCCGTATCCGCATACGCAACCGCATCCACATACCGCGGATTCCCCTGAATATCGTGCACAAGTTCCGGATCCGGGTACGTCGAATCACCCGAATCAATACAGGGCGATCCCACGCCAAGCCGGTGATCCCCGATGGTGTCATCTTCGGTGCCGGGCATGCCATCGGTCCCGTTACCCGATGCAACCACAAACCGTGGCCCCGCATCAAAGCACCGATCCACCACGACACCCGACTGCCCGCTCACCTCCCCGAGCCCCGAGAGATCGCTCGTGACAAACAACACCGAACCAAACGGCGCAAACAAATCATTTTCATAAGACGCGCCCCCGATGCTCCCCCACACAATCGAGTTCGCCATCTCCAGCACACCGCCCGAACCGATCGTTGTCACCGCATCCCCGATGTTCGACGCGATCGTCGTGTTGTAAACCGCAGCATCAACCTCACCGCGCACCGCCAACGCCGCACCCAACGCCCCGCCAACGTTCCGAACAAACAAACTGTTGTCGATCCGAAGCGACCCCCGCGCCCCGCCGCCAAACGCCGCGAAATCTGCAAAGATCCCGGGCGACGCCTCGCCGTCCGGCGCACCATCAACATCCGCAAGCCGGTTCCCCAGAAACTCGCTCCGCTCAACAACAAAACCCGCCCGCTCCCCGTACACCACCACCGTCCCCGCCCCGCTCGTATTCCGCTCAAACTGGCAATCCGAAAGCCGACACGTCGTGTCCGACTTCCCGCTGACCCGCACCACCCCGCCCAGCGCCGCACCGCCGCCGCCCTTCCGAACCAACCCGTCATTGTCCAGGAAGAAACACCAGCTCAGATCGATACCCAACTCCGGAAAGATTCCCCCGAATCCCGCCTCGATCAGCACACCCGTGTCCGTGAGCGAGTTGTTGGTAAAAAAGCTTGAATCGATCAACACCGAAGCCGCCGGCACCGCGCTAACTAAAGAAGGCGCACCGATCCGAAGACACGCCGATCGCGCCACCCCCGGCGCCGCGTGATTACCCGCAAACACACTCGATTGCACCAACACATCAAACGACCCGGAATGCACCCGAACAATCGATCCAGACTCACCCGAAACGGTGTTATTGCTGAATGTCGTTGTATGAATCACCAGCGGCTCACCAACACGCCCCGATGTCCCCACCGCGCCAACATGCAGCGCGCTCCCCTCCTCGCCCGTGTTCATATCCAGCACACACTTGGTCAACGATAGCCGCGCACCAACCAGCGTATTCTCCACGCCGATCGCGCCACCCTCCCGCGCGAAATTAAGGCGGAACGTGCAATTCCGAACATCAACCTCGCCCAATACCAGCATCCCGCCACCGCTCCCCTCCCTGCTCCCGCTCACACCATCCGCGTTCCCACGCTCGATGATGAACCCGTCGATCTCGTACGACCCGATCGTCTCCGCCACCGTCACCACGTGGTAACTGTTATTCGTCGTCGGGTCGCCCGCCGCGGGGATTTCGATCACATCCCGACCCGAATCGTCACCAATCAGATCACCGCTCAACACCGTCGGATGCAACAATGGATTCTTGTTCGCCAGCGTCCCGATCCCGCCGCCCGGGAACCCGCCACGAACCGCGATCCCCTCGGGCAATGTAAACGTCAACTCACGCAACGAACCGCGATCTCCCGCGTCAACCATCTTCTCTGGCATCGCCGTGTACACACCCTCCGCCACCCACACCTCTTCGCGCCCAGGCTGCAGCCCCGCCTCGATCGACGCAAACGCCGACACCAACGATGGAAACGCCGTACCCCAGGAACCCCCACTCACGCCCACTCCCGCCCGACCCGCCACCACAGAACCATCCACATACACCACCGCCGGATCGATCCGCAACACAATGTCGGGCCATGTACCCGAATCATGTCGGCACACCTGAATCAAATACTCGTTCCCCGCGACAAGCCCATCGAGCCGAACACTCGAATAAAACCCAACACACTCGTCCTCGCCGCACGCGATCTCCACAAGACCCCCGCAACCTCCCGCGTACACCGCGAGCAACGAATCCTCAAACTCAAACGGCTCATCAATCGACTCACATGTGTACACCGTCACCGGGTGATCCGGCGCAATAAACCGATACCACTGGCTGCTGTCTCCCTGACCCGGACCAGGCAACCCGCCATTCACACGGCATGAAAACACCGGGTCGCTCACATTCGTCGTAGACAAAAACGCGTCGTACAACACCGGCTGCCCAAGCCCGATCAACGGCGCCTGTGCGCACTCATCCGCCGGGTAACTCACCGCGATATCGTCGAAGTGAGCCGTGTACGAAGACCCGCTCGTCGCGGTCTCATCCGTCCAGATCACAAAGCTCATCGCCCCCGAGTACCCCGCGAGCTGCACATCCAGCTGCACCCACTCCTCGCCGATGCTGTCCCAGTAGTACGAAATCACCGCGTTGCCGCTCCGACGCACGCGCAGTTTCCCAGACACGTTCGTCGTCCCAACCTGTACGCCGCCCGAACGATAGCTCCGGGTCCCCCCTTGGTTCACATGCTCCACCGCAACCAGATCCACCCCGTTGCCCGCCCGCTCCAACGCAAGACCAACCACCCGAGTCTCACCAGCACCAACACCCGCCCCCGACACACCGAAGTCCACCCGCACATCCGCATCGCCCTCAAGCACGAACCGCGCCGGATGCAGACGCACACCCATCATCGCGTCAAAGTTCGTCAGCTCAACCCGCTCGTTGCACCCAAGGCACACCGACCCCGCACCCGTCTGGATCACCTCCCAGTCACCCAACGTCCGCAACAAATCCACAGAGTTGATGTTCTCGCTGTCGAACTGCTGTATGTAAGGCGGAAACGCCACCCCGCCCGCTTGCGCCACCCCTGCAATGACCGACAGCGCAACCACCGCCTCGAATACATACAACAAAACGAAACGAGCCATCGGCTCTCTTCCTCATTCTCTGACAACAAACAGATCGCGCAACAATCGCCGTACACATTAGTTATCCCATAACTCTGCGCACCGTCAATAGCCGCGTTATTGGTACTTCCCACCAATCACCAATCATCCACCCAACCCACGCCGACAATGCCACAACGCACTCTTTATCGGAGCACGCCACCGCCTTCATCTGTCACTCCGCTATCAGTCCGCGAGAGTCCGCCGCCGACCAGCCCGGTAGCTCGTGCGCGGATTGTCGCTCTTCTTCGTTCGATCATTCGCCCGCTTCCCATCATCTTGGAACGCCACGCGGAACACCTCAAACGTCGTGCCGTCAAGCACCTCGATCAGCGCTTCCTTCACCAACACCAGCTTCTCGTGAATCGCACACCCCTCGCCAACCCCGCACACACCCCCGCCGAACGGACAGTTCACGTCCTCCTCCTCACGCTCGAACAGCGCGAACACGTCCCTTATGAAAATCTCCTGTGGCTCCTTCGACAGCGCGTACCCACCACCAGGCCCAGGCATCCCGCCCACAAGCCCCGCCTGCGACAACGTCGTCAGGATCTTCGCAACCGACGGTGCCTGCAGCCCGCGATCCTGCGCGATCTCCGACGCCGAAAGCCGCGTCGTACCTCCGTCGTACACCTCAGCAAGTCGGCTCACCGCCGCAATCGCTGTCTCTGTCTGTCTGCCATACACGTGAGTCAGCCTCCGTCTTGAAACCCCACATCGTTCTATTTAAAGATTATCGAACAAAGATATTTATATCATCTTTTCCGGATAGGATCACCCCTTGTTCGCGGAAGAACCTCACTTCTTCCCAATCCCCACCACCTCCTGTCTCTTCCAGAATATCGGGCGTCCCGCCCAGTTTCACCACCGATTTATCGTGTGCTTAAAATGTACACCATCACCCACCACCACCCGTCAGCTCCCCTCCCCCAAACCACCCCATGACCACCACCACCCCATTCTCCAGGATCGCACCGCACCTGCTCTCTCGAACCTGCCGAGCTTTCATCCACTCCGCCGAACAGCTCGCCATCCGCCCCCCCGAAGCCGAACAGACCTACAAAGCCTTCCACCGCCTGGGATCCGCCCCCCCCGGCATCACCCCCCCCGCGCCATCCCGCACCACCGAATCCGGGTGCCCCGAGGGCACCGTGCGCAAGTTCATCATGCGCCTCCCCCTCGACGCCGACCCCAGACTCCAATCCGAATCCTCTTCCCCCGCCCCCCACGCCGCCCCACCCGCAATCCGCGATCAGGCAACACACCTCGAAACCGAATCCGTTGTCATCCCGATGATCGGGCGCAACCGCCAACCCTCCTACACACTCTGCGTCTCCTCCCAGGTCGGATGCGCGATGGGATGCGACTTCTGCGAGACCGCGCAGATGGGCCTCGTCCGTAACCTTGCCGCCGGCGAGATCGTCGCCCAGTGGCACGCCGCCCGCCACGCACTCGCCGCTCCAATCCAGAACATCGTCTTCATGGGCATGGGCGAACCACTCGACAACGCCCGCGAACTCTTCGCCGCAATCGAAATCCTCACCGACCACCGCGGCCCATCCGTCGCCATGCGCCGCATCACCATCTCAACCGTAGGCCGAACCGACGCACTCGCCGAACTCCGCGACCGCGTGCAAACCCATGGCTGGCGCCAGCTCAACCTCGCCGTCTCCATCAACGCACCCAACGATCGGATCCGCTCCTCCATCATGCCCATCAACAAATCAATGCCCCTCACCGAACTCATCCCACTCCTCGAATCCTGGCCCCGCCGATCGTCAGACGCCATCTGCGCCGAGTACGTCCTCATCCCCGGTGTCAACGACGCAGACGACCACGCCGACCAGCTCGCCGTGCTTCTCAAAAATATCCGCTGCTGCGTCAACGTCATCCCCTACAACCCCCGCCGCAACTCCCCCTGGCCCGCACCCACCGAAGCATCCGTCGAACGCTTCATCGCCCGCCTCTCCGCCGCCGGACAGTTCACCAAACGCCGCCGCACCAAAGGACGCGACACCATGTCCGCCTGCGGCCAACTCGGAAACGAATCCATCCGAAATCGCAACATCATCTCGCCAATACTCACGCCATCCCGTACCACGCCCCGCGTCCTGCCCCGTGCAACGTAAGGTGCCTTGCTTCCACCAGTTTGCGCAGATGGGTCTTAACTGTGCTCCGGTTTCTGCCTGTTGTACGTACCAGATCGCTTACAGTTGCGCGCCCGTGGTCCCGGACGAACTCCAGAATCTGTACTGATAGCTCGGGCAGCCTCGCGATCGTGAGTTGTTCGCGCTCGATCTTTTTCTCCAAACGTTCCTTCTGACGCTGTAGTGACCGTAGAAAAAACATGACCCACGGCTCCCAGTCGGGGCTGCTCGTCCGAATTGTGCCCTGCGTTCGACGCAGAGCAAGGTAGTAGCTGTCCTTGCTCTGCTCGATGACATTCTCCATCGAGCTGTATGGCACATAGTCGTACCCCGCTCTGAGCAGGAGCAGCGTGGTGAGGACACGCGACAGCCTGCCGTTGCCATCTTGGAACGGGTGGATCTCAAGGAACACCACGATGAACACAGCGACGACGAACAGCGGGTGCAGATCTTTTCGATCGGTCTCGCTGTTCACCCACCCAACCAACTCCTCCATGAGCCGGGGTGTGTCGAACGGCGATGCCGTCTCGAAAATCACACCGACGCTCCTGCCGTCCGCATCGAACGCTTCGACGCTGTTGGGGTTGGTCTTATACGCCCCGCGGTGGCGTGCATCCTTCTCGCTGTGCACGAGCAAATCTCGATGCAACTGCTTGATGATGTTCTCTGTCAGAGGCATCAACCCAAAGGCATCGAAGACCGTTTCCATGACCGCCGCGTACCCGGCGACTTCCTGCTCGTCGCGGGTGGCAAAGGATCCGATGGAGATGTTGGAAAGCAGGGCTTCGATCTCTCTGTCCGAAAGTGCACCGCCCTCGATGCGCGTGGATGATCCGATGCTCTCGATCGCCGCAACGCGACGGAGCATTTGCAGACGCTCGGGCGCGAGCCTGCCCAGCACCAACCATGTCCCCCTGAATTCATCGATCTCGGCGATGATCTTCAGCATGGGATTGGTGATTTGGAGCGTTCCGGTATGAAGCATAGATCAATCCATTTTAATAACCATTTAGATCCAATTATCGCTGATAATAAGAAAAATGGCCATTTAAGTACCTATTTATGTCCAATTAATGCCCGCTCACCCTCCTAATAATCAACTGGGGCTGAATAAGAAAATGGGCGGA
>JAJDDG010000145.1 GCA_029260435.1 Phycisphaerales bacterium | reverse complement strand
TATCGCCAAGATACCCCCCCGCCCGCGATACTGCTACGGATAGGGCATCCGGGCTCACGGGTGTGGTGGGCGTGCTTGACGAACCGGCGGTGTCAGTTACTCTTTGCGATCCCGGTTGGGTGCTTCTGGCATCGAGCCGAGGAGCAGATTGTTGGGGCCGTAGCTCAGTTGGGAGAGCGCTTGCATGGCATGCAAGAGGTCGTCGGTTCAATCCCGATCGGCTCCACTTCATTAAGGTTCGTAGGCTGAAGCACTTACGCGACCTGTCCACGGCGGGCAGTGCGGCCGACAAGCTGAGCCAAACGAGTAAATACTCGTTTGGCACTTGTCGAGGTCCGCACAATGCCCAAGCTCACCACACGCATACCCAAGTACCGCAAGCACACCGCATCGGGCCAGGCTGTCGTCAGCGTGGACGGGAAGGCTGTGTATCTCGGTAAATGGGACTCCCCTGAAAGTAAAGAGGCCTACCGCGAGATCGTCGCGCGACTGGCACTCCGCCGTACCGCGGTGGACATCCCCTCCGTAGTTGACGGGCCAACAGTCCTGCAACTGTTCGAGCAATACCTGAGCTTCGCACAGCAGCACTACCGGAAGAACGGTAAGCCCACGTCAGAGTTGGGGTGTATTCAGCACGCCATGCGCGAAGTGCTGGACCTATACGGCTCCAGTGCTGCGACGGCGTTTGGACCCAAGGCGTTGAAGACGGCGCGTCAGGGCATGATCCAACGGGGATTGAGCAGAACCGGCATCAATGCCAACGTCAGCCGCATCCGCCGGATGTTCAAGTGGGGCGTGGCCAATGAACTGATCCCGCCCTCGGTGTTGCAGGCTCTCCAAAGCGTGCAGGGTTTGCAGGCGGGCCGCACCGTTGCGGTCGAATCTGACCCGGTATCACCCGTGCCCCAAGCGAGCATCGACGCGGTATTGGGTGAAGTCTCGCGGCAAGTGGCGGCGATGATCCGTTTGCAGATATTTACCGGCATGAGACCCGGTGAGGTGGTGGCAATGCGGCTGATGGATTTGGATATGGGATCAGAGCCGTGGATCTACATCCCGGGATCGCATAAGACAGAGCATCACGGTCGCACGCGGCGGGTGTATCTGGGCCCCCAGGCACAGGAGGTTGTGCGGCCATTCCTGATGCGGGCGATGGATGCGTACCTGTTCAGCCCCGCAGAAGCCGAACACGAACGGCGCGGGCGAGCAGTCGCGGGACGCAATGCCAGCTACAGGGTGGGGAGTTACCGCAAGGCCATCCGGCGGGGTAGCCAACGGGCCTTCCCCTGCCCGGGTGGATATTCGGTGGAAAAACGCCGCGAATGGAACCGGTCGCATTGCTGGTCGCCGCACCAGCTTCGGCACAACGCAGCGACGTTTTTGACGGCTCAGTACGGGATTGAGGCAGCGAGGGTGGTGTTAGGACATTCCACGCTGGCGGTGACGGAGGTGTATGCGGAGAGGGATTTCAAGAGGGCCGCTGCAATCATGCGTGAGATCGGGTAGCTTTTCGACATTGCGATACCAGTGTTTCACTGTGCGGCGTTGGCTTCGGCCAACGCCGATCGCTTTTTGGGGTGCTGGCATCTGAGTGGTTGCACTCATTTTGTTGGCTAGGAAGGGCGGTCTCCGGTCCCTGGCTCCGGCTTATCGAGAATGGTGTAAATCCAGTTTGCAATTTTAGTCATCTCTGCTTCTGCCGCCTTACGTGTGCCAGGATCATCCGAATCTAGATCCGCAATAAAAGACCAATGCAGCTTGTGCGTTGCACGCCCGAAGAACACCAAGTCAGAGAACTGGACGCACCCCGTACCATTCGGTTTGGTCTTGATGAGCTTCACCTTTTCGCCGTGTGGCACCGCCTTTTTTGGTTCACCGGGGTAACAGATTCGAGGACAACCATCCTTGATCCATTCGTAGACTCTGCACCAGTGCATCTTCTTACCGTTAGAATGTCGCGGCAGGAAGTACGGAACACGCTTGACAGGAATGGCCGGATTGTCGGGGTGATGAAACATAGAGCGAGCCCTTTACACAGGGGCACACCATCCATGCACGGATAAGTGAAGCCCCAAAGACACATCTGCAACACGGGCTCCACCATCCACCAGTGGGACAACACCCGAGTTGCCAAGGCTCTCAATCCGCTCCACATAGAACATACTCCGTGGTTAGGTGCGAGGCACGGGCATCTTTGATTTTTTGACTACCGATTTTCTAGACATTCTCGACTCACCCCTGCGGAGCAATCATTCGCGACAGTTCGCGAACACTGCACATTTTATTTATTAGTTTTTCGAAATTGTTCTTGAATCAGACCGCGCCCGGGTACGCGATTTTTTGCATGCTTTGTGTCACAAGACATTGATTCGCTGCACGCACAATCCCGCGCGCATCCGTTGGTACACCATCGAGCACGAACAACTCGCCGCGTACTTGGGCTCTGTTGCCAAGAACATCTAGCGCGCGAACCAGAGGCGGTGAATAGGTCGGCTCATCTTCGCACCCAGCCTCCACCACTTCTGCTTCGCCTACAACACCTCTGCTCCACGGATAACAGATCGCGCCCCTGCCTCGCGTTGCTGTTTGCTGGTTCGCACAAGCTGGCATTGAGTCATCCAGAAAATCATCGAGCATCACCTTCCCGTTGGTAATGTGGTTGATTTTTTGCAGCGTGCGTGGCTCGGGAATGCGATCACCATTGACGTAACGGTGTACGGTGCTGCGGCTTGTGACGCCCAGCAGCCGTCCGAACTGCGTGGGGGTCATCCTGTATTGATACAGGTAATCTGCGAGTTTCATGGTGAGGGGAACTAGGGCAACCAGTGGTTGAGTGGAATGGCTTGTCCCCAACCTGGGGATAACGAGCAGCTCTTTGTGATTGCCTGTGACGCGAAAGCCACACTCAGCGGGGCTGTGCGCCTACATGGGTATGTAATTGAGGGGGCGTATTGCTGTTCCCATCCGAATTGATCTAAGCCGATCATCCGTCGTGTTTCGCGCGGCGGGAAGTATCAACAACAAGAGGATCGATCTATGACCACCACAAGAGCACGAAAGAAAAAGAACGACGATCAACAGGAACTCCCAAAGCAGAAGCCCATCGATGAAATCCGCGTCGAAGGGATCAGGGCCGCCATCTGGCGGAATGAGGGAGAGAAGGGACCGTGGTACGCGGTGACGATCGACCGCAGCTACCGCGACAGCGAGAACCAGTGGCACAACACGCAGAGCTTCCGGTTCTCTGATCTGCCCACCATCGCCACAATCTGCGATCAGGCCCACAACCGGATTGCTCAACTGATCGCTCAGGAGCACAACCGAGGGGCAGCCAGCAATGGCCGCTGATTTCCCACCCCGGCACGCCCCCCACCACATTCCCTGGAGAGGCGAATAGCCGGACATTCCCCGGAGCCGGCACATGTAGTCAAGAACAAGCCGGGCGAACGAGGTCAAGGATGGCCGCAAGGCCACCACCGGACACCCGCAAGGGTGATCCTTGACGGAGGAGCACGGCTTGTTACCCGTCTTTGCCAGGCTCCGGGACGGCCCCCACACCCAACACTCACTAGATGGAGATGCCATTGATGGACAAACACAAACCTCCCAACACTCAACTACCCACCCCATCCGAAACCCAAGCTCAAAAACATTCCCCGCGTGGTTCCCGCGCCACAAGCAGCGGAACCCCGCAGATACCCGAGCTGTTCACGGAAGCCGAGGTAGCGGAGCGGTTGCGGGTTTCGCCCGACACCATCGCCCGCGAACGCGAAGACGGCAATTTGGGCTTTATTTCTGTTCGGCGGCGCGTTCTCATCACCGCACAACATCTCAGCGACTACATCAACAAAGGAGGATCACGTCATTGTCTTTACGTCTCTTCGAATACCAGGGCCACTGGCTCTCAAAGCACCCAACCTCAGACAATCTCTACATCACCTGGTACACACCGGGAAGCCGCCGCATCAGCCGCACAAGCTCGGGCACGGATGATCTTGAACAAGCCAAAGTTCGGTTGATCCAGCACGCCAACAGAATTAACCGCCCGCTCAACCGCGATCATGACGACATCTTGCTGCTCGATGTGTTGAACGAATATGTGGAAATAGTTCTCAAAGGCAAAGCCTCCCAACCCAAAGCCCGCGGGATTCTGGCTCACTATTTGGAGTTCTTCGAGATCGCCAACATCACCTGGGTCTCTGAATGGACCTGGGACATCCAGCAGAGGTACATCGCATGGCGGCGGGAGTGCATCCGGCTTCAAGGCTTCGAGGGTAAGAACGAAACCCTCCGCCGAGAGTTAGGTGTACTTCGGGCTGCGTTGAATACCTACTGGAAACGCGGCTACATGAGCACCCAGAAGCCCATCGAGGGCTTGCCCGGCTCTCCCGCCCGCGAACGCTTCCTCACCCAAGAAGAATTCCAGCAACTGCTCGCAGAATGTAGACGCCCCCATCTGCGGCTGTTTGTCTTGCTTGCGGTTCACACCATGCAACGACCCGGGGCGATATTTGACCTGCGGGTAGAACAGGTAGATTTGGATAGAGGCCGGATCGACTTTCTACCCCCAGGCGAAACCCAGTCCAACAAACGCAAGCCCATCGTGCCCATCAGCAACACACTACGGCCCTTTCTTGAGCGGGCCCTTCAGGACTCTGTATCCGGCTTCATCGTCGAACAGGATGGGCGGCCACTTCGCGGTGTCAGGCACAGTTTCCGCAGAGCGTGTGAACGAGCGGGCCTTGGAACCGACGTTACGCCCTACACCCTGCGTCATACAGGAGCGACCCTCGCCGCAGCTGCGGGAGTGCCACTTCGACAGATCGCCGGAATGCTTGGCCACTCAGACACCACAATGACAGAACGCTACGCCAAGCACGCACCGGAGTACCTGCAGGACGTGGTAAAGGCAGTTGACCGCGTATTCAGCACGCAGACATCTTTGCCACGACCATCTCGGGAACGAACTAGCTTAACAGCACAAATTAATGCCCGATCACTTCTGACGCGGCTTGTACCCGTGCAGCATCTTTATCTTGTAGCGTCCAACGACAGCTAACGTAGATACTGTCGCTGCTGTTGCAAAGTAAAATTCCGGCCAGCCCAGCAGCCCAAGGGCAACAAGCACAATCGTGGCAGGATAGGCTACGACAACAACAAAACAACCAGAAAGTACAACAGGGTCGCCGAGAGCAGGCTGTAGAGGGCGCATCGCATCAACCCCCCGACTCGGCATTATCTAACGCTGTATCGACATCGGGAAACTTCACCAAGGCGTAGGCAGCGGCGTCTCGCAATTCTTTATACGTCGATCGCATTCTTTCGACCAACGATGGAAGTAGCTTGACTGACTTCGCTCGATCTCTAATTGAACTGGACAAGAGACGGCAGTCGTTGACACCTTCTACAAGTTCATATTCAGGGGACTCGGTAGCGAACTCAGAAGGGTCATAATCCTCTGGGTATCTACGCTGAAACTCCTTGTATTTGTGAAGTGCATAGAGACGGTAAGACTTCCCTTCACGCACAAATTTAATGCCGAAATTTGGATCATCAGGATCCCATATTTCACAGTCGATCCGGAACCACTTTGATGACAGTTGCTTCTCAAACTCGGTCAGTTTCTCACTGAGCTGATCCGCAATGATATCAAGCCGTGTTGCACTTAAGTCTGATTGATCAGACATGACATCCTCCACCGGGTTACTTTCCGGCTAAAGAACAACGAGAGGTGAAAATACAATTTCACCTGTACGTGACCGAGGCAAGCGGTACCACTCAAGGCCGTTTCTTGCTGCGATGCCGTTTCACGGGCACCGGGTCACCTCCAACGCTGGAGGCATCTGTATTTTACCTATTAGCAAGTGAGATCGCAAAGGGCGCTGATATCGCCGTTACGACCACATTTATGCGCGCAATTCGCGCGCAAGTTGGGAGTATCCACATTTCAAGTATGGTCATTTGGCCGCGAGATTCAGTGGATCATACCCCTTGACTATCGGCGCTGACTGTGGCTAATTGCCGTGCTCAATTGTTTTGGGAATCGTGTTTGGGCCTGTAGCTCAGTTGGTTAGAGCGCACCCCTGATAAAGGCAATCATCTCTGCTTTTTTTGCAGTTTTCTGCAAGTACATTCATGCAACACCCCGCGGCAAATAGCTGGACCGAGCACCAAGTGCTAGCCAATGCATGCCAGAACCACAGATCTCTCACCGACGAGCAATCACCCGTTTTTGTGTGGCATGCGCCCGTACAGGGCCATATTTCGACATAAGCACACGGTATTGTGTTATTCATTGGAATCTTGACCCAATTACCAGCCATTCCAGGCCCCGATTTCGTTCACCCCGGAGACTCGCCCCCATGCCCAACCTTGCATCTGTCATGAAAGAAGAGATCCAGCGACTTGCCCGCAAAGAGGCCAGGGCTCAGCTCAGCAAGACGAACCGGACGACGGCTCAACACCGCAAGGACTTGGCAGAGTTGAAACGCCAGGTCCGTGATCTCACAAGACAGGTTGCATACCTCGAACGCCGCGAGAAGAAACGGGCGGGCATGCCCGAAGTAGAGAAAACAGCCACGAACATGCGGTTTTCGGCGAAGTCAGTGAAAGCCCACAGGGCCAAGCTCGCCCTGTCCGCTGCTGATTACGCACAGCTTGTGGGTGTCTCGGCACTGACGATCTACAATTGGGAGAAGGGACAGAGCAAGCCTCAGACGAAACAGCTCACAGCTCTTGCTGCGGTTCGAACGCTCGGCAAGCGTGAAGCTTGGCGAATGCTCGATCTCATGGAAGCCTAGGTTTGCATCGCGGATGACCGGCGATATCAACTGTAAAAATGCTGGTTTTTACCAAGGCGATTTTCACTGTCATTTGTGAGGATGTTCTGCTATCTCCTACCATGCGGCCAAGAGAAGCCGCATTTCGCAATAGCTACTCGCCAGAGCACGTCAATCACAAGTGTCTTGCTTTTCACATAATGCTCCAGGCCCCAAGCACTTTTTGTGGAATCTAAGACTTCATGTCGCTAGCTCTTGTTGGGCACGCGGAGGTGAGTGGTTTATCATCACACGGCGAATAGCAATTCGATGGGTAGAACAGAACGTGATGAGAGGCAGCGTGACACAACGTGTCTCTGAGATGGAGACAGCCGTTGAAAATCTGCAAGTTGAATATCAAGAATTTTAGGAGTGTTCGGGCAGGAACTATTCACTTCAATGATCATACAGTGCTGATTGGCGGAAACAGCATCGGCAAGTCCACCATTTGTGAGGCACTGGACTTATTGGTAGGTCCTGATCGTCTTTCCAGAAATTCCCCAGTTGATGAACACGATTTTCATGGGCGGCGGTACATGGATGGCGATGGGAACTCGATTCCAATTGAGCTTGAGTGTGTACTGACAGATCTGTCAACAGACTTAGAACGAGAGTTCAGAAATCACTTGGAGTTTTGGAATGACGAAACCAAGTCACTATTGACAGAGACCGGCGGAGTTGAAGAAGTAGATCAAGAGCATGTTTCATCCGCGTTGCGGGTTTGTTTCACGGGTCAGTATGATCGAGAAGAAGACGAATTCACTGCCCGCACATATTTTGCAAGTCCTCCCCATGACTTAGTTGAAGATCACACATTCGTCACTCGTCGGGACAAACGGAGGTTCGGCTACATTTATCTTCGGGCACTACGCACTGGATCGCGAGCACTGAGCCTTGAACGAGGCTCCCTTCTTGACATTGTTCTTCGCCTAAACGAAGCAGACCGCAGCGAGATGTGGGAGAAGACCCTCCAATCACTGGAACACTTGGACCCACCCATTCACAAGATACCGCAGCTAGAGTCAATTCTTGACGTGGTTCACTCTCGAGTTCAAAACTTCATCACGCTGTCTCAGGGCGATAGCCCACTCGAACTATTTCCTACTGCCCTAACACGAGAGTCGCTCCGAAAGGCAATTACACTCTTTGGTTCTTCTGAATTGTCTGACACAAGCATTCCGTACTGGCGGCTAGGCTCTGGTGTTGTCAACGCGATGGTCTTCTCGCTACTGACCTTCATCGCTGAAATGAAAGATAATGTAATGTTCGCGATGGAAGAACCAGAGATATCCATCCCGCCTCATACACAACGTAGGATTATTCGCTATCTCCGAGATAAGATGGAGCAAGTGATTGTGACCACTCATTCGCCATTTGTGTTGGAGCAATTCGATCCAAACAATGTCATTAGACTTGACCGCTCAACAGATCATGAACTTACGGGCACATCACTCAATATCACCGGCATCAAAGCAAAAAAATACATCGGTGGTTTGCGATCGCAGTACGCTGAGGCAATGCTGGGCAAGGGAGTATTGTGCGTAGAGGGGATTTCAGATAAAGGTGTGCTAGAAGCTGCTTCTGCAGTTATGGAAGCTAACAGTACGGATGATCTTCCGTATGGATCATTAGATCTGTCTGGTGTAACAATCATCCATTGTGATGGAGACGGAGAGTTAGTAAAACATGGCGAGTTCTTCGATGGCCTCGGCCTCAATACCTATGCTTTATATGACCACAGTGAAAACGATGACCTCAAGACACAAATTGAGAGAATGTTTAATTACGCGGTTGAACTTGAATACAAGGGTATCGAGAAGCTATTGGCGGAAGAACTCCATGAAGAAATTCTTCGCGAATTTCTTGAAGATGCCACGGAGCTTGCTTCGTACCCCAACAACCCAGCTGTTCGTTATTCAGAAGACCAAGAAGAAGACCAAGTGCGGGAAATCTGTTTCAAGGTTCTCAAAGCTCGAAAGGGCGAGGGATACGCACAAGCACTTGTAGAGTGTTGCGAGAGCGAGGCAGACCTGCCTGACACACTCATCAGCTTGCTGGAGCATATCCACGATGATCTGCCAGCTCAGATTGGGCTTTTAGAGGACGAGGAAGAAACCGATGAGGAGGAAACCGATGAGGACGCCTTCCCAGACGGTGATGAGTAGATGGACGAAATTGAATCTCACTATGAACTAGACTCGTCAAGATTGACTTTCTTGGACGCCATTGGCCATCTTCTCGTGACTGGCGGACCCGGATCAGGCAAAACGACGATCGCCCTCTTGAAGGCACATAGGTTCGTGCGTGCAGACTTGCAAGATAGCCAAGCGGCTTTGATGCTCAGTTTCTCTCGATCCGCTGTGCAGCGACTGGTGGACAGTTCCACAAAGATTCTTGACAGACACACCAAGAAGCGAGTGGAGATCAAGACTTATCATTCATTTGCTTGGGAAGTTTTACAAAGTCATGGATATCTCGCTTCGACTCAACGAAGCCTCTCCGTCCTACCCTCTCAGAACGCCGACTTATTGCGGGTAGGCCTTGATTCAAAGGAATGGGTAGCTGAGCAAGCACGCCTATTCACCGAAGAAGGCAAGGTTACCTATGATCGATTCGCTCCTGAAGCAGTAAACCTGCTGGACAAGTCTTCATCTATCAGAGAGATATATGCGGGACGGTATCCGCTCATATTTGTCGACGAGTTTCAAGATACGGACGAGTCCCAATGGAAGATGATCCGTCTCTTAGCAATGAGTAGCACAGTTGTCGCATTAGGGGACCCAAATCAACGCATCTACGAGTGGCGGGAGGGCGTCAGTCCCCATCGATTAGCAGAGTTCAAGGACTCTCTCAACGCACAACGGTTTGATTTTGGTATAGATAATCATCGGAGCCCAACAACGAACATCGCTGCGGTTGCAGGAGCATTCTTGTCGCCAGGTTCCAACGTGCCAAAGTCAGACAATGTGACGTTTCAAGCGTGCTGGCAGAGAGAACTGCCGACCAAAATCAAACTAGCTGCTCTGCGGACATTCCGATTGACTCGACGACGTACAAATCGACAGCTTGTCACAATAGCGGTTGCAGGTAGATCAAAGAGAATGGTCCGCATGATATCTGATTCACTTTCACATGCACAGAATGTAAAAGGTCGCAGTCTGCCACCAATTACACATGATGTTTTGATTGATCAATCTCAAGTGGCACTTGCAGCATGCGTAGTTGCTTGTCTAATGGAACCGATTCCAGACAGACCGGAAGAATACTTGGCAACTACTCTCGACCATATTGCTGACGTACATCGTGTAGGCGGGAAGGTAACTCACATCAAGAATGGGGATAGGATCAGTCGTTGGGCAAATGACATTAGATCTGGAAAGATCCCTTCTACCAAATTGGTCAAGGCGTCACAGCAAATTCTCAACAACCTTCAAGAAACACCATTTTCTGGAAGCCCGATGCATGATTGGGTACGTGTGCGTGCCTTGATTGAGAACAGCAACGTGTCGGATCTACAGAAGGTTGCTGAACATGTACGATTCCTTCGTTTGCTCCACAAAGGATCAGATATTGATTCGCGCCTGACTGAAATTTGGAAACAACGAGGCAATTACAGCGGTGCCGCAGCAGCTGTTGATGCTGCGATTGCGAGAGATCAAGTTCTCGACGGTGTACGCCCTCCTTCAGGATGCACAGTCATGACTATGCACCAACTGAAGGGCCGTGAATATGATGGCGTGGTATTGGTTGAGTCGGAATACATTTTGTTTTTGGGGAAGAATGAGAAGCCACCTTATTCTGATACACGCCGGCTGTTGCAGGTGGCTATTTCGCGAGCACGATCACATGTTGAAATACTAACCTCAAGGCGGGGATCTACAATTGGTGCTCTGCTTGCCAAGGCTAGCTAAAGGTTTGTATTGGGCCATTGCATCCGATGACGTAGCGCCCACCGCCAGTCCATAGGATTTAGTGGGTGTCATTTGTTCAGCCAAACAAACCCTCTTGCCTTGCTGTTTCGGGTGCGATTAGTTTGGCGTCATCTTCACGAGTGGTGTTGACTCGCGTGGAAACTGGATCAATCAGAAACCCCTCTCACTCACGCGGGACAAGCATGGCGTTGAGGCGGTCTGTGTTGTCGCAGTCTGAGTTTTGAGCCACTCATCAAAGTCATCTGGTGCCAGGATGCAGGGAATGCGGGCGTGGATAGGCTTCATCAATGTATTGGGCTCAGTAGTGCAGATGGTGAAGGTGCAGATCTCCTCCCCCGTGGCTTTGTCTGTCCAGTTGGCGTGTAACCCTGCGAAGGCAATTGGGGTTTCATCTTTGGGACGGATGTAGAGCGGTTGTTTCTTTCGTTGGCCAACTATGCCAACCCATGTCTGCGGCGCTGGGGGTTGGTAGCCAAGCGAACTGTGTGGCCTCTTCGTGTTGTAGTGCACACGCCACCGCTCGATCAGCACCTTCGCTTCTCTCAGCGTGTCGAACCGCTCTCGTTCCAGCAACTCATCACGCAGCTTGCTGTTGAAGCTCTCGCAGTACCCGTTCTCCCACGGACTGCCTGGCTCGATGAACAGCGTCCGCACGCCAACGTTCTTCAGCCACTTGCGAACAACCCGCGCCGTGAACTCAGGTCCGTTGTCGCTGCGGATATGCCCCGGCACACCCCGTGTCGCCATCAGCCACGCGAGCCGTTCGAGCACATCGTCGCTCTTGAGCGATCTCGCCACATCGATCGCCAGGCACTCGCGAGTGAACTCATCAACAACCGTCAGTATCCGGATTACCTTCCCGTCGGCCGTCCGGTCCTGCACGAAGTCGTACGCCCAGACATGATCTCTGTGTGACGGTCTCAGCCGCACGCAGCTCCCGTCGTTGAGCCAGAGACGTCCTCGTTTCGGCTGCTTCCTCGGCACCCTCAGCCCCTGTTGTTGCCAGATCCGTTCGACACGTTTGTGGTTCACACGCCAGCCTTCCATGTTCAACAACGCTGTGATCCGCCTGTATCCATAGCGCCCGTACGCCGACGCCAGCGCGATGATCCGTTTCGTCAGCGGCTGCTCATCGTCGCGCTCCAACGGCGCATACCGCTGCGTCGCACGCGGCTGCTTCAACACTCTGCACGCCCGCCTCTCCGAGACTCGGAAGTCATGCCGCAACATCTTGACGGCCTCCCGTGTCTTCCGCGGGCTTAGAAGTTTCCCCGGGCCACCTCTTGGAGCATCGCCTTGTCCAGCGACAGGTCCGCCACCAGCTGCTTGAGCCTGGTGTTCTCCTTCTCCATTTCCTTGAACCGCTTGGCCTGATCCGTCTTCAACCCACCGTACTCACGACGCCACTTGTAGTACGTCTGATCGGTTACGCCGATCTGCTTGCACGCCAACGCAATCGTCGTCCCGCCCGAGATCAGAACTTCCGCTTCGCGGAGCTTGTTCACGATCTCTTCCGCTGAATGCCGCTTCCTCGCCATGACCATTGCCTCCTCGATCCATCCCAAAGTTACCAGCTTCAAATTGGATCAGTTCTGAGGAGGCACGCCAGCCTGACCAAGAGTTTGGATTGGTGGGACAAGGAGGGCAAGGCCGCACCATCACTGTCGCCGGCGTGGTACTCAACCGCCAACGCCCCGGCACCGCCTCCGGCATCGTGTTCATGACCATCGAGGATGAAACCGGTGTTGCCAATCTCATCCTCTATTCAGATGTATTTGACCGCCACCGCCACGCCGCCCGCCACGCCACCCTCATCACCGCCCAAGGCCGCGTGGAACGACAAGAAAAGGTGGTACATGTGAAAGTGCAGCGAATCAGCAGCTTAGATAACGCGAGCAAAGCCCTAGCCGTGCGAAGCAGGGATTTTCGGTAATGAACGATTCAAAAACCAGCCGACACTGAAATTAAACCGTTTCGTGTCTTGAATAATCTCCGAGTGCAAGGCGGCGGATCCTAGCGACACTGAGTTTACACGCTTCTCGGTCAGCCAAGACATTTCTCAAAGGGTCTGCAGCGAGTATAAAATCTGCAACAGAGAATAGTTGCATGATTTCCTTCCAGCAATACACTGCGTCTTCTCTGGATTCGATGGTTGCAATAAGCATGGCTTGCATTTGGATCATATCAATGTGTTCAAGCTCAAGGGTCGCACAATAACAACAAAGGTAGTGATACGCAGAAATCGCTAACAGCACAGGCTCAAGCTTAAAATCCTCCCGATACTTTTTATCGATAAAATCAGAAAGCCTCTCGGCCCGTGACCAATGGTAATCTCGCCTCAATTCCCATGCCTCGATTGAGAGCGGTCCCTCAGCCTCACGCAACGACCTAATGCCAGATAAAGACCTGTCGAAGGCAAACGGGAGGGCTCGAAGCGTTGCAAGCAACGCGTTGCCGTGTTCGCTACCGGCTATTCCGCGACGTTCTCTTGCGGTCAAGGTGGATGTGGGCTTTGGCCGATGCGTCGTCATAGGAGATACGGTATAGCGGATTGACGAATTCTTCGTCAAGCAAATTTACCTGACGGGATTGGTAAATCCGAAACGAAGGAGAAACCTTCATCCGATACTTGTCGCACAGCTCAAATTCGAACTCTGCTAAATGATGCAAGGCACTATCGAGGTCCGAGTCATCGGCTACAATGACAACAAACGACAAACGAGAACCCTGAATACTGGGAACCTCGATCTTGGCACC
Source organism: Phycisphaerales bacterium (assembly GCA_029260435.1). Classification (GTDB taxonomy): domain Bacteria; phylum Planctomycetota; class Phycisphaerae; order Phycisphaerales; family UBA1924; genus OFTM74. The sequence continues at coordinate 24,355 of JAJDDG010000145.1, read as the reverse complement.
TAGAATTTCATGAACGGATAGCGATTCGGAAATCAGGGAAAACCAATGCGAAACATCTGAGACGATATCCGCTTCAATCGATTCGTTGGAATCCTGAAGATTGAGTTGATCCCACGAGAATGCGGGGAGCTTTTGCGGCTTTTCATGGGGAGGGTTCATGAGTCCATTACCGTTGGAGGAACCAAACTGTGTAGCCGCAGAACTCTTTGTTTTTGCAGAGTTTGCGTCCAGTTCTACTCTTTGGACGGCCAATTTGGAGCGGCCGCCAGCTGTAGCATCAAGTCGGCCTAATCGACCTGCGTTCTCCACTTGGTTAGCTTCCAAATTCACAATCAAACTCCTAAAAAGAGAACCTCTCGACCCCAAACACCTAACAAAAAATAAACAAATAGTAAAGATACTTCTCACTTTTACACGACTATACGCCCAATAAAAGCAATATCACGTCATTTTCAACTTTCTTTTTGCAAATTTATCGGACTTGTTTGGCGTATCTAGGGGCAACCCTACACACACTCCCCTACATATTGAGTGTGGGCAGTGGAGCAGCGGTGGATAACTTCAAAATTGAAGTTATCCAGATTGACAAATGTGCGATCAAAATGTAGGGCAATTCTGAACGGCCCGCCTGTTCATGCCGCATAGAACTGTCGTCCCCACAATTGGCCATGAAATATTTAGATGGGGTGTCTCCGAATGCAAGGAATGCACCGGCAGAATGCCTACGGAATCAACGCCCGCGGCTCTATCCTCAACGCCTTGGCCAGCTTCTCGATTGTCTCTAGCGTCGAAGACCGGGTAGCTCGCTCGATGTGTGAAATCGCCGTGCGATCCATTTTGGCTTTGGCGGCAAGCTCCTCCTGAGACAGCCCGGCTTCCAGGCGTAGCTCCCGCACTCGCTCCCCAAAATCTCGCACAAATTTGCTCTTGGCCATTGAGGCGAGGGTCTGTCTCTGTAGACTGAGCGTCTACGGACTACTCGTCACATATTCTGCAAGGAGCCTGATCGATGCGAATTCAAATCCCTTGTTTCACCCCGGCCCTTGGCCGTGGGCTGGCTGTCGATACAACCAAATTACCCCACTTGGGGGTAGTTTTCGCCCTATTCGCCCTTCTCCTGAACCCCGCCACCGCCTCGGCAGCGGTATTGCGGGTACCCGAGGATCACACCACCATCCAGGCGGCGATTGATGCTGCCGGGAACACCGATGAAATCTGGATCGGCGAGGGCACCTATCTGGAAACCCTCGACCTGCGGGGCAAGTCTCTGACTCTTCTGGGAATCGCTGGTGCTGATGTCACCATTATTGATGGCACAGATTTGGGTGCTCCCTTGCTGTGGATTGAGCCGAACCCCGCTCTCGGCACTATCCCGACCCCCACCATTCGCCATCTGACCTTCACCAAAGGCGATGGTCAGCAAATTGGGAACAGCAGACGTGGCGGTGCGATGGTGATTGAGGATTCACGTCCAAGCATTGAGCTCTGTCGGTTCATCGGCAATCGGGCCAACGCTGGCGGCGCCATTCATTGCACAAGCTCCACCCTCACCGTCACCGGTTGTGAGTTCGCTGGGCATAACGGCACCTCTGGTGGTGCGGTGGGTAGCTCGGATTGCACCATCGATTTCTTTGGTTGCATTTTCAGGAACAACTTTGTCAACTCATCCGGCGGTGCCTTGTCACTCTCCTCGGGCACGTATCGCATCACTGATTGCACATTTACTTCCAATACGGCCCGTGGATTAACCAGTGGCACAGGCGGTGCTATCCGTGCTGGTGGTGTTGGCTTGCTGCACATTGATCGCTGTGTATTTTCGAACAATAGTTGCCGACATTCGGGAAGTTCCATTAATGCCAGCGACATTGATACGCGCATTACAAATTCGTTATTTACCGATGATGGGGGTAATCATTCAATCGCGGCCTCACCGCTCCTCATGAACAACTGCACCTTGACATTTATTGATGATCGACGCAGACACAGTGCACTCCTGGCGGTCGATGGCAACATCATTGATAATTGCATCTTCTGGATGGTTGGCAATGGAAGCCTAATCACCGGCTCCGGCACTCCTACTCTTCGCCACTGTCTGGTCAAGGGCGGCTATCCGGGCACTGACATCCTCAATACCGATCCGATGTTCCGGGATGAGGCAAACGGAGATTACCGCTTGGCACCAGGCTCGCCCTGTATAGATCGCGGCAACAGCAACCTTGTTCCCATTGATGCTGCTCAGGAACTGGATGGCAATCCCCGCATCGTCGATGCGATCCACTACGGCGATACCGGTATTGCCAATAATGATGGGGCAGTGGTTGATCTCGGTGCTTATGAGGTTAACTCGATCTTCATGCAGCCAATTCCGATCTGCGAGGGCGATGCCGATGGCAACGGCACTGTGGATGTCAGTGATATTTCCATGGTGCTGTTCCGCCTCGGCCCCGGTGGACCGGCGGGCGATGTAAACGGCGATGGAGTGGTCGATGTCAACGACCTGTCCTTCATTATTTTTCGACTTGGTAGCTGTGATGCCGGTTAGTTCCGTTTCACCAGATAATCATAGGTATCCCTGGTTTCTGTTCGGCGCAACTGGATGGCTTTTTCCTCATCCTTGGGCGTCTCGAGTCCCATACCACGGACCAATGACCATAGTGCTGTGATCGGAAAGAACACAATCCTGAGCACGATTTTCACGCATCCGATCACACCGATACGCATCGGGATCTGCACCACTTCATCCACGGGCCATCCGGGCAACGCCATCAGCTGATCGAAGGGCAGTTCAAGGCATCTGGTAAACCCGGCCACCTGACGCCTTGCAATACGTAGCGCCTCACTCTGGCTTCCCGCAAAGGCGATCACCATATCCAACTTGCCCGCGTGATCTCCACACACCCACACCCGCTGCTCGCGGAACTCTGAGGGACAATTGCGGGTCTTGCCAACCGACCGGCTCAGGAGCTCTCTTGAACCCGAGATCACTCGATTCCATCCCTCGGGATTATGCTCTTCGATGGTGTACAGATTGAACAGCCGGTGATTGATGCGCCTCCATGCATCGTGGTCATTGCTGGCATTGATGATGAATATCACCGGACGCATGGAATGGTACTCTTCACAGAGCACACACCACTGAGTGGATGGTGATTGCTGTGGTTGATTCGTCATTGTTCTTTCCTGTGAAAGGCGAGGGATTTCTGTGATTGCTTCTTTGGCTTACGCATCTTTGAGGCACGGTTGGGACGGACGCGATGCGTCCGCAAACTGGCGGATTCGTTGTTGGTAATGACCTGGGTGCGTTCTGCCCCGCCTGCCGTGGATTCGATCACGCGGCGGTTGAACAGGAAGCTGCGAATGCAGGCAGAGACATTCTTGATCCAGAAAAACGCACCGGTAACGACGAAATATTCTGCAAACACCCGGTCGAGCGGCTCAATCAGAACAACCAGCCCGTAGAGCAATAGCGGCTCAATAACCACCATCACCAATCCACTTGGGAGGGGATGCCAGATATATGCCGCTTGTCCGTAGCTGTCGGGGGGAATCAGGTAGACCGGGTTGTCCTCCAGACCCTTCCTCGTATGACGCCAGTACTCGATTCGGGCACGCAGATACATCACAACAAACAGGGAGCTCCACACCGCGAACATCAAGGGCACTGTTCCAAGAGGCAGTGGGGTTGATATCCCCATGTTGGGCTCAAACAGTTGGACCTTGCCCGATTGATAAGCTGCGTACTGGGCCATGCTGGCTGGCCACAGCGGGACCATTGCGAATGCAAACCGCCATATCGAGAAATACCGCGAACTCATCCGCCGATGGAACAAGGCTTCCAACGGTGCCGTCACCGAACCGACGATCAGCATCAGCAACCTGCACAAGGCGATGAACAGCCCGGAATGGGTAAGCGTGCGATGGATGCGAAAGCAGTCACTCGGCAATCGCCGCAACTCTTCGCCTGACCAACGGATCATTTCGTTGCCATCAGACATGGCTCACCTCTTCCTTAATTGGGTTCCTGACTGAACTCCGTCTTGATGAACGACTTGCCAGTTGCCTGCCAACGCCGGGCGTTCTGATGGACGATCGCATCCACCTGCAACTTGTTCTTTGGACCGCCATTTCGAAGGGTCAGGAAGGTTGACGGCGGCACTTCATATTCCAGTTGTTGCGATGCACCGGCATTTGATTGGTTGGAAGATTGCCCCGGCGGGTGCTGCCCGAAACGGGGCTCATGTTCACCGCCCCCGAAATTAAATCGATACCGATGCGTCTGGCTGATCAGATCCGACGCCCAGCGATTGGTTGCCGGCTCAGAATTTGCCGTGAAGATCTTGGTGTTGAGTGTGCCCAGCAATCCTTCCGTCATCGCATGGGCCGACACCCCGGCATAGGCGGCTTGCAGCCCGGGCAGATTTTGCGTGATGTACACGGTGGCGACTTTGGAGCTTCGAGCCGTCGCCTGAAACTCAAGGTCTTGGGGTATGACGAAGTGCTGGCATTCATCCGCAAACAGGAACAGTGGACGCATCTGATCCTGTTCACTCTGTGACCGACGCTCGGCGGCCCGCTGGAACGCAATCTTGATCAGGATCTGTGCAAATCGACCCGCCGGACCGAACTCTTTGACCGGCAGGGCGACGACAATGATCTTGCCTTCTTGGGCCATTTCCGGCGTGAAGGTGGTGTCGGTGGAGAACAGCCGCCGAAAGGGCGGTCGCTGCAGCCGACCTGCCGCGGCCTCGAACATGGCCTCGATTGAGCCTCGCGTGCGCGGCGGATACATGATGAATCGTTCAAAGAAGAACTGCGCGACCTGATCGAGCATCTCGACCTGATCCGGCATGAGCTTGCCGGAATCACGAAGCTGGCGAGCCTTCCACAGACACTTGCAACACACCGACTGTTCGGCCCAATCGCGGTTCTTCAGTTGTTCAGGAGATCGCGGGGCCGAGGCGATGATCGAGGACAGATCATCCAGTTGGATCCGTCCGTATGCCATCCCGGCCAGAGCCGTTGTGTCGGCGACCATGTTGTGCGTTGCCTGCGGCCAGAATGGATCGCTGGCACTGCCCGACTGCCCGGCCTGCGACAGGGTCATGATGGTCGTCAGCATGTCGGCGATGTTGTCGGCGATGTGACCACCGGCACCAGGCCGGTTGTATTCGTAGTCGAGAATGTTGAGGCGATGAGGTCCATCTGGATGCACAAGGATGAAGTCGTCCTCTCGCCCGCACAGGATGGCGTAGCGGACCCATCGACGAACTTCATCGGGCTTCGCGACCATGACCAACCCACCGTAGCCAGCGCGAAGCATCGCCAATGCAATCATCTGGGCAGGGCCAGAGGTCTTGGCCGAACCCGGTGCTCCAAAGATCATTACTCCTTCGCAGGAGTCACCGATTGTCCAACGATCATGCCGCTTGCGTGACATCCGAAACAGCGGCACGGATAGCTCGAACGATTTACGTTTGCGTTTGTACATCATGCTCCAGCTTAGGCGCGTGCAGAGCACCTTCCACCATGCTTTACATGCTTGCTTTCAAAGCGGAATCGCAATCAGTCGCATACTGGCGCATTGAGTAACACGCATATCATCACGCATTGAATATTGCATACAGTCGCATTCAGGCGCAGTTCGTCGCACTGCCGCCGTGATGTCATTTTGTGTTTCCAATACGCCAACCAACCCGTGACCCAGCACTGCCCCAAACCTATGCTCACCATAGGGGAGACGTCTGACACACCAACACAGCTCTGTTGCACTGATACCACACCACACAACACGAGCAGATTTTTCGCTATCTGGAACCCATTGAGCGTTGGAGATTCATGCTACGGATTGAGGTCATTACAAGCATCGAGCAGGCCAAGACTTACTTCAAGAAAAGTTTGAGCCGTGAGGATTATTATCTGGATGATCTGGAATCACCGGGCCTTTGGCACGGCGATAGTGCCAGGCTGCTCCGCCTGGATGGGCGTGTTGGTGAGGCTGATTACTTCTCTCTGGTTGAGAACCAACACCCCAATCGCCCCGGCTCACTGACTGCTCGCAATCGTTCTAACCGTCGCATCGGCTGGGACATTGTGTGGGATGTGCCCAAGGGAGCCTCGGTGCTCCACGCACTGACCGGAGATCAACGGATCAAGGATCTGTTTCAAGCTGCCGCCCAAGCAACCATGAAAGACATCGAAGCTGAGATCAAAACACGGGTTCGTAAAAATGGTCGTGATGAGGACCGGGTGACGGGCAACGCGATCTGGGCCAGCTTCACCCATTACACCGCCCGTCCGGTGGGTGGTATTCCCGACATGCAGCTCCACCAGCACAACGTGTTATTTAACGCCACCTTTGATCCAACCGAGCAATGCTGGAAAGCGGTGCAGCTTGGTGATATCAAGCGAGACGCTCCGTACTTTGAGGCTTTGTATCACGCGAGGGTGGCGGCGGGCCTGCGAGAGTTGGGCTATTCCATCAGACGCAAGGGACGCTATTGGGATGTGAAGCATGTACCCGACCGGGTAATCCGTGAGTTCTCACGTCGCACTGAGATTGTTGAGGCTGCCGCTCGGGTGCTGGGTATCAACTCACCAAAAGCCAAGGCCAAGCTGGGGGCAACCACCCGCGAGTCCAAGAACCACGGCGAGGGGATGCAGGATCTAGTCACACAATGGAGGCGGCGGATTTCGGCGGAGGAAACAGAGATATTGACAGAGCTACGCTTCAAGCCGGATTCCACCCATGAAGTGTCGCCCGCCACTGCTTTGGACTTTGCTTTGGGCCATTGTCTGGAGCGAGAATCGGTGGTCAGTGAACGCAAGTTGCTGAGCGAAGCTCTGCGGTACGGCATTGGGTCGGTTGGATTGGCAGAGTTGCAGGCCGAGTACGCCAGCCGTACCAACATCATCAGAAGGGAACGAGAAGGGCAAACCATCGTGACCACCCGCGAGGTGTTGCGAGAGGAACAACAGATGGTGGACGGCGTGGTGGCAGGACGCGGCCAGCTTGGCTCATTGGTGCCAGGCGACCTGCACTTTGATCTGATGGTGTTTGCCAGTGAAGAGCAGAAGCGAGCAACCGAGTATGTGCTCAAATCCTATGACCGCGTGATTGTGTTGGGCGGGGTTTCAGGGACAGGCAAGAGCAGTGTGATGATCCGCGTGGCTCAACGTGTCGAATTAGAGGGGAAGAAGATGTTTGCTTTCAGCCCCGGTGCCAGATCCGCCCGTGAGGATCAACGGAGCTTGGGCTTTGAGGGGGCCGAGACGGTAGCCCGCTTGCTGACCAATCCTGATCTACAACAACAGATCAAGAGCGGTGTGGTCTGGGTGGATGAAGCCGGGCAATTAAGCGTCAAACAAATGCGGGCTTTGGTGGAACTGGTGGAGGCCAGGAATGCCCGGTTGATCCTGACCGGGGATTCCAAGCAACACGCCCCGGTGCCTCGCGGTGATGCCTTGCGGATATTGGAGAAGATCGGTGCGGTGCAGCCCTTCGAGTTACGCCAGATCCACCGGCAACGGGGAAGGTACCGCGAGATCGTGGAGGCATTGGCCGACCATCAAACCGAGCGGGCCTTTGGCATGCTGCAAGATGAGGGTTGGATCAAAGAGGTTGAAAGCGAAGAACGCTATCGGCTGCTGGCAAAGGATTACCTGGACTACCTCGATGATGGCAAGACCGCTCTGGTTGTGGCACCCACCCACAGTGAAGGCCATGATGTCAACAAGATCATCCGCGAGAACTTGCGGGATCGAGGAATTATCACCGGCGAGGATCAGGGCATCTGGCAGCTTCGTGATCTGCATTTGTCGGATGAACAGAAGGCGGACCCTGCGGCGTATGAGGCGGGGCAGGCGGTGCGGTTCTCTCAGAATGTCAGGGGGGTGGTGCGAGGCAGCACCCACGAGATTGTTGAGGTGAGAGATGCCTCCGTTTTGATGGAGGATGACACCGGCAGACGGCGATCATTGCCGCTCCATCATGCTGATCGCTTCGGTGTCTATGAGCAAGATACGCTCTGGGTCAGTACGGGCGAACAGATACGGATCAACCAAAGCGGCACCAGCAAATGCGGTCGCCACCGGCTTGATAAGGGCAAGGCCTACGAACTGGCCGGGGTGATGGAGAATGGCGATTTATTGCTCGGCAATGGCTGGCTGCTGGATTCACGCTATGGCGGGGTGGCCCATCCTTATATACAGACATCTCACGCAGCCCAGGGGGCCAATGTGGATGTGGTGCTGCTGGCCCAGAGCGGGCGGTCCTATGGGGCGGGCTCACGCGAGCAGTTCTACGTTTCAGTAGGGCGGGGCCGGGAGGCGGTGCGGGTCTACACCGATGATGCGGATGAGTTACTGGCAGCGGTCACAAGATCATCCGCCCGACTGACGGCCACTGAATTGGTTGAGGAGATGGGGCTTGAGCCAATCCAATCTCCCTCCCAAGAGCGTGCCGGTGTTCGTATCTATGAACACAAACGCGAGGCACGGGAGAATTGGCGTGGGGATCGCCAACAGGAACGGGAACATTGGCGGCAAGCAGGTTTCGAGCGGGAGTTGGGCCATGAATGAGGATGTGATTGGACGCCATCTCGGTCGTGATGTTCGCAAAGATGGCGATACTCACCCGGCATGCTTTGAATGCCGGAAGGCGACTGATCTCCCACTGTTCTCACTCGACCTCCGCTTGCAAGGTGGCAACCGCACCCAGATCAACTACAGCTATCTCGAGTCGGCGGAATTGGATCTTTCGGGCTCGATCAAGCTATTCGCTTCCACCCATAGCATCACCTTTAGTGGCCGGTGTCTGACGCCTTTATATGAAGCCATCGGTCGCCATGATGTGGTCTGGATCAAAGAGCTTGGGGAATTTGCAGAGAACACAACGCAGGTTCCGTTCGTCGAACACATTCGGATTGAACGCAAGAAAGGGTGAAGCCGCCAGCGATTGCCGACGGCTCCGGTTGTATTTATGCAGCTTCGGTATCTGTGATGATCTGCTGATCATCGGCACGCAGCTCCATGATCTTGGAATGTGCTGCATCCATGACCTTGGCGGCGTTCAAGAGATCATCGAATCCGAGACGCTGGGTTGACTTGTAATCGTCGCCGTTCTTGTAGGTGCGGTCGAATGACACGGTGTAGTACCGCCCATACTGTCCGATGTTCTGCCAGATGGCTGCGTGGCATCCGCCGACACTGATCTTCATGATTGGTTTGTTGGTAGTCGTCATAGTCTTTCTCCTTTGTTGTTTGTGAATTGATTGATACCCCAACCGCCTGCCGCAGCAGGGCACAAGGGTTTCCGCGGAGCGGGCCCGTCTTCGGCCCCTTGTGGCCTGCGAGCACGGCGGTATCTTTTGTCAATTCACACAACGAAGAAGGAAGGCTATAGGGCGGCTTCATCCAGTCGGATGATTTGGATCGGCGGTTTGCACGCTCACCGTTACCAGGGTGAATGACCGTTACCGTCGTTCAACGCGCTTCGATTGGCAGCTTCTTTGTAGCGGCGTCCTCAGGCCGGTGGATGCTGGCAGTGCTAGCTGCCGCAGCCGTGTGCATTCGATGGTCCGCGAGCTAGGCGTGGTCCGGGGGACCATTCTTGACCTCCAGATTGCGATAATACAATCAGCAGAGCACCGCTAGGTCTCAAAGATCAGGACTACACGACCTCGACCTCTGTTTTTCGATGGGAGAGGTCCAAAGAAACTACAATTCGCGTCATGGCGAGACTTCGAGCAAATGAATGGAACTTTACGGCGAATGTTGCGACCCAGATCACTCGCCTGCTCGATGAACCACGCTACACAGACAGCCTCTTAGGTCATGCGGAAGCGGAACTCACCGAGGTTCGAGGAGCACGTCGACTGGACTTAGTTATCTTCGCGCGCGACGACCCAGAACGTCCGCTGGTAACCGCTGAGATAAAAATGCCTTGGGATGCAGAGGGGCGGTCGCCGTTTAATGCTGGCGTCCTATCGGCTGCCCATGGAAAAGCCGCGAGAGCTGGCTCCACATTATTCCTGACTTGGAATGTAAGACGGCTGGCAATCTGGCGTACCGATGACCCCGGCGTCCAACTAGAAGATCGAGTCGTATACAACGATGAAATTGTGCAACGACCGCTTCGCTCCCAAATGGACTTGCGGAATGCGTCCGTACAATCACTTATTAGTGATGGAATTGTCCGCCTCATAGATTTTTTGGACTCCGCCCTCCGCGGACGACCAGAGCCCACCTATCTGCCACTTGATCAGTTGTTCATAGCGCGTCTCGAATCTGCGCTATACGAACCTCTGGATCACATCATCCATGAATTGGAACGTCGAATTACGGCTGATGTCCGCTTTAAGCGCAGAGTAGAAGAGTGGATGCGAGACGTCCAAGGCTGGCCGGTTGCCCCAGCACTTCTGAGTGACAACATTGATCGGGCGACTCGGTTCACGGCGTACATGCTTGTCAACAAACTGTGCTTCTATAACGCATTACGGAGAAAGTACACACAGTTAGGCCGATTGACTGTTGCGAACAACATCGGCACAGGCGAGCAGTTGCAGCGACGACTTCGCAGAGCGTTTGACGAAGCCGAACGTTTTACAGGGGATTATGAAACTGTATTCGAAGGCGACTTTGGAGATTCGATCCCATTTGTGAGTGATTCCGCAGTATCTGGGTGGAGACGATTGATTCGCTCACTAGACCAATACGATTTCGCTCAGATTCCTCTAGATGTAATCGGATCGCTGTACGAAAAACTGATTAGACCTGAAGAACGGCATCGATATGGCCAGCATTACACTCTCCCCCCTGTCGTCGACTTAATGAATGAGTTCGCGATTCCTGATGCAAACACAACCGTTCTCGATCCGGCGTGCGGAGGCGGGACATTCCTCGTACGAGCGTACAGCAAGGCTCGACTGAGTAACGCCAATATTGGACACGCCGAGCTTATCTCACAATTGTATGGATGTGACATTTCGTCGTATGCATGCCACTTGAGCACAACGAATCTAGCAATTCGAGATCTAATCGACGACGACAACTTTCCGAGGATTCATCTCGGAAATTTCCTTGAATTGGATCCCGGCGACCCTTTCGTGGAACAACCAGTCCGCCTCCAAGCTGGCGGGCTGCCTACGGGAACACAACGAGTCCAAATAGAACAAGGGCATTTCGGCGCAGTAGTTGGAAACCCTCCCTATATCGATGCACGAGACATGGGTAGACCAACTTGTTCGCGATACCACCAAAAGCTGTCAGAGACCGAGCCTAACTACCGTTGGGCGCGTGATTCGAACATTTATGTTTATTTTTGGATCCAGTCAAAGCGTTTCCTAGCCCCGGAAGGGATGGTATCACTTCTCACCCAATCTGGATGGCTAGATGTAGAGTACGGTTTCCCTTTGCAGGAATGGCTGCTCGACAATTTTCGGATAATCGCAATTCTTGAGTCGAATACTGAGCCCTGGTTCACAGACGCGCGCGTAGCAACCGCCATCACAGTCGCAAGAGCATGCGATTGTGAAGAACAACGGAATGCTCATCGAGTTCGGTTCGTGACGTTCCGTAAATCCATAAGAGAGATCGTCCACTACAACAATGAGTGTGATGCCTACATACCATGCACGGAGTTGATTGACCAGATTCTAGCTCACGAAGAAAACGCGATGACTGACGAGTACCAAGTCCGCTTAGTACCTCAGGAAACTCTGCGAGAGCAAGGAACGGTAGATAATACTTACAGAGGTTCGAAGTGGGGTCGACACCTCCGGTGCACACCTACGCTGTACCAATTGCAAAATGAGAATCCAGAGCGTTTTGTGGAACTAGGGAGTGCTGGTCGCGTTCAGCGAGGAATCACGACGAATTGCGACGAGTTTTTTCTTGTAGAGGACGTAACCGACCACGCGTTAAACGAAAACCCTGGCGATCACTTAGTGACACAGTATGGCATTAACGCTGCGGGTGTTGCACAAGAACAACTCCGAATCATTCAACGTCAAGACGGATCACGACATGTTTTGGAAGATCGGTATCTGGAGCCCATTCTCAGAACGGGTCGAGGAGTGGAGTCATTCGTAGTATCACAAGTACCCAGCCGCACATTGGCGGTCTGTCTACCCGAAGGTGCAACAGAATTAACCGATAGAGCAAGGGCATATGTCCGATCAGGAGAGAGAGAGAGGTGGCATGAAAGACCTAGCTTTCGTACCACTTTGAGTGCAGGTGGATCATGGTTTAGCCTCAGACGTACCGAGGCGCCACCTGTGATAATTCCTAAGGCGTTCCAATACGCACCCCTTGTGATTCTCAACGATAACTCTACGTTGATCAATCAAAGGCTCTACGGCCTGTACCTAGAGGATCCCGAGTGTGCTCCGGAATGGGCCGCGATTCTGAATTCGACAATCGCATGCTTGGAGAGATACGCAGCTGTGAAGTCTTTTGGGCGCGAAGCCTATATGGAACTTGAGGTCTTTAGCGCTTCGTGGCAGAGGACGATTAATCCCACGGGGTTGCCAGCACGAGACCGAGAGAGACTCCGCGAGGCAGTCACAAGCATGTCCCAAAGGACAATGGGCCCCCTTGTTGAAGCAGTTCTCCTTGAGGCTGGGGTGTTAGAGTCTGAAGCGTATATCGCATCCCATGAAGTTGTTCCAACTGTGTGGCCAAGGGAATTGAATCAAGAGGATAGACAATCTATTGACAGAGTGATCCTGCTTTCTCTAGGAATTGAAGAGACTGTAGTCGATGCTGTAAGAGAGCAGATGTACAACGAGCTTGTTGCATACACGCGTTCTCTCCGACGCCTTGAACTTCAAGCCCAAGTGAACCGGCGAGGTCAAGCTAGGGGAAGTGCAGTCTCCGCACGTGTACTTGCAGATGAGATTTGGGCACATCTTGAGGAAGCTAATGTCGTGCACGCGAGGAGAATCCCCGATGCGTTTGTTGAGGAAGGAACCGGTGTCCTAGACATCGAGATTCCGTTGGGCCGGCAAGTCGAGATCGAGGAAGCTCCGCTATTCGATCCCGACAGGGGTCCTTCAGTGAGAGTAGATAGGAAAAACGTGTTCTTGCCCTCGATTGAGCACTGCGAGTTGATCGTGACACTAGCCAGAAACGGATTCTTCGGTCACATGAGAGTTCCCATCGAAGTAGAGCTAGCTAGCGTCACCAGGGAACGAATCGAACAGTACCTCCGCCTCGTGGAGAGAGAGCTAGACGACGCGGTGAATGAGGTCACCGGCGATGCAGGCTTGGCGGATCGGATTAAAGAGGCTGCGATTCGCCGTCTGAGGTAAGAATATTGGCTAGCGGACACCCGTAACTCGAAGGGGATGAGCAGAAACGACAGAGCCGCCTTTTGGAACGGCCGCTGGGGTAACCGATCTCGATTGTGGTGCCCCATCGGACTCTACCTCTTTGGTACTCGTTTGGCGGTGCAACGGGGTGAGACAACCTGAACCTGCTTGCACCTGGGTACAACCAATTGCGATTCTGGCCCTTGTAGTTAAGCTGATTCCCACACTCAGGTTGTCGCCAACCTCCGTGAGGGTGGTGTGCCGCATGGCATGCAAGAGGTCGTCGGTTCGATCCCGGTCGGCTCCACTTCGAATAAACGCCTGGCCCGCAAAGGTTTAGGCGTTTTTTTATGCGCAGAGTAATGAGAGGGCTGACCCGCTGTGACCCGATGGTTGACCCGTTTTTGCTGGCACGTTTGCGAGTGTGACAAGAGAAATAACGCCATATTCGAACGGGTGGCTTTGACAGGCATAGGGGGACAAGCACCATCGTGCCTAAATCTAATTCTTAGACTGGATCAAGATTTCAGGAGGGGGTCAGGCCATCTTGCCAAACTGACAGCGCGTGAAAGCCGCGTAGATGTATTCCGCGGGCTGAATCACGCAATCGAATCCGCGATGAACACCTTCCGGCGGCAAGCGACCGCATGGCAAGACCTGCAAGGGGAACGCGGAACTAGTGGGGAACACGGGCAGGCTGGAAAATCCACGCCGATTAGTACGAAAGCAAGCTCTCTATCAAACGAACTAGGAATTGGTCATGCACCACGAAAAACGCCGGTATCGCTTGAGTCAAGCCGGGCTCAGGAGCCTCAGGGCAAATGCCGCTCGGGTGAAGCCGTGGGAGCGGTCTACTGGCCCGGTGACGTGCCGGGAGAAACAACGGGCGTGCCTGAATGCCTTGAAGCACGGCCAACGAACGGCAACGGCCATCCGGCGGCAGCAGGAGATCCATCACCTTCTCAAGGCACTAAGTGGGGAGGCAGATTCGGCGATTGAGTCGTGTTCATACAGTGAACGCGATATCCAAACCTGGATTTCAGCTAGTGCCGGTCTCATCGAGGCATTTGACGCTTAGGTTTGTGGAATCTCGCCGGACTTCAGGCCCTGTGATTGGAGTGTATTGACACTCCCCGCCACCTCGTGTGCAATGGTTTCATACAGCCTGAGCACTCTGGGAATTCCTGTCCCCACTGCTGCCCATGGAGATTGGTTTGGCGAAAAAGAAAACACGGAAGAAAACTCCGAAAAAATCCAACGGCGCCGACATCGGCTTCGAGGAGAAACTCTGGCTCGCCGCCGACAAGCTCCGCGGCTCCATCGATGCCGCCGAGTACAAGCATGTTGTCCTCGGGCTGCTCTTCCTCAAGTACATCTCCGACGCCTTCCATGCCCGCCGCCTCGAACTTGAGGCTCTCTGCAACGACGATGATCTCGATGACTACCTCCCCGATGACCTCGAACAGGTCGTCGAGGACCGGGACGAGTATGCATCGAAGAATGTCTTCTGGGTTCCCAAAGATGCCCGGTGGTCCGCCCTGCAGGCGAGCGCCAAGAAACCCGACATCGCCAAGCGCATCGACGACGCGATGTACGCCATCGAGAAGGACAACACCCGCCTCAAAGGCGTGCTCCCGCGCAACTACGCCACCCGCGGCATCCCGTCCGAGCGCCTCGGCGAGTTGATCGACCTGATCTCCGGCATCGGGCTGGGCGACGCCGAGTCCCGCGCCAAGGACATCCTCGGGCGCGTCTACGAATATTTCCTCGGGAAGTTCGCCGCCGCCGAAGGCAAACTGGGTGGGGAATTCTTCACGCCAAAATCCATCGTCCGACTGCTCGTCGAGATGATCGAGCCGTACAAGGGGCGTGTCTACGACCCTTGCTGCGGCTCGGGCGGCATGTTCGTCCAATCCGAGCGGTTCGTCCGCGAGCACGAGGGCAGGGCCACCGACATCTCCATCTACGGGCAGGAATCCAACCCCACCACATGGAAGCTGGCGAACATGAACCTCGCGCTCCGCGGCATCGAGGCGCACCTCGGCGGCAAGCACGCCGACAGCTTCCACGAGAACCTACACAAGGACCTCAAGGCAGACTTCATCCTCGCCAACCCGCCCTTCAACATCTCCGACTGGGGCGGCGACCGGAAGCGCGAGGATGTCCGCTGGAAATTCGGCACGCCTCCTGTCGGCAACGCCAACTACGCCTGGATCCAACACTTCGTCCACCATCTCGCCCCCAACGGCATCGCTGGCTTCGTCATGGCCAACGGCTCGATGTCCTCCAACTCGGGCGGCGAGGGCGACATCCGCAAGGCACTCGTCGAGGGCGACCTTGTCGATTGCATGATCGCCATGCCGGGCCAGCTATTCTTCACGACCGGCATCCCCGTCTGCCTCTGGTTCCTCTCGCGCAACAAAAAGGGCGGCAAGGCCGCCGACCGCAAGCTCCGCAACCGTGCCGGCGAGACACTCTTCATCGATGCCCGAAAGCTTGGCTCGCTAGCCACCCGTACCCTCCGCGAACTGTCAGCCGAAGAGATCGCCCGCATCGCCGACACCTACCACGCCTGGCGCGGCGAGGGTGGGGCGTACGAGGATGTTGCCGGATACTGCAAGTCAGCAACAACCGAGGAAATCGAGAAGCACGGCTTCGTCCTCACCCCTGGCCGCTACGTCGGCGCCGAAGACATCGAAGACGACGGCGAACCGTTCGAGGAGAAGATGAAGCGGCTTACTACAACACTTCAGGAGCAGTTCGAAGAGTCCACCAAGCTCCAATCACAAATCAAATCGAATCTCGATCTGGTAGCAAAGTCGGCGGAGGGGGAATAATGCCCGATTCGGTTCCCAATCCCGGAATGATGCTCTTCCAGCCCAACGACGGCGGCGAGGCCCTGCGCGTGCGGATCGAGGGCGAGACAGTCTGGCTCACCCAGGCTCAGATGGCGGAGTTGTTCCGGACCACACCCCAGAACATAACCCAGCATATCGCAGCGATTTACAGCGACGGCGAGTTGCAAGAAGAGGCAACCTGTAAGAGTTACTTACAAGTTCGAATCGAGAGTAAAAGAGAAGTTCAGCGATCTCTTCTCCACTACTCCCTCGACGCAATCATCGCCGTCGGCTATCGGGTCCGGTCCAGCCGCGGAACCCAGTTCCGCCAATGGGCGACAGCCACTCTCAGTGAGTACCTCGTCAAAGGCTTCGCCATGGACGACGAGCGCCTCAAGGAGGGCCGCAACCTTGGGGGAGACTACTTCGACGAACTGCTCGAACGCATCCGTGATATCCGGGCATCGGAGCGCCGGTTCTATCAGAAGATCACGGACATCTACGCAACGAGTATCGACTACTCCAAGGACGACACGCTCACGCAGGAGTTCTTTGCAACAGTACAGAACAAACTCCATTGGGCAATCCATGGGCACACAGCCGCCGAGATGATCAAGCTGCGAGCGGATGCAGACCAGCCCAACATGGGGCTCAAGACTTGGAAGAACGCGCCGGGCGGCCCGATCCGCAAAGGTGATGTGCAAGTCGCAAAGAACTATCTGGATCAGGAGGAGATCGCCGCGCTTAATCGCGTAGTAACCATGTATCTGGATTTCGCCGAGGATCAGGCGACCCGCAAGAACCCGATGCACATGGGCGACTGGATCAAGAAGCTCGACGCGTTCATGGAGTTCAACGAGCGGAATATCCTGAGCCACGCCGGGAAGGTGTCAGCGAAGCTGGCCAAGAAGCACGCCATAAAGGAGTTCGAGAAGCTCGAAGACGCCCGTCGGTTGCGCGAGGCAAACGAGCCAACAAGCGATTTTGACCATGCCGTGCAAGCGGCCAAACGGCTGGAGAGGGGCGGTCATGCCTGACGATCCAGTCGATCTACAAGAACTCATATACGAAGTTGCCGATGAAACTCGTCAGGTTCTTAAAACGATGGACATTGATTCGCATGATGCCGCTCGTTCTGTCCGAGAAGTGATACAGACAAAAAATCCAAATGCCCCAGCCAATTTTCCTCATAACTGGTGCGACTTCACGTCGTGCGTCTTGGGCTATCGGTTGGCTCGCCTGCTACGCCGAGGAGATATCGATCTGTGCCAGTGGGATGCCGATGACGGCACGCTCAAAGCTCATTTATGGCTTCGCATCGACGGACTCGACATCGACATCACCGCTAGTCAGTTCGACATGGATGTTGCGCCCGTAATCGTTGAACAGAACTCCGAGGTACATCGGCGGCGATTCCCAGACCCTTCTATTAAGCCGCTGCTCGCACGTCGACCATGCACGGATACCTTCGAGCGAGCCTTGTTGAAGCTCGACCTCGCTTTGAGCGCCCAGACCAAGCAAATGGATGCTGACATTATCAGGTGTCGATTTCTGAGAAGCTGTCATGGGGTGTCCCATGGATGATCGCCTTCCATCTGAATGGAACGCGAGCCCATCGCTGTCCTCTAGGGGACGATTTGCGGCAGATGGTACCGAAAACATTCTTAGTGATATTGCAGATCTAAAAGGTGGCTTCGCATTCAAAAGTGAAGATTACACCGATTCAGGAAGATTCATTCTGCGTACTTTAAACATTCGAGATGATGGCAGAATCTCTCGCGTAGGTGCGAAGTTCATAAGCGAATCTAATGCTTTAGAATACTCACGATTTATACTTCATCCAGAAGACACGCTGTTTGTGATGGTGGGGGCGACGTTAGGAAAAGTTGGCTTCGTAAAGGAATGTGACTTGCCTGCTTTACTGAATCAGAATATGTGGGTGATTAGGAGTAAAGACAGTAATATTACTGATCCAAGATATTTATACTACTGGTTTCAACTCATAGTGCGTGAGACTCTGCATTGGGCTTCTGGAAGTGCGCGTGCATTTGTGAGGCGCGATGACTATCGCAATCTACCTTTCCCCGCAATCGAAATAACGACACAACGCGCCATCGCCTCCATCCTCGGCTCGCTCGACGACAAGATCGAACTCAACCGCAAGATAAACCGCACCCTCGAACAAATGGCCGCTGCAATCTTCAAGGCGTGGTTCGTGGACTTCGAGCCGGTCCGCTCCAAAGCCTCTGGCGCCGACTCATTCCCCGGCATGCCCCAGCCTGTTTTCGACGCCCTCCCCTCCACCTTCGCCGACTCCGAACTCGGGCCGATCCCGGAGGGATGGGAGGTCAAGCCGCTACCCGACATGATCGAGGTCAATCCGAAGAGGTCGCTCAAGAAGGGTGAACGTGCGCCGCACCTCGAAATGAAAAATATGCCAACACAGGGGCACGCTCCCAAAGCATGGGGTGAGCGCCCCTTCGGATCTGGGATGAAGTTCAACAATGGAGACACGCTCGTCGCAAGAATCACCCCCTGCCTTGAGAACGGGAAGACCGCTTTCGTGGATTTCCTCGACGCCAACCAGACCGGCTGGGGTTCGACCGAATACATCGTCCTGCGTCCGATCGAGCCGCTACCTAAAGCATTCGCATACTGCTTGGCACGTACCACATCGTTTAGAGATTTTGCTGTTCAGAATATGACCGGAACGAGCGGGCGCCAGCGAGTCTCAGCTACGGCACTAAATCATTACGAGCTGACGAAACCACTACCCCAGTTGGCGGTGGCATTCGGAGAGCGGATCGCCCCGCTGTTTGCTCTCATCAAGGCACACATGGACGAATCCCGCACCCTCGCAAAAACCCGCGACGCCCTCCTCCCCAAACTCCTCTCGGGCGAGATCCGCATCCCGCAGGCTGAGCAACTTGTCGAGGAGATCGCCTAAAAAATGTATCGCGTCCGCTCGGTCAATCCTGAATCTGCCTTGAACCTGGAGCAGCTTGGTACCAAGCGCAAATACTGGTTTCGGCAAGATGGCGAACGTGTTCTCTTCAAAGCCGAGGAAAGGGGGACCGGGGAAGATTGGGCGGAGAAAGTTGCCTGTGAACTCGCCGCCCTGCTCGGCATGCCCCACGTGCATTACGATCTGGCCACCGAGATGGGCACGAACAACCCCGGCGTTATTTGCTCATCGTGCGTCTTGCCGCCGGCATCGCTCGTGCTGGGCAATCAGATCCTTTTAGCACTGGACAAGCGTTACCCCGTAGGCACGCGGTACAAGGTCCAAGCTCACACAGTGGATGCAGTAACTAAAGCCGTCAGGATAATTCGCCCCCCCTCAGATCAGTGGATGGAGCATGCTCCTGATGGGATCGAATCCGCGATTGACGTATTCGTTGGGTATGTCATGCTGGATGCCTGGATTGCAAATCAAGACCGTCACCACGAAAATTGGGGCGCAATACTAAACGATCACCGACTCGTACTTGCACCCAGCTTTGATCATGGTGCTGCGCTTGCTCGAAACCTGACCGACGAGGCGCGGCAGATGAGGCTGACGACCGCCGACGAGGGCGCACGTGTGCCGACGTTTGCTCGCAAGGCACGGTCCGCATTCTTCAAAGCCTCGGGCGATAAACGCCCTCTCTCAACTCGGGCGGCTTGGATAGAGTTTGCATCCCAGCAACCGGAGGCTGCTAGGATCTGGCGTCGGAAGCTCTCAGAGGTCGATAGCACTACAATCGAGGAGATCCTGCGCCAGGTGCCCCCACATCGCATGTCGAAGATCTGCCGACAATTCACGTTCGAACTCCTAACCGAAAACCAGCGGGCGCTGGTGGACTCTACGGCATGACCAATTCGCTTTTTATCGCATTTCGGAGCAACGAGCCAGACGCGGGCCACTGGGGTCCGGTGGGAAGGCTGGATCGAATCGACGACACATATCGGTTCGTTTACACACGTGGATCAGAACAACTCGCAGGCTTCCAGCCATTCCCCGGCATGGATGACTTGCACACCGCGTACGAGTCTGACGAACTATTCCCAATTTTTATGAATAGAATGCTCTCAAGCTCGCGCCCAGAATATGAGGCTTTTTTGGTTTGGGGAGGATTCGATCCTGACAATCCTCCTGATCCAATCTCGCTGCTAGGCGTTACAGAGGGGCGGCGGCAAACGGATCGATACGAAGTCTTCCCTTGCCCTACACCGGACCAAGATGGCTGCTTTGTGACGAAATTCTTTCTTCACGGGCTTCGCTGGATGCCGGAAGCTGCGGTCCAACGAGTGAATATGCTACAGCCAAGTGAGCAGCTTGCGTTGATGCTTGATCTACAAAACCCCCACGATCCACATGCGGTTGCCGTTCGCCCTATGGCTGACAACGATCGACTGATGCTTGGTTATGTGCCACGTTATCTTGCGAGGGACATCAAAGAGATTTGTCATAAGTGTCCACCGGACTTCATCCAAGTCGAAGTAGAGCGCATGAATTCGGGAGCCCCGTTACAACAGCGGCTCCTTTGCCGTGTCAACGCGTGTTGGCCAAACGGATTCTGTCCGTGTTCTGGCAGCAATTATGAAGTGATGGCACCACTGACTGAGTCTCCAGTGAGGTAATTCTGTGCGAGAGGAAGATGTCGAGTTCGCCGCGCTGGAGTGGTTTCAGCAACTCGGCTATGAACTAATTCATGGACCCAGCATCGCTCCTGATTCACCCGTCTCCGAGCGCACCGACTATACCGAGATCATCCTCACCGAGCGTCTCCGCGACGCGCTGATCGCCATCAACCCGGATATCCCCGCTGACACGATCGAAGAGGTCATCCGGCTGCTCCACCGCCCGAGCTCCCCCTCGCTAATCGAAAACAACCAGGCGTTCCACGCCATGCTCCGCGACGGGGTCGATGTCCGCTACCGCACACCGGACGGCGAAGAGAGGGGCGACAAAGTCTGGCTCTTCGATTTCGAAGACCCGGACCGCAACGACTGGCTCGCCGTCAACCAATTCACAGTGATCGAAACGATCAACTCGAACCAGCACAACCGCCGCCCGGATGTCGTCGTCTTCGTCAACGGGCTCCCGCTCGCCGTGATCGAGCTGAAGAACGCCGCGGACGAGGACGCGGACATCTGGAGCGCCTTCAAGCAGTTCCAAACCTACAAGGCGGAGATCCCGAGCTTGTTTGTGCCCAATGCTCTGCTGCTGATCTCCGACGGCATCGACGCACGTATCGGCTCGCTCACCGCCGGCAAGGACAGGTTTACCCCGTGGCGGACCACCGACGGGGTCGATGTCGCGCCGAAAACACAGCCCCAGCTCGACGTCGTAATCAAGGGCGTCTTCGATAAGCGCTGGTTTCTCGATTATGTCCGCAACTTCACCGTCTTCGAGTCCCACGACGGGCAAATCGTCAAGAAGATCGCCGCCTACCACCAGTTCCACGCGGTGCGTAAGGCGATCGACGCGACGGTCACCGCGACGCGCCCGGACGGCGACCAGCGCGCCGGCGTGATCTGGCATACCCAAGGCTCGGGCAAGAGCCTGACGATGCTGTTCTACGCGGGCAGGCTGATCGATCACCCGGGCCTCGAAAACCCGACCGTCGTAGTGCTGACCGACCGCAACGACCTCGACGACCAGCTGTTCGCCACATTCGCCGACGGCAAGGCGATCCTTCGACAGACGCCGGAGCAGATCACCAACCGCGAGGAGCTCCGCGAGAAACTCGACCGGGCCAGCGGCGGCGTTGTCTTCACGACGATCCAGAAGTTCATGCCCGACGACCGGGGAAGCGACCACCCCCTGCTCTCCGACCGCCGGAATATCATCGTCATCGCGGACGAGGCACACCGGAGCCAGTACGGCTTCCGCGCGAAGATCAACCAGAAGACCGGCGAGATCGGGTACGGGTTTGCCAAGTATTGCCGCGACGCGCTGCCCAAAGCAACGTTTATTGCGTTTACCGGCACGCCTGTCGAGCAGGCCGACGTGAGCACGCGCGGCGTCTTCGGCAACGAGATCGACATCTACGACATCCAGCAGGCGATCGAGGATCAGGCGACCGTGCCGATCCTGTACTCGGGCCGGCTGATCAAGCTCGGGCTGGACGAAGCCGCCGCCGCGTCGATCGACGAGGAGATCGACGAGGTCACCGAGGGGCAGGAGCTCGACGAGACGGAGAAGCTCAAGACCAAGTGGGCGGCGCTCGAGGCGCTCGTCGGCTCCGAGGAACGCCTCGCGCAGGTCGCCGAGGACATCGTCATACACTTCGAGGACAGGCTGTCGGCCATGGACGGCAAGGCGATGGTGGTCACGATGTCGCGCCGGATCTGCATGGCCCTGCACGACGCGATCTGCAAGCTCCGCCCGCAGTGGTACCACGACGACGACAAAAAGGGTGAGATCAAGGTCGTCATGACCGGCAACGCGAGCGAGGGCCCGGAGGTCACCAAGCACGCGCGCAACAAGACCCGCCGGGAAGCGCTCGCCAAGCGGTTCAAAGACGCGAACGACCCGCTCAGGCTGGTCATTGTCCGTGATATGTGGCTCACGGGGTTCGACTGCCCCAGCATGCACACGATGTACATCGACAAACCCATGCGCGGCCACGGCCTCATGCAGGCGATCGCACGGGTGAACCGCGTGTTCAAGGACAAACCCGGCGGGCTGGTTGTTGACTACATCGGGATCGCCGAACAGCTGAAGAAGGCGCTGGCGACCTACACGGCGGGCGGCGGGCGCGGGAAGACCACCGTCGATCAAGGTGAGGCCGTCGCGGTGATGCAGGAGAAGTACGAGGTCGTCGCAGCCATGTACCACGGCTTCGACTACAGCCACTTCTTTTCCTCGAAAGCAACCGAGCGGATCGCCGTGATCCCCAAGGCGATCGACCACATCCTGGGGCTCGAGAAGGGCAAG
This sequence comes from Phycisphaerales bacterium, assembly GCA_029260435.1. GTDB lineage: Bacteria > Planctomycetota > Phycisphaerae > Phycisphaerales > UBA1924 > OFTM74. The sequence continues at coordinate 1,286 of JAJDDG010000145.1, read as the reverse complement.
GAGCGGTACCTGCAGGCGGTGCTCGAACTGTCCAAGGCATTTGCGCTCGCGGTGCCGCACCCCAAAGCGTTGGCGAAACGCGATGATGTGGGATTCTTCCAGACCATCCGCGCTGGCATCGTCAAAACCACTGTCTCCAAGCGTCGCTCGAATGAGGACATGGAAACAGCGGTTCGGCAGATTGTCTCCAAAGCGGTCGCATCCGAGGGCGTCATCGACATCTTCCAGTGCGCCGGCCTCAAGAACCCGGACATTTCCATTCTGGATGATGAGTTTCTCGCCGATGTACAGCAGCTCCCCCAACAGAACCTTGCGCTAGAGATGCTCCGAAAGCTGATCAATGACGAAATCAAAGTGCGAGGACGAAAAAATATCGTTCAGGCGCGTTCATTCCGCGAAATGCTGGAAACCTCGATCATCAAATACAAAAACCGGAGCATCGAAGCCGCCGAAGTGATCAGAGAAATGGTCGCGCTTGCCAAACGGATACGTGAAGAAGAGAAACGCGGCAGCAATTTGGGCCTCAACGATTCGGAGGTCGCCTTCTACGATGCGCTCGCGAACAATGAGAGCGCCTCACAGGAGCTTGGGGACGAGACCCTCAAAACAATCGCCCGCGAGCTGACCGATCGGATTCGCAAGAGCGCGACGATCGATTGGACTATGAAAGAAACTGTCCGCGCCAAGATGCGTGCGATGATCAAACGGTTGCTCCGCAAGTACAAATACCCGCCGGACCAGCAGGAATCTGCGACCAACCTCGTGATCGCTCAGGCAGAAATGTTCGCCGGTGGCTCGATCCGGGAAGCGACCCTGTGAACTGAAGGGCTAACACTCAAACCGCAGGTAGCCAATTTAAGACAACTGAATTTGCACCGACTGATTGCGCGCTTGGCAAAAGGTCGATGGTTCGAACCCGATTGGTTCCACTTCGAATAAACGCCTGGCCTGCAATGGGTTGGGCGTTTTTTTATGCGCGGAGGGAGAAGAGTGCTGACAATGGCCAGATTGCCCGGATGTTGACCAAACTCCCGTCTTCTTTCTGGTATTGAAGTTGGGACACCTATATAAGGAATGCCCCCTCCCTGAGCCCAGCTTCACATCTAGCGTGAATAACCACTTTTTTGACTGAAACGCTAGAACCACTGACCGATATACTCCCCCGGATGTCCCGCCGAATGACCACCATCCTGATCCTCACCGCGATCTGCCTCCAGGCAATCTTCGGCGGTATCCGCGGCAACGTGGGGTTCTGTCTGGGCGGCGGGCACGACCATACCGCCGAC
>JAJDDG010000144.1 GCA_029260435.1 Phycisphaerales bacterium | reverse complement strand
CTTTGGTGTGACGTGGAAGGTTGCGTAGCAGCGGCCGACGCGTTTTTCTTTTTCGCCTACCTTTGCGAGCCCCTGGTAGATGTTGATGACGACATCGATGTTGAACTCGGCGCGTGCGGCGACGAGGGCGGCGAGGTCTGCGCGCGGTTTGACGCGGTAGACGGCGGGGCCCAAGCAGGGGCGGAGGAACTTGTAGTGCAGGTCTTTGCAGACGACGGTGAAATCGTTGCCAGCGGTTTTGAAGACGTACATGCCTCCCGCGACTTCGGAGTTCGCGAGGAGTGCGGCGCCGGCCATGGCGGAGTACCAGTTGCGGTTGAAGCGGCGGAAGGGGAGGACGGCGGTGAAGGGTTCCTGCGAGTCGTTGGCGCGCATCTTGATGCCGGAGCGGAAGGCGATGGGCAGCCAGATGAACGAGCAGAATCGGTGCCAGAAATTATTTTTGGTGGAGAGTCGCGAGAAGAAGCGCTCGAGGCGATCGACGATGGTTGGTTTGGCGGTGAAGGTGTAGGCGGCTTCGCGGAGGGGCGCTGCGCCGTTTGTTTCGGCGGCGCGGTTGGGGGCGACGGGCGCGGGGTCCGTCTTGGGCGCGGTGGGCGGGTTGGGCATGGAAGTGGTCAAGTCGATGCGTTCACGCCCCCCCACGAGGGGCGTGCCTTCCTGTGGGCTCTCTCGGCACGGTTGATGATAGCGGGGGCGGGCGGGCGCGTCGCGCGGTGGATCATGCGGTCTGGGGGACGCCCTGGATTTTCACGCCGGGGTGAAACTCTTCGAGGATGGGCTTTGAGGGGTTGTCTGTGTTGTGGCGGATTTTGAAGACGGGGTGGGCGTGTTCGTGGTTCAGCACGAGGGTCCAGTCGTGGTCGGCGGCGTCGTGCATGAGTTGGATGCGGTGCTGCTGGGAGGTGTAGGACTCGACGTCGTAGGACATGCAGACGGAGGGTGCGGCGTGGAATCGGGTGGGCATGACATCGGGCACGAAGATGACGGTGTTGCCAACCGGGTCGGTAAAGCGGATTGCCTGCTGCCCCCAGGTGTGACCGGGCGAGGGGATGACGGAGATGCCCGGGAGGACTTCGTCTTCGCCTTCGACGAGGGTGGTGTGCTCGGCGACCTCCGGGGTGAGGTGGTTGGGGAGGTATGTCGAGTGCATCGTGGATTTGTTGGCGATGGCGTCTTCCCATTCTCGCCGCTGCACGATGATTTCGGCTTGTGGGAAGGTGAGGATTGGATTGTCGGGGTCGGGGTTGCTCGGGTCGAGGCGGGTGATGCCGCCGGCGTGGTCGAAATGGAGGTGGGTGAGGATGACGGCGTCGATGTCGTCGCCCGAGATGCCTTCTTCTGCGAGTGCGCCGTAGGCGTGGCGGTTTTCGAGGGCGTAGATGTCCTGGAGTTTGGGGGAGAGTTTGTCGCCGATGCCCGACTCGATGAGCACACGCCGCCCTTCAGATTCGAGGAGCAGGCAGTTCTGCTGGAGGGGGAGGCGGTTGCGGTCGTCCGGAGTGGCCCATTTGGACCAGACGGGCTTGGGGATGATGCCGAACATGGCTCCGGCGTCGAGGAAGAACTCTCCGGCGCGGAGAACGGTCCAGTTCCATGTTGTCATGACGTGATACCTCCCGGGGGAACGAAAGAACGCGAAGGGGACGGGAAGAGCGGGGAGTAGGGCGCAGGGGTTGCGCGGGGAAAAGGGGGGATAGGGTACACGGGGGAGGGCAGCCGGGTGGGGCGGGTGGGGGTACACTGGTGAAATGGCGACGGAACGTTGGGTATCTGGTCGGGCTGAGGGTGTGGATGAGGAACGGCGTGATTTTGCGCTGCGCCCGAAGAGCCTGGACGAGTATGTGGGGCAGGCGGACCTGATCGAGCGGGTGCGGATCACCGTGCAGGCGGCGCGGGAGCGGGGCGAGGCGGTGGGGCATGTTCTGTTGCACGGGCCTCCGGGGCTGGGCAAGACGACGATGGCGCATGTGATTGCGAGCGAGATGGGCTCGAACGTGCACTCGACGAGCGGGCCTGCACTGACCAAGGGGAGCGATCTTGCGGGCGCGCTGACACGGTTGGATGAGCACGATGTGCTGTTTATCGATGAGATCCATCGGTTGCCGGCGGCGGTGGAGGAGTTCATCTACCCGGCGATGGAGGATGGGCGGATTGATGTTGCGGTGGATTCGGGGCTCGCTGCGCGGACGATGCGGTTGAGTCTGAAGGCGTTCACACTGATCGGCGCGACGACGCGGACGGGGCTGCTCACCGCGCCGCTGCTGAGCCGCTTCGAGATCACGCACCATCTGAAGTACTACGCGCACGAGGAGCTGCTCGCGATTCTGGAACGGAGCAGCGGGTTGCTCGGCGTGGATGCGGAGGCGAGCGCGCTGTCTTCGATCGCGGGGCGGAGCCGGGGGACGCCGCGTATTGCGAACCGGCTATTGCGGCGGGTGCGGGATTACGCGCAGGTGCGCGCGGATGGGCGGGTTGTTGATGCGGTGGTGGACGAGGCGCTGGCGCTTGAGGGCGTGGACTCGCGCGGGCTGGACGAACTGGATCGGGATTACCTGCGGGTGATCGGGACGACGTACCGCGGCGGGCCTGTGGGGCTTGAAGCGATCGCGGCGACGATGGGGCAGGACGCGGGGACGCTCGAGGATGTGGTGGAACCGTATCTATTGCAGATCGGGTTTGTTGCGCGGACGCGGCGGGGCCGGCAGCTGACGGCGGACGGGGCGGCGTTTGCGGGGGTGAAGCTCGAGGTAAAACCCGAGGGGACGGCGCTATTCGCTGAGTGAGGGATATCGCGTGATGGTGTAGCGCTGTCCTAGAAGCAAGAAATGCGAGTAGTCGGCGTAATCGATGCAGTCGAATGGGGGAAGGCGATCAACGAACACCCCCTTCTTGGTCCGTTCTGTGTCTTGGAACTCGGGCCATTCGCCGGTGGCGAGATAGATATTCGACGCGAGTGATTTGGCGCGCGGGCCAACGATGATCGGGTCAGCGCCATCGTATTTGCGCAGTGTTTCGAAGACGGCGTTGAGTTCGGTATCGATCGGTTTGTGGACGACGAGGCTGGGGATGAAGTTAGAAAGCCCGGCGATAATCGCGAGGGTGGCTGTGATCGGGATGATCGAACGATTCAACGCGGCGAGTTGCGCGCGGTTGAAGAACGATGCGAGCCACGTTGCACACAGGATTGCTGCGAGTGGGTAAATGGGCACGAGGTATCGCCCGGATTTGTCTGTCGAGAGGGAGAGGATGACGAACCAGAATGCGCACCAGATGAGGGCGAGGGTGACGGCGGGTTTGTCTTTCGGGAGAGTGCGCTTGCGTGCGAAGGCGAGGCACGCGAGGGCTGCGGGGATCAGCCAGGGCCAGTAGGACTCGGCGATGAGTTGGAAGTAGTGGAACCAGGGTGATGAGCCGTGCGCGGATGAGGTGATGCGTGCGACGGCCTGGGAACCGATGTATTCGTCGAGGAATGGCTGGCCGTGTTTGAAGTACATGGCGATGTGCCACGGGGCGGCGAGCGCGCAGGCGAGGAGGGTGGAGAGGAGGAGGTGGGTGAGTGCAGGAGGGATGAGAGAAGAGGGAGACACCCTCACCCGACCTCGCTTCGCTCGGCCACCCTCTCCCTGGAAAGGGAGAGGGAGCGGAGAAGAGGCGATTCGGTGTTGCGTGAGCAACCAGATGGTGAGGGGTGGGATCGCGAGGAGCCCGACGAACGGCTTGGTGAGCAGCGCGAGGGCGAGGGGGATTGCGGCGAGGTAGATGTGCGGGGTTCTCGCCTTGGGTCTTGCGATGAGCGCGACTGTTGCGGTGAGGCAGAGCGTGAGCACGAGGTCGAGGGAGATGGTTTTGGTGTAGCGGAAGAACTCGAGGGAGGAGGCGAGGACGAGGCCAGCGAGGAGGGCGGTGCGTGTGTTGGTGAGTGACTTGGCGTGCAGCGCGGTGATGACGACGGTTGCGCCGGCGACGAGCAGCGCGGGGATGCGCGCGGCGAGCATGGTGGGGCCGAGGATGTAGAGGGAGAGCCCGTGAAGGTAGAAGGCGAGGGGCGGCTTGTTGAAGTAGGGCGTGTCGCCGAAGGCGGGTGACCATGATTCGGCGAGTGGTCTGAGGTATGTATTCAGTGAGAGCGCGGCGTAGACGGGGGCGTCTGTGCGGAACCACCCTTGGGCGACACCCGGCAGCCACAGCGCGAGCAGCAGCAGGAGCGGCGCGACGATGAGGCGGCGGCGGAGCAGGAAGAGGAGGATGGGGTGCGCTGCGCGTTGCACGGGG
>JAJDDG010000143.1 GCA_029260435.1 Phycisphaerales bacterium | reverse complement strand
CACACGCCAATCCGCCGACCACTCCATGGCGTACATCGTCGCCACACTCATCCGCAAGGCGATTGAACTCAAGACCGAAACCGGCAGCGTTCCAACGGGTGGGGGGGCTCATGATGAACTATGGAAGGCCGCCATGCTCTCACCATTCGATTACAAGGAAGACGAGACCGCCGTCTTCAACGAACTCGCCCGCGACATCATGGGGCGCATCTCCTTCAAGCACGGCGGCGCGGAGTACGACGCGAAGTACCCCGACGGCATCCCCACTTCGATCCAGATCACGGATGCGGGTGGGGGGGCGCACGACTCCGGGCTCGTCATGTACCCCGCCGGTCACGCGCGCAACGAAACCGCGGATCTTGAAGACATCCTCCAGCACAAGTTCAAGATGCACGGACAGATCGCGCTCAATAAACCCACCGCCGCGATCAATCAGCTCTCTGATCTGCAGGGCAAGTCACCAGAGGAGATCCAGAATATCTACATGTTTGATATTCATGTCAGAGGCGGGTTTGGGTGACGACGACTAAAAGTCCTCCGGATCTATTTCTTCGGTTTCGAGATTCCCGTCTATCTGCTTGTACAACTCGACGGTGTACCCTTCTACGAAGGTTCCATTCACACGAAAATTGAATCGATCTTCTGCACGATAGTAAAGCGTAGCTGGCCCGAAGAGATGCTCTTCTCCGTACCAATATTTTCCAGTTGCGTACCGCATTTCATAAGTCCCGAGCGGCATTTCAACTTCTACGCGCTGCCCCGAACGAATGAAGAAAGTCAGCGCGTCATTCCCAGACCGCGCGTTTACCATTTTGATGCAGTAGTTATCAATAGAGCTTGAAGGAGTAACTATCTCAAGTGGTGCCATCCCATTACCCAAAAAACCCTTGGCGAGAACACCTGTTTCGGGCAGCGCTAACACCGGCTCGTCGAATACCGGCTCCATAGGTTTTGGAGTGGAGCGTTTGTAATCTATGTTTGATGGCGGCGGCGTGTACACACTCGGCCGCGCTGATTGTTGCACCGCATCAGATAATTCTGGCCTTGCGACTGGTATGGGGGTTTGCTCTGGTTTTCTGGTCGTGGGGTCGAGAATCCACAATATAAAAATAAAACCAATGATCCCGAGGCTCCACATAGTTACCGCCCGTCCATCAGAGGCCCGAGCCTTGTGATGAAAATCGCGATACGAGTGCGCGTTCCAAGACGGCGAACTGTCCACACTAAAATCATGACGCAAATTACCGATCATCTTCAATGTTCGATAATGCCGGTCGTACACTTTTTTGCGGGTTGGGTTTGTAAGAATAAAATGCGCCCGCTTAATGTCCGAATTTGCACTATTGGAAGCGAACAATCTCCGCCCGATTTCTGCATCGGACACATTGCTATCGTTGAATCCTAGTATGCGATAGAGATCTTTCATGCCAAGGCCCTCTCGTATGCCTGCTGGATCCTCGCAAAAGTCTCCCTCGCCGCAGCAATCGCTTCATCTCCATCGCCATGAAACCGATCTGGATGATGAACCTTTGCGAGGCGACGGTAAGCGGTACGGATTTCTTCGTGGCTGGCGGAATCTTCAAGACCAAGCATTGCCAAATCCCTCAGACGCCGTAAGTCGTAGCTTGATGAACTCGGAGAAGAAGTGGCACGAGAACGTCCACCTGTTTGGCGCGATCGAGAGTGCTGCTGCTGATTTCTGGGATTGGTTTTCTTCTTGGCCTCTCGTGCACGCCACCATGCTGGATCGCTTACATCACCCGAGGAAGGCAACGGCCGGCCTGTTCTTGATTGGAACAATACAGCCAAGCCGTTTTCCGAACCCTGAAGTCCAAAGAAATCTTCTAGAAACCGCAACACATATATTTCGGTGGCTACGAGATACCCATCGCTCAACGCGATAGCCAGCATCAACTCGAGGATATGAGCACTGTAATCACGATCAATCCCCTTCAATGTTGATAATGCGAGCGCGTAATCTTTGCGCTGCAATGACTTGGAAGATAACAGCAGAGAATCAATTTCTTCGGCATGCCCGCTATTCGTTGCGATGTTTCGAATAAGCAACTCTTCCTCGGACGAAACAGTACCGTCACATGTCGCCACCCAGCCCATCAAAAACAGGACGCTGAGCCCGACCTGGTTGGGTGATTCAGCGTGTTTTCTTTCAAAGCTTGAATTCACACTCGATACCATCGCTAACTCCGATTGTTGAGAACGATGTAGAGCGTATCAGTAAGCCTGTATCGAAAACAAGAACCTATTTTTTTATGACACCGATTCTCGGTCAAACCACCCCCGCCCCCTCCGCAACAACCATCTCCCGGATCTTGTTCTTCTGGATCTTCCCCGTCACTGTCATCGGGAACTCGTCCACAAACCACACACGCCTCGGCACCTTGTAGTACGCCAGGTTCTTCTTAACGAACTGCTGGATCTCCTCGGGAGTGCACTCCGAACCGTTGTTGAGCTGCACCCACGCCCCGATCTCCTCGCCGTACTTCTCATCCGGGATGCCGAACACCGCGACCTCGCGCACCTTCTCGTGCTCGTAGAGCATCGCCTCGATCTCCGCGGGATAAATGTTCTCCCCGCCTCGGATGATCATGTCCTTGAGGCGACCGGTCACCTTCACATACCCGTCGCCATCCATCGACCCGAGATCCCCCGAGTGCAGCCAGTGCGCCTCGTCGATCGCTTCGCGCGTCGCCTCGTCCTGCCTGTAGTACCCGCGCATCACGTGGTACCCGCGGAAGCAGATCTCGCCGACGGTGTCGATCAGGCAGGTGTGCCCGGTCTCGGGGTCAACGATCTTCACCTCCTGATGATCGAGATTTGTGCCCACCGTCTCGACGCGCTTCTCGAACGAATCGTCAGCGCGCGTCACCGTGCTCAGCGGGCTCGCCTCCGTCTGCCCGTACCCGATGAGGATCTCGGTGCACCCCATCTCGCCCATCACGCGCCGCATCAATTCGGGCGGGCACGGCGCACCCGCCATGATCCCCGTGCGCAGCGAACTCATATCAAGCGACGAGAACTCCGGGTGCTCCAGCTCCGCGAGGAACATCGTCGGCACGCCATGGATCGCCGTGCATTTTTCGTCCTGGATCGCGTGGAGCGTCGCGCCAACGTCGAACGACCCCGACGGGATCACGATGCACGCCCCGCGCGTCATGCAC
>JAJDDG010000142.1 GCA_029260435.1 Phycisphaerales bacterium | reverse complement strand
CTGCCGGGGGATGTGGTTGATTTTCTGATGCCGGTGGTCGGGCGGTTTGATCGGCAGGTGGTCACGGGTGGGGCGAGCGGGGGGGCGGTTGCGCCGTACCCATCGCCTGGGTCTATCGAGAGTCTGCGAGAGATCGAGCGCGAGGGCGGTCCTGAAGAATCAGAACCTGTTCGAGGCTCGAACGGGTGGGTTGTATCGGGGGCGCGGACTGCGCACGGCGGGGCGATCCTCGCGAACGACATGCACCTTGGGCTGCGGGTGCCGACGACGTGGTACCGCGCGATGGTTGTGTGGGAGAAGGAGAGTGTCGAGCGTCGGGCGGTGGGTGTGACGCTTCCGGGTGTGCCGGGGATTGTTGCGGGCACGACGGATGAGCTGGCGTGGGGGTTTACGAATGTGACAGGGGATTTTCAGGACTATGTCGTCCTTGATGATGCGGAGTATGAAGCGGCGAACGTACGGCGGGCAGTGATCGGCGTGAAGGGTGGGGCGGATCACGAGTTGGTCGTGCGCGATTCGGAGTGGGGGCCGATTGTCGATGAGGATGTCCGGGGCAGGCATCTCGCGATGGCGTGGGGCGCGCTGGACGCGAAAACACTCAATATGAATATCCTGCGGATGCCGCTTGCGCAGACAGTGGAGGAGGGGATTGAGGTCGGGCGGTCGTGGTGGGGTCCGCCGCAGAACATGATGCTGGCGGGGCGTGACGGTCGGGTCGGGTGGGTGATGACGGGGTACCTGCCGGAGCGGGTCGGGTTTGATGGGCGGGTGCCGATCGAGTGGGGTGACGGGGTTGGTTGGGATGATGCGCTGGGAGAGGAGGAGCGGGGGGTTGTTGTCGATCCTGATGAGGGGTTTATCGCGACGGCGAACCAGCGCACGCTGGCTGTCGAGCGGAGTGGGCGATTCGGTGCGATTTGGGCGCTGGGAGCGCGGGCGAAACGGATCGGCGATGTGCTGGATTCGGAGCAGCGCGTTGATGAGCGCGACATGCTGGCTCTGCAGCTCGATACGCGGGTGGAGGTGCTGGATCTGTATCGGGATCTGGTGGTCGAGGTTGCGCAGGGGAGCGAGTCTGAAGAGTTTGCGCAAGCGCTGGATTTGGCGGAGCAGTGGGGGGGCGGCGCGGATGGTGGGGACATGGCGGTGTATCTGCTTGATACGTTGCGCCTGAACTTGCACGATGCGCTGCTCGCGCCGCTCACGCGGGGCGTTGGGTATGACTGGCTGATGCGCGAGGAGGTGGTGCAGCGGATCGTGCGCGACCGCCCGGGGCATTTGCTTCCGGATGGTGAAACGACGTGGCGTGTGTTTTTCGAGCGTGTGTTGCAAGAGACGGTGGAGGACATCAACGGCGACGGGTTGAGCGGGGCGGCGTGGGGCGAGACGAACCGGGCGTCGATCCGGCACCCGCTGTCTCGGGCGGTGCCCGCGTTGGCGGGGTGGTTGGATATGGCGGGTGTGGGCTTACCGGGGCATCGGTACGCGGTGCGGGTGCAGCGCCCCAGCTTTGGGGCGAGTGAGCGGCTGGTGGTTTCGCCGGGGCATCTTGAGGAGGGGATCTTTCACATGCCGGGTGGGCAGTCGGGGCACCCGCTGTCGGCGCATTACCGAGATGGCTTTGATGACTGGATTCACGGGCGGGCGACGGCGCTTATGCCCGGCGAGGTGATGCATTCGTTCACGCTTGAACCGGCAGATTGAGGGCACAATGGGATTTGGTAGAAATGGGAGGGGCGGGTATGATGCCTCGCCCGTCTCGCCCAACCGGGACGGATAAGGGCGTATAGCTCAGCTGGCTAGAGCGCTGTGTTCACACCGCAGAGGTCACTGGTTCGAGTCCAGTTACGCCCATTCCCCCCCCCCCACACACATCCCTTGGGTACACCATCCGGGGCTCCGTGTGTGGCATTATGTGGCGCAAGAAAAACGGCTCCCGCAAGGGAGCCGTCGTTGGTTTTGGGTTGTGATGTCGGAGCGTTACTTCATGGGGAAGGAACGATCCGAATCGTCGGCGTCCGCGGTTGCGGCCGAAGAGGGTGTTGAGGCGGTTGCGCTGGAAGAGTTGCTCGAAGCAACCACGAAAATATCGACGCGCCGGTTTTCGGCGGTGCCACCCTTGGGGTTGTTCTCGATGAGCGGGCGGTTTGCGCCCCAGCCGGCGACGAGGACCTTGTCCGCGGGCAGGCCGTACTTCTGGAGCATCTCCGAGACGGCGATGGCGCGGTGCACGGAGAGGTGGCGGTTGGTTGGGTGGCTTCGTTTGGTGGAGGGGTTGGAGATGCGCTGGCTATCGGTATGCCCGATGACTTCGATCTCGTAGCCGGAGGATGCGGCGTTGGCGAGGATCTCGCCGAGGCGACCGAGCGCGTCTGCGGCGGATGCCTTGACGACATCGGAGCCGGAGCCGAACGTGAGGTCGGAGGTGAAGCGGATCATGCCGGTGGAGCCGTCGTAGGCGATGAGCTGGGGGTTGGCTGTCGCGAGGTTGCTCAGGGCGCGATCGGTCTCGGGGTGCATGATGTTGAGGTTCATGGTGCCGAGACGTTTGCGGATGTTGCGGTGCTGGTTCTGGAGCGAGGTGATGCGTGAGTCCAGATCGCCGCGGGTCGAGCGGAGTTGTCCGACCTCGCTCTCGAGATCGGAGATGTGCGCCGCTTTGCGGTCGATGGTGTTCTGGAGCGTGTTGAGTTCCTGCTGTCTCTCTTCGAGACGGGCCTGGTAGGTCATGTTCGTGTCGGAGACGGAGTCGTACTCCTGCTGCGAGACACAGCCGACGCCAGCGGGCGTGGCGAGAGCGGCGGCGAGGAGCATCAGGGCATGCTTGCGGTTGATCCTGATCATGGTGGCTTCCCTTATCACTAGAGTATGCGTGTGCTGGATTATCAGACCCCTACTGTACCGTCGTGCGGACAAAGGTTCCGCCCTTCCATCCTCGGTCGAGGGGTGATTTTAATGATTGCCCCGGAACATGGTGCGGGCACAGGGTGGATCGGCGTTGGCGGATACCCCTCATGAGCGGAGTGCGAGTCATTTATGAGGCGGACGGATTAGCGGACGCAGAATCTGGTGGTGTGCGTGGTGGGGCGGTGCTGATCGAGCATCGGGAGGGTGGCGGGGCGTGGGTGCTGGCTCGGGGGACGGCAACGGAGTTGCTCGCGCACGAAGGGGCGGCTGGGGCGGTGCGGAGGCGGCTTGAGGGGTTTGTGGTGGTGCCGGCGCTTGTGAATGCCCATTCCCATCTGGATCTGTCTCACGCGGGGTATATGGCGTACGAGGCAGATCAGGGCTTTCCGTCGTGGATCAAGGGGGTGCTGGGCGTGCGAAGGAGCGTCACGCGGGAGATACAGGAGAGCACCCGGCTCGGGATCGAGATGAGTCTTGCGGGGGGTGTGGTCGCGGTGGGGGATATCTGCGGGGTGATGAGCGAGGCCCCTTTGCGGGTGCTGCGGGAATCCCCACTGGGGGGTGTGGGGTTTATCGAGTTGTTTGGGATCGGGATGCATGAGCAGAAGGGGAAGGCGTTTGTGGCGGGGTTCGAGGGTGGGGAAGCGGGTGGTGGGTTTGTGAAAGGGATGAGCCCGCACGCGCCGTATTCGGTGTCAGGGTCTGTGTACGGGGAGATCGTGCGGCGCGGGAATGGGATTCCGATCGCGACACATGTGGCAGAGTCGATCGAGGAGCGGGAGTTTGTGCGGGAGGGGACGGGGGCGTTTCTCGAGGTGCTGGCGATGATCGGGGCCTATGCCCCCCCCCACCCACCAGCCCACCCGAAGAACGTGTCATTTGGTTGGGACAGGACGCCGATCGAGCATGTTCTGCTTGGGCTGCGCGGGTCATCTGCGCCGACGATGCTGGTGCATGTGAACGACTGCACGGATCGGGATATGGAGATGCTTGTGGGGTGGTGTGGTGAGGAGGGGGTTGGTGCGAGGGGGGTGACGTACTGCCCAAGGGCGCATGAATACTTCAGGTATGAGGAATCACTCGGGGGGCATCGGTACCGGGAGATGCTGGATGCGGGGATCCCAGTCGCGCTGGGGACAGATTCGGTGATCAATCTCGATCTGAGCGGGGTTGGGCAGCGGATTACGCCGCTGGACGATGCGCGGTTGCTGTATGAGCGCGACGGCATGGATGCGCGGGTGCTTTTGGGGATGATCACGACGACGCCCGCACGGCTGCTCGGATTACCAACGGAGTTGTTTACATTTTCTGAGGGAAAACTCGCGGGAATCGCGGCGGTTGATGTGCGCGGGACGGATGCATCGCTTGATCCGATCGACCGGGTGTTTGCTAGTCGCGGCGGCATCGGGTTGATGCGAGGCGCGTGATGGGGGAGCGATGGACGAGGCGGGGTTTCGAGACGGATCCGGTGTCGCTTGCGCGGGGGCTGCTGGGGCACCGGCTTGTGAGCGTGACGCGCGGGGGGACGCGGACCAGCGGGATCATCGTGGAGACCGAGGCGTACCTGGGGGAGGCGGACAGGGCTGCGCACTCGTTTGGCGGGCGGCGGACGGCGCGGACAGAGGCGATGTTTCGGAGTGCGGGGATCGCGTATGTGTTCCACACCTACGGGATGCACCACTGCTTCAACGTGGTATGCGGTGCCGTGGATGTGCCTGTGGCGGTGTTGGTGCGTGCGCTGGAGCCGGTTGAGGGGATGGCGCTCATGCGGCGTCGGCGGAGCAGCTCGCGGCGGAAATCGGTGCTCAAGGTAACGGATCTGTGCTCGGGGCCGGCGAAGCTGACGCAGGCGATGGGGATCACGCGCCGGGAGAATCTGGTGGATCTTTGCGATAGTGAGCGAGTTTTTATAGAACGGGGGAAAGGTGTCGCGGCGGGAGAGATCGGCGTTTCTGCACGGATTGGGGTGGCGTACGCGGCGGAGTGGGCGTGTCGAGAACTGCGTTTCTATGTGGCCCGGAGCGGGCATGTGAGCCGATAACCGATCGGACAGGCAGGACTATTGCCTGGCGGATTCTGGCGGGTACGATACGGCGAACCTCGGCGGGCGCGATGCGGGCCCGGGGGTGACTTGGAGAGCAAGCCTTGAGTGTCCAGACGACAGACATCATCTGGAGCAAGTTGAGAAGCCACGCTGGTGCCTACTCGCTTGAAGCGTTCGCGTTCGTGCAGGAGGGTCTGCGGTTTACCGTGGAGGAGGCTGCGGAGCGCGAGGCTCTCGAACCGAGCGAGGGGCGGCATGTCTCTGGTCAGGAGTTGTGTCTTGGGCTGCGTGAGCACGCGGTGCGGGAGTACGGGCAGCTCGCCAGGACGGTGCTCAATTCATGGGGCGTGCGGCGGACCGACGACTTCGGTCGGATCGTGTTCGCGCTTGTCGAGACCGGGATCCTGCGCAAGAGCGACGACGACTCGCTTGGTGATTTCGCCAGCGTGTTTGACTTTGACGAGGCGTTCGGCAGCACCGCGATGGGGCTCTGCTGAAGGCTGGGCGTCTTCCCGGATTGATCACAGGACATGCAGCGAGTGTTAGGCGGTGGTAGCCTGCGCGGGAAGATGAGCACCATCCAACCAGATCGTTCGTCACCGACAGAAGATTGGCACAACCGACACCTGTGGCAGATCCAGCCGGTGCGGGACGTGCTGCTTGTGTTGCTCATCCTGGTATTGATCTATCTGGGGTATGTGCTGAGCATCGTGACGGTGCCTTTGTTGCTTGCGTTGGGGCTTGCGTATCTGTTCCAGCCGGTGATCGGGTTGTTGTCGCGCCTCAAGTGGGTGAGCCGGGAGGGAGCGGTGGGGGGGATCATCGTGGGGGTTGTGGTGACGATCGCGGTGCCGGTGACACTGGTGGCGACGTTTGGACTCGCCAACGGGTACGACTTTGGCAAACGCCTGACGGTGAACACGGTGCACTATGTGCAGTTCGTAGATGGGTTTGAGCGTGAGGCGGTGGGGGCGGTCGATGTTGCACCCGGGGAATTGGGTGAACTTACTGCGCCGGTGGCCCAATCGTTCGAGGTGCAGCTTGCGCAGCAGGGGGCTGAGGTGCGCGGGATATATGACGAGATGCCCAACGAGTCGTGGAAGCGGCTTGCTGCGTTCTCGGTGACGAATTACGAGCTTGTAGACGAGGCGCTCGGGTTGATCCGCTCGTGGGTTCCCGAGAACGCACAATCGATTGCGCAGCGGACATTCGGCGGGGGAGCGGGTGCGCTGCGTGCGGTGCTCTCGGCGGTGACCTCGGTCGGGGTCGTGGGGTTCATGGTGTTCCTGACGCTGTTCTTTTTCTTCTTTATCGCGACGGCGTGGGCGAGTGTTGTGGAGTTCGGGCGGTCGCTGATCCCGGACGCTTCGCGCGAGCGCACGCTGGATCTGCTGGGCAAGATGGACGCGGTGATCGCGGCGTTTGTTCGCGGGCGGCTGACGATCGCGCTGATCCAGTCGGTGATCTTCTCGATCCTGTATTGGTTCATCGGGGTGCCGACACCGATCCTGCTGGGGTTCGCGGTGGGGTTCCTGTCGATCGTGCCATACCTCGCGCTGATCGCAGTGCCGATCTCGATCGGGATGCTGTGGCTCGACGGGCCGGGTGGGTTCCGCGGTGAGATCTGGTGGATCGTTGGGGCGCCGGTCGCGGTGTATTTCATCGGGCAGGCGGTAGACGATTACATCCTGACGCCGATTATCCAGGGCAAGAGCACGGGGATGGACACGCCGACGATTCTGTTTGCAACGATGGCGGGTGGCACGCTCGGGGGGATCTACGGGTTGCTGCTGGCGATCCCTGTCGCGGCGTGCATCAAGATCCTGCTCAAGGAACTGTATTGGCCGAGGTTTAAGGCGTGGGCCGAGGGGCGTGCGGCGGATCCGCTGCCGATCGGGGACGACTAGCTTCGGTCGGAGTTATTTGCGTTTCTTGAATTTGCGTTTGGGGCTGGCGGTCTTCGTTGATCGCCGGGTTGCCATCCCGGGCATGCCTTGTGTGCCGCCCATCGCGCCCATGCCCCCCCCCGCAGCGCCCTGCATGTCGCGCATCGCGCCGAGCTTGCCCTTGATGCCCATGCCGGACATCTGGCGGGTCATCTTGGACATCATGTCGAATTGTTTGGTGAGCTTGGAGACCTCGTTGACGTTGACGCCGGCGCCCCGTGCGACGCGACGGCGGCGAGATTGGTTCATCACCTTGACGTCTTTGCGTTCCTCGGCGGTCATGGATTTGACCATGCCCTCGATGCGGTCGAGTTGCTTGTCGTCGATGTCTACATCTTTCAGCGCCGAGCCCACACCGGGGATCATGCCCATGAGTTGTTTCATGGGGCCCATGCGTCGGAGTGATTTCATCTGGGAGAGGAAGTCCTCGAGCGTGAGTTCGCCCTTGGCCATCTTCTCGGCCATGCGTTCGGCTTCTTCTTCGGAGACTTCGTCCTGCGCTTTTTCGACGAGGGAGACGACGTCGCCCATGCCGAGGATGCGCCCGGCGACGCGCTCGGCGTGAAACTCTTCCATCGCATCGAGTTTTTCGCCTGTGCCGACGAAGAGGATCGGTGCGCCGGTGACTTTCTTGACTGTCAGCGCTGCGCCGCCTCGGGTATCGGAGTCGAACTTGCTCAGGATCACGCCGTCCACCGCGAGCTGCTGGTGGAATGTTCTGGCGGAGTTGACCGCGTCCTGCCCGGTCATGGCGTCCACGACGAGCAATGTCTGGTGCGGACGGATCGTTTTCTTGATACTCGAGAGCTCCTTCATGAGCTCGTTGTTGATGTGCAGGCGTCCGGCGGTGTCGATGATGAGGGTGTCCACGCCTTTCTCGCGCGCCGCCTTGAGCGCGTTCTGGCAGACCTTGACCGCGATGCCAACGGCCTTGCCGTACTCGGCGCACTTGTCGGGCTCGCCGTAGAAGTGGACCTGTGAGCCGCCCGGCATGTCGGCGTTGACCTGCTCGGCGACGGTCTTGAGCTGGTCTACTGCTGCGGGTCGCTGGAGGTCGGCGGCGACGATCATGACAGAGCGCCCGCGCTTTTTGAGGTAGGCGGCGAGCTTGCCGCAGGTGGTGGTTTTTCCGGTGCCCTGGAGCCCGCACATCATGACGATGGTGGGGGCCGGTGTGATTTTCGGGACACCCGGGTGGTCCTCGGCGCCCTGCTGCATGAGATCGATCAGCGCCTGGTGGACGATGCCGATCATTTCCTGACCTGGCTTGATGCTCTTGGTGACATCCTGCCCGAGTGCCCGCTCGACGATTGTTTCGCAGAACTCGTTGACGGTGGCGTACTCGACGTCTGCCTCGAGCAGCGCGGTGCGCACATCTTCCATCGCCTCGCGGACGTTGGACTCGGAAATGGAGCCTCTGCCCGAGAGTTTCTTGAGTGCGCTTGAGAATCCGTCGGAGAGCCGCTCGAACATGAACCTGATCCTTGCCTTGATTCGGTGTGCATACGGGTAGGAGGTATGGTGGGGGGGTATCCTATCTCGCTTACCAAGATCACGGAGGAGACACGCGATGGCGAAGGGGCAGCATCTGAGTTCGTACCAGAAGGGGATCGTGAACCGGTACTACGAGCACCACGACACGATCCTCATCAACCGCCTGTCGGAGATCGTGTCGGAGCTGTACCTCGCGGAGGGGAAGGCGGCGGACAAGCACTGGAAGCGGGCGGAGGCGGCGCTCGCCAAGTCGAAGGTACACCCCGCGAAGTTCGCGCTGATTCTGGAGAAGCGGGATGTGGTGAAGCTCGCGGAGCTTGTGGCGGGGATGGATAAGCAAGCCAAGTAGGGGGCATCGCGCACGAAAAAGGCGGACCCGATCGGGCCCGTCCATGTGATGCGGTTCGGAATGTCGCGAGGCATTAGTCGGCGACGTTGATCCCGGAGGGCAGGCTTGTCGGGATGGCGCTGCGGTCGTCCATCGCGGCACGCCCGGTGAGGGCGTACATGAACGCGATCATGTCATCGACCTGGCGGTCGGTGGCATCGAGCGGGGCGAGTTCGTTCGCTGCTGCGATCTCGGCGACTCGCGCCGGGGTGTCCATGACGACCATGTCCAGCGCGTCGAGATCCGTGCGGCTCGGAAGAACAGCTTGCGACTGGTCGTAGGCGTTGAGCGATGCGACCGGGTCGAGGTGGTGACGGACAACCGCTTCGAGCGAGTTGTACGCGCCGGCGTGTCCCCACGGGCCGTTGATGGCCGTGTTGCGGAGCGAGGGTGTGCGGAAGGCGTACATGTCCGCGGCGCTCCCGCTCTCGCGGAAGCGGCCGAAGTCGTCGTGCCCGTCGGCGAAGCCGGGGGCGTTGTTGCCCTTGCCCGCACCGATCTGCGGCATGGAGATGCAGTGGAACTGGTGGTCGGTCTGGAATGTACCGGCGTGACAATCGGAGCAGTTGGCTTTGCCGTAGAAAAGCTTCATGCCGCGCTTGGCGGACATGCTCATGGCGTCCTTGTCGCCGGCGAGCCAGCGGTCGAAGTCCGAGTCGGTGGAGCGCCACTGGTCGGCCTCGAATGCGGCGATGGCGTTCGCGGCGTGCACGTAGGTGATATCACCGGCGACGGTGACGTCGTTGTACGCGGCCTGGAACATGGTGACGTACTCGGGGATGCCCTGGAGGCGGGTGGCAAGCAGATCCCAGACACCTCCTGCGCCAGCGAGGTTGCCCGCTGCGGCGGCGGTCCCGATCGCATTCTCGCCGTTCTGACCGGCCATTTCGGTCCCGGAAGTGACGGGGAACATCGCCTGTGCGGCGAGCGCGCTGTCGAGCCCGGTGGGGAGGTTCGCGCCGGCGGGCGTGAGGAACCCGCTGGGTTCTGTGGCGTCTACGCAGACGCGTCCGTCGTGGAACATGATCGTGAACTCATCGGCACCGGCGTTCCAGACATGGGGGGCGTTGCGCGGCACGCGCTCGACCGGGGCGTCCGTATCGGGCGCGGCGGGGAGGAAGCGGGCGACGCCCGTGCCGGAGCCGCCTTCGCCGACCGGCAGCGAGAGCCCGTCGCCTGTACCGGCGAAGGGGTGGTGGCAGGTGGCGCAGGAGATGTTCTGGTTGCCCGAGAGGATCGGGTCGAACATCAGCGCTTTACCGAGCGCGATCTTCGCGGCGCTGTCGGCCGGGAAATAGGCGTCGGTGGGGATCACCAGGGTGTTGCGGAGCTTCTTGAGCTTGCCGTTGGTGACGTTCGGGATCACCGGCGCGGTGGCATCACCGGCGGCGATCGGCGCGAGAGTGAATACACAACCCAGAGCCGCGGCGAGCGCGACGTGGATACGCAGTTTGTTCGTTGACATTGCTTTGTCCCTGTCGAAAATTCTTCACGAGTACAACCAGCTCCCGGACGAGAACCGGGGCTGCACGAAACCGAGAGATGGCCGCGAAGAATCCTGGAACAGACGCGACGCGCTCACCCGTTATCGAGCATTCCGGGCGGGTTTCTCAACCGGATATTGATGCTCGAGGTGGATCATAGAGAGATAAATCCGGTTTTAGAAGACAAACCGCCCGAAATAGGGCGGCATTCTGGAACAGATGTATTTAATTCGAGATATTAGGGGGATGGGTGGGGCGGGGAGGGATTCACGGGGAGGAGGTGGGAGGGGACGAGATGGGTTGGGGCGATGGTGAGTTTGTGATGATTGCGATCAGCACAGTGATGAGTGTGAGTGCCACGATGACCCATGTGAGGAATCGCATTTCTTTCGCGAGTTCGTGCCCGGAGCGGGCGAGTGCTGCGTTTTCCTCTGCAACTCGCATTGAGTCCGTGTGCATAGTATCGATGCGGAATTCGGTTACGTGTTGCGCAGGACTTAGCCCGGGTTGGTATCGCATCCACCCAGGACACTGACGCTGAAATCTGAGTATTGCTCTGGTGACTGCACCATCGAATCCGGAGTACTTGAATTCTCTGCCTTCTTCGAGCATTCGTTCGTCATATGCAAATACGGCGTTGTCGGGATCGTCGGTATCTCCGCTGTAAACAGTGCCTTCAAGAGTCAGTCGGGCAAGCCCTCTGACACAGACTGGGTCAAGTTCGTCAGGTGGGAGAGATCGCAAGTCATGCGGAACTTCAAAGATTTCATAATGACGGGGGTCTTTGCCTTTGCCCTTCCATTGAAATCCTAAGAAGCCGCAATCGGCGCATCTGCCTGTTGATGACACGTTCATATACATATGTTCTCGCGCATCAGCTTGCGGTGCATGTCTCAACGCTGGGCCTGTCGGACAAGGTGCTTTGACTCGGATCGAGGTTTGGAGCTCCCCTGAGAGCTGCCCCTGAAAACCGCCGATAAGATCTATTATGTTAAATACAGGGTTTGCGGGGTATCTGGGGAGGCTGCTCAGGAGGATGTCTGGGGTGGATTGACGGGAGGGTTGTTGACGGGTGGTTCGAGCCCTACGATTATGCCCCGCTGCACCGGACAGGTGGCCGAGCGGCTGAAGGCAACGCTTTGCTAAAGCGTCGTATCCTCAAAAGGGGTACCGCGGGTTCGAATCCCGCCCTGTCCGCTTTCCCCGGATGAACGCCCCCCGTGCTCGCGAGGGGCGTTTGCCTTGCGCTCCCGGTGCATTGCGGGCATGAGGTTCGGCAGAAGTACGGTGACAGTCTCTCCCGATTCCAAGCTGGTTTTCGTAGGCGGGCTCCATCGCTCGGGGACGACTCTGCTCGCGCGGTGTCTTGCGCGGCACCCCGACGCGAGCGGGTTTGAGAACACGGGCGTCATCGAGGACGAGGGGCAGTTTCTCCAGAGCGTGTACCCCGCTGCCCGCGAGTTCGGCGGGCCGGGTCGGTTCGGGATGCACCCGGAGAGCCATCTCACCGAAGACTCACCGCTTGTGAGTGATGCGAGCCGGGTAAGCATGCTTGAGTCGTGGGGCGCACACTGGGATACGGGCAAGAGTGTGCTGATCGAGAAGTCGCCGCCGAACATTCTCAAAACGCGGTTTATCCGGGCGCTGTTTCCAGGTGCGCTGCAGGTGGTGCAGGTGCGCCATCCGATCGCGGCGTGCCTGGCGACGATCAAGTGGACGCGGGGGACGTCGCTCACGCGGTTGCTCGAACACTGGGTGCGGTGTCATCAGATCCTGCGCGACGATGCTTCGCGGGTGGATCGGCTTGTGGTGCTGTCGTACGAGTCATTTATCGCGGATGCGGACGGTGCGATGCGCCTTATTGATGGGCAACTCGGGATCCCCCCCCACCGCGCAGGGTTGGACGTGCGCACGGGGATCAACGAGAAGTATTTCGGTGATTGGGAGCGGCGCGCAAAGGGGTTGCTATCGCGGTGGTCGATCCGGCGCAGCATGGCAGCGCTCGAGCCTGCGGTGCGCGAGTTCGGGTATTCGCTGCACGATCTGGAAATGAACGGGGTGGGCGAACGGTGGCGCGACTACGCAAGCGCGGTCCTTTGATAGCTGAGGATTTCCTTCACCCGCTTGGGGATGAGAATGCCGCGGCGTCTGCTTTCGGTGTCGTGCGGGTCGTGCTCGATGAGTTTGATCTCGTCGCCCGGGAGGTATTGATCATCTGGAGTGTGTTGCGAACGCGGCTGGGCGTTTGTTGCGTACAACAGCACGCCGAGGATGACGACGGGTGCTGCGGAGGCGAAGATGGTTCTTGCTTTGTTGTTCAAGCGCGATCCCTGCTAGACGAGATACCACGCGTCGCGAGTGGACGCTATCCCCTGTATCGACGGATCGTGTGTGGAACCTGATTCGGGTCATCCGGAATGCACACCCCCACCTTCCCCCCACCGTCCCCCCCCTACTGCTATTCGGGGTGGTGCGGTTATCTGGACGCGGCGGCTATTCGGTCGTTTGCGCGAGTGCGGCGTCGATCGCTGAGCGGAGGGATTCGTCTTCGGGTGTGGTTCTTGGTCCGAACCGCGCGATTGCATTGCCTGTGCGATCGACGAGGTACTTCGTGAAATTCCAGTTGGGTGGCTCGCCGATCGGGTCGGGCTGCGCGTCGAGTCGTGTGTAGAGCGGGTGGGTGTCTTCGCCGATCACGGAGATCTTGGAGAACATGGGGAAGGTGACGTCGTAGTGCCCGGCGCAGAACTCGGCGATCTGCTCGTTTGTGGCGGGCTCTTGTCCGCCGAAATTGTTTGCTGGGAATGCGAGGATGACGAAGCCGTCGTCTTTCTTCTCGCGGTAGAGCGCTTCGAGCCCCTCGTACTGCGGGGTGAGCCCGCACTTGCTTGCGACGTTGACGATCAGGATGACATCGCCCTTGTATGTCTCCAACGACTCGGGCAGGGAGTTGATCCGTTCCATCTCGAAATCGAGGACGTAGCTGCTTGAGGAGTTCTCGGTTCCCGGTTCGCTTTGGGATGGTGTCTGTTCTACTGCCGCGCTCTGGATGATCCCCGAGGCCATCACAATGATCCCGATCGGGATAATGAAATACATCGAGATGCACGGTTTACAGTTCGACATGGTGAATCTCCGGGGGATGCTTCCTTGGCCCGATCCGCACCGGGCACGTACAGTCTAGGGCTATGCACGAGCTGCGTCGCACAGTCCGTTTCTGTATCAACCCGGGTGAGCCGCCTGATATTCCGGGATCGACTCGGGCGGTCAACGGGTACGGATCGCACCCACCGATGCGCGGGCTGGGGAGGTATTACGAGATCGATGTGTGCCTTCGAGGCGAGGCGGATCCGCAGAGCGGGTATCTGGTGAACATCAAGGACATCGATCACCATGTCCGCGGGCGGGTGATCCCGCGTATTGCGGCGGCGTGCTCCGATGATCCGACGCGCGAGGCGACGGGTGTTTTGGCGGAGCTATATGGGGTGATGCACGAGGTGTACCCTCGGGAGCTCGCCTCGGTGACATGGCGGCTTACCCCCTACTATGAGATCGAGATGGCAACAGACTCAACGAGCAGGATATTGGTGCGGCAGTCGTTCGACTTCTGCGCGGCGCATCGCTTGCATGTTTCCGCGATGAGCGATGCGGAAAACGCTTCGATGTTCGGCAGGTGCAACAATGTGAATTCTCACGGGCACAACTACCGTGTGGATACCGAGGTGGGCGTGGTGGCGGATGGGACTGCGCGCACACTCGGGAACACCGAGATCGAGTCGATCGTGGAGCGCGTGATCATCGAGCCGTTCGACCACATGAATCTCAACCTGGATACCCGTGAGTTCGGGGATGATGACGGGGTGAATCCGTCGGTCGAGCACATCGCCCGCGTCTTCTACGGGTTGCTTGAGCCGGAGATCCGCGGTGCGTGCGGCGCGGCGGAGTTGGTTTCCATCACGGTGTGGGAGACGGATCGGACGAGTTGTCGGTATCCGGTGTAGGCGATTGCTCGTACCACTTTGCGGCCGCTCGGACGGCGGCGGTGGCCCATGAGCCGATGATTGCGGCGTGGTTCTCTCGGCGAGCGATGCCCCACGCGGGCAGGCGGATCAGCCCGCGGTCGTCTAATCGCAGCCAATACTCAGAGTTATTCCCGGAGGTGATCACGCCGTCGAACGCGCTGAGTGTGCGTTCGAGGCGCGTGGCAATCTGCTGGTGAGTGACCCCGTCGCGCGATTCGATGAACACCGTGCAGAGCCCGGGCACGGGCACGATGGGCGGTGGGATATCACTCAGCACGATCCACCTCGAGAGTGAGGCGAAGAGCGTATCCAAGGCTTGGGCGTTGTCACGTTCCCAACGTTCCCTGGCGTCGACGAACTCGGGGAGGTCTGGATCCTGGATCGTTGACTCGTACAAGGCGAGCGCGAGCGAGTAGAGGCGAGCCCAGTCGGCGTTGATGACAGCCGTGAACGAACCGGGCGGGGGCGTGATACACGTTTGATCGGATGGCCATGCGTGTTCGGAGAGCATGCGGTGTTCGAGATCATCCGCTCGGGAGACGGTGAGGTCCAGCGCGATGAGCGGCGGGGCGCCCGGCACGGAAGTGTTTTCCACGAATCTGCCATGGACCATGCATGAATCGGCGTGGTCCAATCCGAGCGCGGTTCTGAGGCGGGGCGTTCTGCCGGAGGTGAACGCGGCGGGGAAGCGATCTCGCATCGCTCGGATATTCATGTAGGCTTCGAGGAAGGTCGGCCCCGCGGGACGAGCAAGATCGACAGCGCGCGTGTGCGGGGTCCACTCGGCGTCGGGTTGCGCGCTCGGTTGGAACCATCGCTGGAGCGCACCTTCGCCCAGCCCGACGATGAATGCGGTATCTGTCGAGCACCACGAGATGGTGCGCGCCGGCCCCCAATTCTTGCGTGTGAATGCAACGGCGTGACGATCGCCCGGCAGTTCGAGAGTGCGTTGGCTGGGTGGGCCGTCTTCGTCATCACCCCGCGCATCCGGCGAGTCCACAAGGATCGTCTTGATCGTGCGGAGCAGGCGGTCGTGCCCCCTGTCGGTTTCGATGTGCAGCACCATCTGCAGGGCGTCGAATTCGGCGCCGGAACCGGACGCGGGGCGGTGGGCGCGCATTTCCAGCAGCGCGATGATGTGCTCGGCAGCGCCGATCTCGGATGCGGCGAGCAGCCCCTCGATCACGCGCCCCGCGGTCTCGCCGCCGAGCCCGCCCGACGCTGCCGATCGGAGTGCAGCGATGAAGAGTTCTCGCCCTTGCTGATGATTCTGGACGGACGCGAAGCGGGAGGGATCGAACCGCCACCACGCGAGCGTATCGGGCGGGACTTGCGCGGCCGGTGCGATGCGCCCAATCATGGCGCACGCGAGCAATGCGACGATGAGAAGCGGTTTAGTACTCAGAGGAGCCGCGATCGTGAGACTCAGAGTTGGAATCTTCTGATGGTGTCCAGGCGGGTTGGTGGCGGTTGCCCCGCGTCTGTTCCATGATGCCCGCGGTGATGCCTCCGCCGAGGAGCCCGCCGGTGAGCAACGGCGCGAGATCGCCGACGCCGAGAATGCCGCACGCGTTGACCAGCATCGACGAATCACCGGTGATCTCCAGAACATAGTCCTCGCCTTCCCAGTGTCCCACTGTCACCATCGGTTTGGCGTCCATCGCGAGGATCGCGTACGGCGGGACAACAAGTCCCGGTTCGCGGGCATCGTTTGTGTGCGAGCGCACAGCGTTGGATAGCGCGGAACCGAGCAGGGTTGCGTACGGGTAGGCGGTACGGAGTGTTCGCTTGGAATCCACAAACATGAACGAATGAGTGGTGTCGAGGGATACATTTGCTGCTTTGAATGCGCTGTTTGTGCGGAGATCGCCTTGCAAACGGCCCTGCGCCTGAGCGGCCGCGGCGAGACAGGCCTGCGGGGTCGCAGCGGCGATGAACTTGTCGCCGGCGATGGCGAAGGTTGGTTCCAGCGGGATCGGCAGCCCGGGGGTCCGCAGTTGGATGAAGTGGACGCCGCCCTGATCGAACGAGGCAAACCGTATGGCAAAGGGGCCATCGATCTCAGATTTAATCGCTTCATTGAACTTGTTGGTCAGTTTGGCGAGCGAGGCCCGCATGCGGGGCGCGTCGTCGAGCCACATCACCATCACCGCGGAGAGGAACGAGCCGCCGCCGGTCGAGTCCGAGAGGTAGAAGGCGTGTGTGGAGCCAAGGGGCTCGATGAGATCCGCCTCGATATCCAGTCCGGTGTGCTTGGTGAACTCTTCACGGACTGTATCGAGTTGTCCGGGGGCACCCATCTCGATCTGTTTCTTAAGCTGCTGCCAGATAAAGCCGAGATCCGCGCGTTTGATCTGCGCCATCGTCGCGTCGCTTGGCACGACCGAGTAGACATCGGGATCGAGCGGTTCGAGCGGGATGCCCATGGATGGGGCGAAGTGTTTCATTCGCCGTGCAACAAAGCGCTCGAATCCCTGATTGCCCCGGTACCCGCTCATCACCTCGAAAGCCATCGCGTCGGGTCCGGTGATCCCGCGCTCGTGGAGGTCTTTCATGATCTCGGTGCCGTTGGGGATCATCATCATCGCCATCCCGCCAAACATCTGAACGATCGGTGTCCAGGCCGCGAGATCGAGCGAGCCACGGAACACCGCCCGTGAGCCGCGCGGGGCGGCGGGGAGCACATCGAAGGGCTCGTCGGAGTCCGGCATCAGCCCGAAGAGTATCTCGTAGCGCCAGCCATCGTTCGCCTCACGCGGCCCGAACGAGAGCGCTCCGAATGGCAGCGCGAGTTCGGAGAACCCGTCGTGGATCTGGCTGGGGTTAATCTGCATGCCGCCGCCCGCCTGGAGCATCAAGCCTGTGACGCTCCCGTGGAATGCGCGTGCGTCCTTCGCGGGATCGGCTCCGGTCATCTTCCAGCTGGCGACGACGCCGATACCCGGCATACCGGTGTTCGGGTCGATGCCCCGGTCGGTGGCGGCCATCCGCATCGGGTAGGTCGAGAGCTTGAAGATCATGTCCACGATGGGTTTCGGGATTTCCTGCAGATCGGGCTCCGAGTCGCGGAGCTCGTAGAACCGCGCGGGGATCATGCCCAGCGCGCGTTTGAGTCCATCGTCCTTCGGGGATTCGAAGAGTGCGGTGCCGCCCGCGTAGTCAAAGACGAAGAGTGTTTGGGGATCCGGCGCTTGCTCGTCGTCCTGTTGCTGCTGGGCAAGCACGCCCTGCGACGCGACAAGCGTTGCGCCTGCGACAGCGAGGGTGCACGCGAAGGAGCGTGGGATTGAGAACATTCTGCTGGATGAAAAAACCGAGATCTGCCGCCTGTGCCACATGGTCATCGCCTCCGTAGGTGTCCGCTGGAACGCGGACGCTCGTGGTTATTCTACCCCGTATTCACCGCCCCGCGTATCTACGGCACCGCCGCCTCACGATGGTATGTTGGGACTATGCCCCAGACGCTTTCAGGGACGCCCGCGGGTGCCCCGTACAACATCCTGCTCATCCGCCCGAGCGCGTTGGGGGATGTCTGTCGAACGGTCCCGATTCTGGCGAGCCTGCACGCGGCGTACCCGGATGCTCGGATCGACTGGCTCGTGCAGGACACGTTCGTCGATGCGGTTCGCGCACATCCCGCGCTCCACCGGGTGATCCCGTTTCCAAGGAGGGATGTCGCGGTCTCGAAGTGGCTCACACGCGACGCGAGGCGCACTCTCCGCGCGTTTCTCGGGGATTTGAGGGACGGCGGGTACGACCTCGTTCTTGATTGTCAGGGGCTCGGTCGCTCTGGATTCTTTGCATGGTGGACGCGTGCTCGCTACCGAGTGGGGTACGCCGACGCGGGCGAGTTTGCGTGGTTGGGTGTGAACCAACGTGTTCATGCACCCCGGAGCACGCACACGGTCGATCGGATGCTCGCGCTCGTGGGTGCGCTGGGCGTGCCGGTCGAGCGGGATATGCGTCTGTACTCGCCGGACGACACCGAGCCGGTCGCGGGAGTTTTCGGTAACGGAGCGTATATCGTCGTTGCGCCGACATCCCGGTGGCCCGGCAAGCGCTGGGCGGACGAGCGGTACGCAGCACTGATCACCGCTCTGCTCAAGAATCAACCGGAGTATCGGTTTGTGATTGTAGGTGGCGGCTTAGAACGCGAACAGTGCCGGGCGGTGCTTGACATCGCGCGAACAAACGATCGAGTGATCGATGCTGTCGGGAAGACATCCATCGCGCAGCTCATGCACACCATCGAGCATTGTGCGCTGCTCGTCGCGAACGACTCGGCGGCGCTGCACATGGCGGTCGGGTTCGATCGCCCGGCGGTCGCGCTGTTCGGGCCGACGCGTACCGAACTGGTCGGCCCCTACCGACGCGACACGGATGTGATCCAGCACGCGCCGCCCGGTTCGCAGAATCAGCACAAGGACGAAACGGTCGGCGTGAAACTGATGGACTCGATCACTGTGGACGAGGTGCTCGGGGCGTGCATGGATCGGCTCGTACACCCATGATGCGATCGACACGCAGACTCGTGCTCGCGAGCCGTTCACCGCGCCGGCGACAGCTCCTGGAGGAAGCGGGTTTCGTGTTCGATGCGCTGCCCGCGCCGCTTGACGACTCGCATCTCTCACCCGGCTCGTCCCCCCCTCACCACTGGGTGGCGGCGCTGGCGTACCTGAAGGCGAGCGCCCTCGTTCGCACCGGGGGGATGGGGTCGGCTGGTCGTGTGCTCGTGCTGGGCTCGGATACCGTGGTCGTCAAAGGCGATGACATCATCGGGCAGCCGCGGGATAAAGACGACGCGCGGCGGATCATCGCTCGCCTCGCGGACGGCTCCCACGAGGTGGTGACGGGTGTGGCGCTGCTCGATGGGGATACGCGCAGGATTTTCGTGGACGCCGCAACCGTCACGGTTGGGCAGATTTCCAGCGAGCAGATCGAGGGGTATCTGGAGAGCGGCGCGTGGCGGGGCAAGGCGGGGGCGTACAATCTTTCCGAGCGTATTGGTGACGGATGGCCGATCCAATACAAGGGCGATCCGACCTGTGTAATGGGGTTGCCCATGCGAAGACTTACCCCGATGCTGCGTGCCCTGCTCGACCGCGAAGGCGACTGACCAACCGATGGAATTGTTCTTGCTCACTCTTGTTCCCAAGGCGTACGCGCTGCCGCTCGCGGCGGTGCTGATGGTGCTTGTCGGGCTGCACATCTCGTTGTGCCGGGAAGTGCTGCCCCAGAGTGCGCGCCGACGGATCCGGATCTCGTCTGGGTATGTCTCGCTGCTCGCGATCCCGCTGCTCGCGGTAGGGTTCTCGGTGATCGATCCGGACACGCACCCGACGGTTTGGGTGCTCGTATGGCTGCTGGCGATGGCGCTGATCGCGATGATCATCGGGCTTGCTGTGCTGGATGTCGTCTACACCGCGCGGGTCACCAAGCGCTCTCGGGCGGAGCTGCGCCGCTCGCTCCAGGGAGCGATTGCGGCGGCCCACGCCAGGCGGGCTGAAGGGCAGATGAACGATGCCACCCACCATGAGGCGTGACCCCCCCACTCTTCCCTGCATGGCGCGCCCGCCGGTGCCGAGGATTCTCGGGGCGATCGCGGCACCCGTGTACGGTCTTGGCGTTCGCGCGCGGAATCGGAGGTTCGACGCCGGGTGCGATATTTCTTCGGTTGGTGCGCCGGTGATCTCCGTCGGCAATCTTTCCGCAGGTGGCACGGGCAAATCGCCGGCGGTGTTGTGGCTCGCGTTGCGGATGATCGAGAAGGGATACACGCCGGGCGTTGCAACGCGCGGGTACAAGGCGAAACCGGGTCGGGCGGGTGATGAACAGGCAGAGATGCACGAGCGTCTGCCCGAGCTTGCGATCGAAGCCGATCCGGTGCGGACGGCTGCCGCGCGCCGTTTGATCGATCGTGGGTGCGATCTGATCCTGCTGGACGACGGCTTTCAACACCGGCGTCTCGGTCGGGATCTGGACATCGTGCTGCTCGACGCGACCCGCCCGGTATTTGATGACCGCCTGCTGCCGCTGGGGTATCTACGCGAATCCGCTGCGTCTCTCGGGCGTGCGCATGCTGTCATCATCACACGGTGCGAGAGTGCGGATGAGCAAACCGTTACGAAGCTGGAGCGATTCGCGCTCGGAATCAATCCTTCGTTCGTGATCGCGCGAGCGGAGCACCGGTGGGACACTCTGGAGATCGATGGTGAGCAGGCACCCCCAGAATCGCTCGATGGTCGCCCGGTTGTGCTCGCGTGCGGCATCGGCAACCCGGGCGCGTTCGTGGCGAACGCCCAAGCCCACGGCGCACTGATCCGGAGCACGGTCGTCATGCGCGACCACCACGACTGGTCCGCGATTGATGCCGACCGCCTGAGCTACGCCTGCGATCAGGGTGGTGAACCGGCTGCTCTGCTCACCACCGCGAAGGACTGGGTGAAGCTGACGCGGCACCTGCCCCGCTCGAATAGGCGGTTCGATGTGATCGTCCCCCGCTTATCGATCGGGTTTACGCACGGCGAATCGGATCTGGTGGCCCTCGCGGTTCAAGCTGGCGAGCGAGCCCGCACCGGGGGCGCGTGATACCCTAGTACGCTGTGAGCACACTCCTCGACACACTCTCCAACTGGCGTCCATTCCACGCGATCGTGGTGGGCGATCTCATGCTCGACCAGCTCGTGTACGGCGACGCGGAGCGTATGACCGCGGACGCGCCGGTGCCCGTCCTCACGGTGAACCGGACGGAGCAGATGCCGGGCGGTGCGGCGAACGTCTGCCTGAACCTTGTCGCGATGCATGCTTCGGTCTCGGTGGTTGGGGTCGTGGGCGGCGATGGGCACGGACAGACGCTGATCGCGGCACTCGCGCAGGCGGGGGTGAATATCTCGGGTGTGGTAGCCGATCCGTCGCGCCCTACAACCGTCAAACAGAATCTCATCGGGCTCGCGCAGCACCGCCATCCTCAGAAGATGTTCCGCCTGGACCATGAATCCACGGCCCCGCTCTCGCAAGGTGTGAACGATCAGCTGCTCGCTCATGTGCGAGCGCTGCTGCCAACCGCGGACGTGCTGGCGATCGAGGACTACAACAAGGGTGTCTGCTCAACAAAAATCTGCCGAGCGATCATCGAGATGGCGCGGGAGGCGGGGGTGGCGGTGGTTGTGGACCCGGCATCGATCGATGACTACTCGCGGTACGCCCGCGCCGATGTCATCACGCCAAACCGTTCGGAAGCCGAGCGTGCGACCGGGATGCGCCTCGCCCACTCTCAGGATATGGCTCGGAACTCGGCGCTCGCCAAACAGTTGCAGGACACGTGCGAGATCGGGGCGGTGGTACTCACGCTCGATCGTGAAGGGGCGCTGCTTCTGGAAGCCGGGAAGAACCCTGTGCACCTGCCCACGCGTGCGCGTCATGTGTACGACGTCACCGGCGCGGGCGATATGGTGCTCGCCGCGCTGCTCGGTGCCCGCGCAAACGGGTGCGGGTGGCCCGACGCGGTGCGACTGGCAAATACCGCCGCGGGGCTGGAGGTCGAGGTGTTCGGCGTGCGACCCATCCCGATCGAACGCATCCATCAGGCGGCGCTCGTCGAGGACAGGGCTCTGGGCGGCAAGGGGCGGACGCTCTCAGAGTGCCTCGTTGAGGTGCAAGCCTCGCGGCGCGAGGGCAAGAAAATTGTCTTCACCAACGGGTGCTTCGACATCCTGCACGCCGGGCACATCAAGCTCCTGCGCGAGGCCGCCCGGTTGGGGGATGTGCTGATCGTCGCGATCAACGCGGACGACTCTATCCGGCGTCTCAAGGGTGAGGACCGGCCCGTACACGGCGAGAGCGATCGGGTGGAGGTGCTGTCCGAACTTGAATCGGTGGATCTGGTCGTGGTCTTCGAGGAGGACACCCCCGAACGCCTGCTCGAATCGATCAAACCGGACATCCTCGCCAAGGGGGGGGACTACGAAAAAAGTGAAGTCATTGGCGGAGCGTTTGTCGAGTCATACGGCGGGCGGGTCGAATTGATCCCGGTGCTCGAAGGTCGCAGCACCACAGGCTCTATCCAGCGTATCCGTCAGTCATGATCCACGTCGCCGTTCTGCAGCACCCGTATATCGACATGATCCTCGATGGAACAAAGACTATCGAGTCGCGTTTACTGCGCACGCGTTCTGCGCCATTCGGGCGCGTCGAGCCGGGGCAGCGGATTTTTTTTAAGCAATCCGGTGGGGCGTACCGTGCGATGGCGAGCGTGGAACGCGTCGAGCAGCACGAATCGCTCACTCCCACCGCGATCGACCGCCTGCGCAAGGCGCACAACAACCGGATCTGCGCACCGAACGAGTTCTGGCAATCTAGAATTGAGGCGCGGTATGCCGTGCTGATCTCGATCGAGGAAGTCGTCGAGATCGATCGGGGGCCACGGATCCCACCGCTCTACGGGCGGGCCTGGGTCTGCCTGCCCGCATCGAAAGTGCCACGTTCGCTACGCTTGGCGGCATGAACGCGCTGATCGATCTCAACTCCCTCTCCCTCGACGAGCTGTACCGCGAGCTTGGAGCAACCGGGCTCGTGGAACGCCTGCTCCGTCTTGCGCACGACGAGGATCTTGTTGGTGCGGGCGTTTCGGGGGACATCACCTCACGCTGCTGGGGGGAAGCGGACGGGATGATGTCCGCCCGGGTGATGCTGCGCGAACCAGCGACAATCGCCGGACTGGTGACGCTCCCCGATCTGATCGCGGTCTTTGCGCCCGATGTTGATGTGTCGATTGATGCATCGGACTCGGACACGCTGGATGCGGGCGCACCTTTGGCTACGCTCACCGGGCCCGCGTCGCAGCTCCTGCGGATGGAACGCCCGATGCTGAACCTGATCTCCCGCCTGTCGGGTATCGCCACACTCACACACCGGTACGCCGATCGTGCTGCGCCGGTCAAGGTGCTCGATACTCGCAAGACCACCCCCGGGCTCCGCGTGTTTGAGAAATATGCCGTCCGGTGTGGCGGCGGGTACATGCACCGCATGGGGCTGCACGACGCGGTCCTGCTGAAGGACAATCATCTGGCGTCGTGTGCGCCCGATGAGTTGGCGAAACGAGTGCGAGATGCCGCGGTTCGCGCACGGGCGGATCGATCGCTGCGGTTTGTTGAGGTCGAGGTGGATACCCTCGATCAGCTCGATCGCCTGCTTACATTGGAAGCGGGTGTCGTGGATATCGTGCTGCTGGACAACATGCCGGCGGAGGTGCTGGTGGAAGCGGTGGAGATGCGCAACAATTCAGCACCGGGCGTGCTGCTGGAGGCGAGCGGCGGGGTGTCACTTGAGACCATCGGACGCATCGCGGCTTCGGGTGTGGATCGGATCTCGGTCGGCGCGCTGACGCACAGCGCCGTCTCGGTCGATATCGGGCTGGATGCGATTTAGCGGAAATCCGACACGTTCGGGTCGTACCCCGGGTCGAGTTGCTCGATCATCCGCTCGGTATACCGCCAGACGTTCAGTTCCTGTCTGATCTCGTCGCGGACTCCTGCCGCGTGCGCTTGTGTGAAGAGTGTGCTCACCTTTGCAATATGTGTCGCTCGCTGTTCACTCG
The DNA here is from genome assembly GCA_029260435.1 of Phycisphaerales bacterium. Lineage (GTDB taxonomy): Bacteria > Planctomycetota > Phycisphaerae > Phycisphaerales > UBA1924 > OFTM74. The sequence continues at coordinate 83,267 of JAJDDG010000142.1, read as the reverse complement.
CCCACTCGCGGAGCTCACGGCGCGCCGAATCACCATCCTCCGACAGGCGTTGCTCCATCTGCTCACGGACACCGAAGATGTCCATAAGGAACCCATCCGGGAGCGATGTATCATCTTCCGCGCTGGGGCCGCCGAGATGGGTGAGCACCAGATTCGCTCTGCTTTCGGCGTCTTCCAACTCGCCTTTCGCGCGGTTCAGGCGGGATGCAAGATCGCCCCCTTCCGCGCCTCTCTTATCTACTACATCCGGGTGGGCCAATGCCATCTTTGCGAGCCACGCCCGCTCTATCTCGGCGGCAGATAGGTCAAACCGGGGCTCCAACTCCAGGATCTTGAACGGGTCGTCTGGCATCGCCTGATCGTACCCGTACCGCGAGACGCGGGCCCGCCGTCCCCTCTGCTAGACTGGTCGCGGAACCATGACGAGGAGTGATCGCTCTTGCCAAGTCATATCGGGATAGTTGCGCTCTCCCCGGAAGGATCGTCCTTCTGCTATCGCCTGATCGGACGCCGCGCCTCTCAGGTGGATGACCCCGCGCTGCGCCCGTTCATCTCATTGCACAACCGACCCTTCTCGACATATGTCGAGGCGCTGGAGCGCGAAGATTGGGAACAGATCGCCGCTCTGCTACGAGATTCAGCCCGGGTGCTCGCCGACGCCGGCGCGGATTTCTGCGTGCTGCCGGACAATGTCGCTCATCACGCACTGCCGATCGCCGAGGTGGACTCCCCGATCCCCTGGCTGAACATGATTTCTCTCGTCGCCGAGGCGATCAACCAGGCGGGGTGTGAGACCGTCGGGCTCATCGGCACCCGGCACGTGACCTACGGCTCCACGTACCAGACCGTGCTCGGTCTCAAGGGCATCCATCTCAAGGTGCCCGACAAGGAACATGTCGAGACGATCAACCGGATTATTTTCTCTGAAGCGATCTACGGTCGTGTGCGCCCCGAGTCGCAGCAACTCGTCACCGACGCGATCAAGAGTCTGGGTGACAACGGGTGCGAGGGTGTCATCCTCGGGTGCTCGGAGGCATCTCTGCTGACCGCGGTCGGTGATACCCCGCTGCCGGTCTTCGATCCGGTCGAACTCCTCGCGGAAGCGGCGATCGATCGGGCGGTGGGCGAGGCGAGCAGCGTATAAAAAACCCACCGACCCGCGGGGGGTGGTGGGCTTCGATATTGATTAATTGAGTTGGTGGGCAGTTACCTGGCGTACTTCACACCGCACCCGTAGCTCTTGGTTTTGGGGATGGAGACCGACTCGCTGGCGATCAGCTCGGTGAGCGCCTGGCGGACGTAGTTCGTCTTGCTCTCGGCGGACTTGTCGTCTCTGGGGTCATCGTCGATCGCGCCGGTGTACGCGAGCGTGCCTTTCGCATCGATGACGAACATGTGGGGGGTTGTCTTGGCGTTGAACATCGCGCCGACCTTCCCGGAGGCATCCATCAGAACCGGAGCCCGCTTGCTCCATTTTTTGATGGACTCAACATCAAGCCCATAATCGCGATGGTTCTCGTTGGTCGAGTTCACAGCAAGGAACACGACATTCTGCTCGGAGAATTCACCGTACAGGTCGTCCATCGTGTTGTACTGATCATGGTGGCGCACGACAAACGGGCACCCCGAGTTGTACCATTCGAGCACGACGATCTTGCCGCTCTTCGTGTATTCGCTGAGTGTGTGAGTCTTCCCGTTCGAATCTGTCAGCGTGAAGTCGGGGGCTTGATGACCGAGTTCAGCATGGGAATGCGAATGGTGCTGATCACCCGCTGCACCCATCCAGATCCCGGCGAACGCAATCGCCGCAACCGCCGCCAACCGCTTTGTGAAACTGCCCATGTATTATCTCCTCAATGGTGTGAACTCGGGCTAACGAATTGTCGGCCCCGGCAATGCAAAATCATACGATGCCCGCTCGCGGCCCCGATCAACCGTGATCACACCCGACACAATCAGGTATTGATCCGGCGGCGGATCGAACGGCACTCGGAGCCTGTCGCCATCGACCGAGCGAAGGGTAGGCGGGCCGAGCGGTGCGGTCTCTTCGGAATCGTGCAGGAAAAGCGTGATGCCATCCGCGCCGGGGCAGTGCACTTCCAGCACCGCTCCGCGCCAGGCAAGCCGGACCGACGATGAGCCGCCACCGAGTTGTTTGGGAATCGCTTCACGCGCTGCTCGGATTGTTGGCGCGTCGGCTCCTGCTTCCGAGCGTACCCCTACTTCGATCGTGCAACCCGCCGCTGCCGAACCCGGGACGCACAACTCCTTGCAGACCAGCCAATCGACCTTGCACCTGATGTCGAAGCTCGTGCCGGGCGTTGCTGATGCATCGATCGTCACAGGCATGAGGAGCACCACGGTGCCCTCGTAGATGTAATCCAGCACGTCCCCCGCGCCGAGATGCCAATCCGGGGCGGGCCAGCGCAGCTCCCCGAACGAGACCCCCTCGATCTCCTCGAACCTGACACGAACGGGCAAGCCCGATTCACCGGAGGTCTTCCAGTAGGTGTGCCACCCCTTTTCCATCTCAAGGCGGATCCCGAGGTGCATCGACTGCCCCGGGACGACCGTGAGGTATTCGCTCAGCACTGTCGCCCGGACGAGCTTGTTGCCGTCGGGCACGTCGCCCGCCCAGACAAAGCCCGAGCAGAGCAGAGCCGCTAACACCGCCAACGCTTTGGTCCCGAGATGCACCAACCGACCTCCTTGCCTCATCATCCCCAACTCCTTCGCCCGCCTCGGTATTCTCTGTTCATGATGCAAACACGCCTTTTCATTCTGCTCCCCGTTCTGGCCTCGATTGTATGTCTACCCCCCCTCTCGGGTTGTGCTTCACAGGTCTCGGATGCCAAGGTCTCGGCGGTTTCGCCCGAGGATGTCGCTTCTTGGCTCGAGAAGGCGTCTGATTCCCGATTGGTGATCGATGTCCGCAACGCCGAGCACTTCCAGACGGCTCATATCGATGGCGCACAGCATTTCGATCTGCCTGCACTGAGCGAGTCGCGGCATTCGGAGTTTTTCGCCCGCCACAAGACGCTCGTGGTCTACGGGGACAACGCGGGTTCTGCCCGCGCCACCGCGGCTGCGAAGCGTCTGCTGTCGCTCGGGTACCGGGATGTGCGCGTGCTGCAAGGCGGGATGGACGCGTGGCGATCGCGTGGGTTCCCGATCACGGAATAGCCAACCGGCACAAAAACAACACCCGGCCTCTCTCGAAGCCGGGTGTGCTCTCTTTCTCAGGCAGGGGTGTTGCCCCTCCGGGCGATCAGTCGTACAGAGCCGCGGTCGTCGGCAGTTGTGCCGAGCGGAGTTGCAGCGTGGTTTCGATGCGGAAGTTCGACTGGGTGGTGTGACGCTCAGCGTGGAACACCTTCAGCTCGTACATCTCGCCGTCGTCGAGCCAGTCGAGGCGATCGAGTTCAAGGAACTGCGCCACCTTGCCGTGCACGCCGCCGAGGTCGATCACGAGGCGCCCATCGATGAACACCCAGACGTCGTCGTCGCCGGTGAACTTGAACACCTGCCCCGCGCCACGATCAAACGCGAACACGGTCGCCACTTCTGTCGTGAAGTGGAAATTCTTCGACCAGCCAGGGAAGTTGCCGTAGAGGTCGTTGTTGATCGGGAAGAACCCACCGAGCTGGCTCCAGGGCGATTGGGTCGCGGAATCGAAGACATACTGGTTGGTGCCTTCCGTGCGGTAGAAGGTCATCGGGAGCGCGACCGAGAGGTTTACCCCCGGCACATCCTTGTACCACTGGTTGAACGCCTCGGCGGTCGAGAACTGGTTGCTGGTCCGTTCCCTGAGACTGCCGGCAACATCACCGCGATCCGGGTCGTACAACGCCGGGTTGATGTTCCTCCCTTCGGAGTCACGGAACTGTGTGCTGACCTTGTAGCCCGAACCGCTCAGGAGGACCGGGTTGCCGTCGCTATCGAGTTGCGCCTCGACATGCCCGACACGGTGCCCGCCGATGTAGCCCTCGAAATCCGCGTGCCCGCCTGATTCGTTCTTACCCTTGAAGTCGCGCACCGTTGCGCCGAGTTCGAGGGTATCCGGGAGATGCGAGAAGTTGTCCTCGTTCTGGCCGATCGCGTTTGACGGCGACCCAGAGAGCATCAGGATTCCACCAGCAGTCGCGAGCCCGAGCCCCGTGAGTACTGATTCCAATGTGAGTCGCTTGTTCATGTGAGTTCTCCGTACCTCGGGGCCTTACCACCTCCCTCAGAGGCCAGCCCGGACAAAGCAGTTGCAATCCAGAATCAAACCTACGATTCACGAGCTAGACTCCAAGCACTTTGCCTACATTCACACCGGGCGTCGTATGCTCTGGGAGGGCTGGGCAACTTCTGGCCCGTTGACCCCCGATGAACCGAATTCAATCCACGGATCATCGGACCCGCAGATCCACTCCAGAGGGATCCAATCATGGATGCATTTGTCATCGAGGGTGCTGCTCCCCTCACCGGCTCCATCAAAGCCAACGGATCCAAGAACGCCGCTCTACCGCTCATGGCGGCTGCGTTGCTCATGGACGAACCGCTCGTTCTCTCGGACGTGCCCGATCTCGCAGATACGAGGAACATGCTCCACCTCCTCGCCGAGCTTGGGTGCGATGTCCCGCAGCGCCCATCGTGCGATGAACCCACCACCATCCACGCCGCAGACGCCTCGCCCTGCACCGCCCGGTACGACATCGTCCGCACCATGCGAGGCAGCATCTGCACCCTCGGGCCGCTGCTTGCCCGACGCGGGCATGCCCGCATCGCCATGCCCGGCGGGTGCGCGATCGGCGACCGCCCCGTGGATCTGCACCTGCGCGGGCTCCAGGCGCTCGGCGCAGAGATCGAACTGGACTCGGGCGACATAGTCGCCACCGCACCAACCGGCGGGCTCAGGGGAGCCTCGATCTTCCTCGGCGGCGCGTTCGGCCCGACCGTGCTCGGCACCGCGAACGTCATGTCCGCTGCCACCCTCGCTCAGGGCGAGACAATCATCGAGTCCGCCGCGTGCGAGCCCGAGATCACCGATCTTGCCAAGCTGCTCAACGCGATGGGCGCACAGATCTCCGGCGCGGGCTCGCCCCGCATCACGATCCGAGGTGTCCGCGAGCTGTCGGGCACCTCGCACCGCATCATCCCGGACCGGATCGAAGCCGGCACGTTCCTCATGCTCGGCGCGCTCGATGGCGCGGACATCACCGTGGAGAACTGCCCGATCGATGCGCTTATGGCGGTCTGTGATCGTCTTGAGCGCATCGGGATCGATATCGCGCTCACACCGGATTCACCAACGGATCTCATGCGCGCAACAGTCACCGTCTCCCGGCGCGATTCGCTCCAGGCGACACGCCTGACGACCCAGCCCCACCCCGGTTTTCCGACCGATCTTCAAGCCCAGGCGATGGCGCTGCTCTGCACCGTCCGTGGGCACTCGATTATCACGGAGCGCATCTTCCCCGAGCGGTTCCTCCACGTCCCCGAGCTCTCGCGCATGGGTGCACAGATTTTCCGCCAGGGCCCCACCGCTGTCGTTTCCGGGGTCGATCACCTCGTGGGGGCGCCGGTGATGGCGTCGGACCTCCGCGCGAGCGCCTCGCTCGTGCTCGCGGGGCTCGCTGCGCAGGGGCAGACAATCATCCGACGCGTGTACCACCTCGACCGCGGGTACGCCTCTCTCGAGGATCGCCTGGTGCCGCTGGGCGCACAGATCCAGCGCGTGGACGAAAAAGACCTCGCCCCGATCGGTGTGTGCTAGTTTTCGCCGAACCCGCTCTCGACCAGCGCACGCAGATCGGTTGTCGCGACTTCCGCGTCCGAACCGCTCGCGGTGATCACGAGTTCTGTCCCCATGGTCGCGGCGAGCATCATCATGTGCATGATGGATTTGCCGTCCACGGATTCGCTTGCATCAGCATCGCCCCGCCTGACCGAAATCTCGGAAGCAAACTCCATCGCCTTCTCAACGAACGTCATCGCCGGGCGCGCGTGCAACCCGAGCGGGTTCGAGATCGAGACTTTCACCGTTGACGTCGAGGACAAGACGCACAAACTCCTGGCAAATGACGACACACACCCGCTACAACCACCCGCCGCACGCTCCCCCGGAGATACGCCGTGGGCTCAGACGCCGAGTTGCTGCTCGTCGGCGTCAACGAGCACGGTCCAGACTTCTTCCACGCTCCCCGCCTGACGCAGGAACTGGCGGAACCGTTCCTGTCCGAGATTCTTGAAGATCGTCTCCATCGCCTGGAGGTGCTCCTCGGGGTGGTCCGCGGGGCTCAGCAGCAAGAACGCCGTGTATACCGGCTCCTTGTCCAGCGAGTTGAAGTCGATCCCGCGATCACTCGTGCCAATCGCGGCGACCATCTCGGAGATGCAGTCGTGCTTGACGTGTGGCACCGCGACGCCCTTGCCGAACCCTGTCGAGCCCCGGCGCTCGCGACCGAGCAGCGCTTCGATGACCGTCTCACGGTCGGCGGCCTGCAGCCGGCCCGCCCCGATGAGCGCGTCAACGAGTTCGCCGATCACCCCATCCCGCTCGTCATGTTCAAGATTGGCACTGATCGCCTGTTCACACACTATGTCCTGCAACTTCATAAACGTCGCCTTACCCACGAGTATCCTTGAGCTTCTGTTTGAAGTCGGTGAGCTGCCGGGTCATCTTCTCGATGCTCTGATCGATGCACCCGTACACATCTTCGCCCTTGGCCTTCGCGACGAACGTGCTGTGTTTCACCACGTCCACCCGCACCTCGGCCAAGAATTCAGAATGTGGCAACCCCTCGAGCACTACCTCGATCTCCTGCACGCCGTTGTAGAACTTGGGCAGCTTCTCCGCCTTCGTTTCCGCGTACGAAGAGATTGCTTCGGTCATATCGAAATGTCTGCCAGTCACATCTATACGCATGTCGCTGAGCATCCTTTCTGCACGCACTGCGTCCGCGGGGCACGAACACCGCTCCCGCGATAAACGGAAGTTTAGTCGATCTGCTCGTCCCCGTCGGATCCCGAGGGGAGCGACCCCGCCGGGCGGGCACGCTCGCGATCGGGCACCAGCACCCCGCCGCTAACCGTGAACCGGATCACCTCATCCAGCGTGAGCGACAACTCCTGGATGTCTTTCTTGGGCACGGTGATCGTGTATCCGGTGAACGGCGTCGGGCTCGACGGGATGAAGACCGTCACACAGGGCTCGCCCGCGGCTGTCTCCAGATCGTGGAGCGTATCGCCGGTCAGCAGCCCGATCGTCCAGATCCCCTTGCGCGGGTACTCCACCGCGACCACCTTGCTCCGCTCGGCTTCATCAGCCATCGGCCCGGATTTGCTCCCGATCAGGAACTCCGTGATCTGTTTGACGTTGGGGTACACCTGTTTGATCACAGGCAGACGAACAAAGAAGTCCTCCAGCGCCGAATAGATCCGCCGCCCGATGATCCCGCCCAGCAGCACGCCAGCGAGATAGACGATGGTGAGCGCGACCACGAACCCGATCGCCTCGAGGTACCACCGCTTCTGCCAGTACTCCGCAAGATTATGCGAACGCACTTCCTTGCGGATCGCTTCGCTGGTCAGGATCGATAGCCCTTCCCGTTCACGCTCGCTGCGGACCTCCTCCACCTTCCCATCCGGCACGCTGAACCACACGGGCAGGCTCGAATCCGAGAGCACCTTCGGTGCAGTGAAGATCACGGTCTGTCGGACCGCCGCGTTCATCGGTGCAGCGACTCGGTCTCGGAGCAGACCAAACGCCCAGAACAGAATCCCCAGCGTCACGATCGAGGGCAGCAGGATGCCCAGCCCGCGCAGGAAAAAGATGCGAAAATCCGCGAGGAAGCCTTTGTGGTGCTTTGACATCGGTGGGTGGGATCCTGGATTGCGCGCCGCCTGGGAAAGCGGAAGAGTCTATCGGCGATACACCGCCGAGTCGCTCACCGAGGATATTCGCTTTGTTCTTCCACAAGCCGGGCCCGGAGTGCCAACCGCCTCGTGCCCCGCCGAGCCTCGATCGAGACCTCGTCGCCAACCTCATACCCCCCGAGCACCCGGTAGTACTCGTCGAGCGTGGGTGTTGCCTGCCTGTCGATGGACAAAACCACGTCCCCCTTGCGCAGCCGCCCCTCAATCCATTCCGCCCCGTCTCGTGCACCCGCCACGATCTGATCCACCACAACGCCATCCCCCCTGCCGGGCTTGACCGAGATCCCCAACCCCGCAGAGCCCGGGTGCGCCTGCTCCGCGACTTCTTCCAGCCCCCTGATCCACACCCGAAACTCCCGTTCCACCTCCTTCGCCGGTTGATCAAACACCGCCTCCACCGCGACGAGCCCGCTCGGGTCGCCCTCGAAACCATCCACGTACTCCTCGTACCACTCCCGCAGCACCCCCCGTTCGTCCATGAACATAAATACCGCGCGCGCCTGCGCGTAGTACGCCCGCCCCCTGCTCCCCACAAACCGTTCCCGCTTCATCTTGAAGAGCACGGGCCACTTCGTGAGCAACCCGCGCCGTTCCAACCGCTTCACGATATTCGTCCGCCACGATTCAACCGGTTTGAGCCCGCCTGCGCCATCGCCTTCGACGTCCTCGACAACACTCGCCAGCCCCTCCATCACCCAGTACGCGTGCTCCTGCCCCCACTGCGCCATGTCCCGCCAGTGCAGCACGTGGAAGAACTCGTGGCGCAGGCTCGCGCCGACATCCTGCGTGACCAGACGCTTCTGATCCTTGTCGTAGATCCCGCCGACGCCGAGTCCGCGGATGAACCTGAAAAAATCCCGGCGCGTCGGAACAATCACACTCACCCACGCGCTAGGGCGATCCTCGTCCTCTTCAACCGTACCGAACACGCGCTCCCCTGCCCACGCTGTCACCCGCTCGACTTCCTTGCGGGCAGTCCCGATCCCCTCATCGCCCAGCGCACTGATGTAGTGCACCCGCAGGCTCGCGTCCCGATCGAACGCGTACCCATCATCCAGCACCTCGCTCAGCCCGACGAGTTCCGCCTCGCCTCGCGCGTCGAGCAGCTTGCGCCAGTTCTGGATGACGAGAGCGTACCTCGGGGTATCCCGCACCCGATCCAGATGCGCATCGCGTTCCATCGTGTGGAAATCGACGAAGCCATGACCAATCGAATCCAGCAGGTATTCCACCCCTTGCTCGGTATTGCCCAGCATGCTCTCGGCGCACGCGAGGTTGTAGAGCACCATCCACCCCCCCCCTCCCTCATCCAATTGTTCGCTCCAAACCTCCCGTGCTTTCTCGTAATCCCCCTGTTCAAACGCCCGCACCGCAGGGTCGCCCTGATCGACACCGCGCTGCACGCCGAGCAACGCAAGCCCGCATGCCATCACCGTCAGCAGATTCATCGAACACCACCCACCGCTGCCTGCGCGCGTACCACCGCCTCGTCGTACTCACCCCGGATCAGCCCCTCGATCACGCGCGGGTACAGATCCAGTTCCAACCCGAACACGCGGGCCGCGAGCGATTCGGGCGTGACCCCGGCTTCGACCCTGCACCGCGCCTGCGCAAGCACCTCTCCCCTGTCATACACCCCGTCGCACAGATGAACCGTACACCCGCTCTCTGTATCTCCCGCGTCGAGCACCGCCCGGTGGACGTGCCTGCCGTACATCCCCTCGCCGCCGTGCAATGGCAGCAGCGCCGGGTGGATGTTCACCACACGACCCGCGTACGAATCCGGGATCGCGAGCAACGTCGTATACCCCGCGAGGATGACCCAACCCCCATCCCCCAGCCCCGCACCGTCGAGCACGTCTTCAAGGGATTCCGCTTCCCACCGCCCGTCGTGTACCACCGTCTCGATCCCCGCGTCCCGACCGATGCCCGCCCCCCTGCACTCGCGCGAAGCTGCCACAAGCACCACCTCCCCGCTCACCTCGCCCGCGCTGATGCTTTCGAGCAGGTGCCCGAGGGTCCGCCCGCTCCCGGAGACAAACACCGCCAGCCGCCCCCTCGGCGCACCATGACCTGTCGAGCTTTGCATAACAGCGCCCCGCCCCCGTATTCCGGGTGCTGCACCGCATTTCCCCACATCCCCGCCATCACAGCCTACGCTCTACCCAATGCCTCAGCACACCCCCACTCACACCGCACGAACCGAGCGACCGATTCCGCGCGAGCACTACGTCGATCTCTCCATCGAAGAACTCCTCTCCCGTTATGCCGAGGGGACCACACGACTCGACAAACGCCTGCTCGATCTATCCGACGACCAGCTCGATACCACGTTCCATCACCTACGCGACCCGGAGCGTTCGCTCACCGGCGGGTGGGCCTGCCGACAACTCGTCGGGCACCTCGCGGACGCCGAGATCGCGATGGTCTTCCGAATGCGCCGCACCGTCGCGGAGGAGGGCCCCGTCCTCCAGAACTGGGACGAGGAGGCATTCATCGAGCAGGGGCTCTACGCCAGACTCGGCGCTGATTCTCGCCCGCCAGTCGCTGGCTCGGTCGCGGTGATCCACACGCTCCGCCTGTGGACGTCCGACTGGCTCAAGACAGTTCCCAAGGATGCATGGTCCCGCAAGAGTCTCCATACCGCCCATGGCCCGATGACCCTCCGAGAGCACCTCGCCCACGACGTCTGGCATCTGGAACACCACGCATGGTTCCTTTCTTCTAAGCTGGATTGTTTGCTTTCCGCACCCCAATAGACCACTCCCGTACTGCTATGCACGAGATTTTCGACAACCGGCGCTATCTCATCCCGTTCCGTTCGGCGCTGCTCCCGCAGATCTTCACGGATGTCCTCGTCATCGGTTCGGGTGCCGCAGGGCTCACCGCCGCGATCGAAGCCGCCGAGCACTCGGATGTCATCCTCATCTCCAAGGGTGAACTCGCCGCGACAAACACCGCGTGGGCGCAGGGCGGCATCGCCGCGGTGCTCGACCCCGCCGACTCGACCGACAGCCACACCGCAGACACCCTCACCGCCGGTGCCGGGCTCTGCGACGAAGCGACCGCCCGACGTGTCATCGAGCAGGGCCCGGACGCCATCCGCAGGCTCCTCGACTGGGGGCTCCGCGCAGACAAGGACAACGACCACATCGATCTCGCTCGCGAGGGCGGGCACTCCGCCCGGCGCATCCTCCACTGCGAGGGCGATGCGACAGGGCGCGAGCTGGAGCGCTGCCTGATCGACCGCGCGGTTCGCACCCGGAACCTGCGCCTGTTTGACCATTGCTTCGCGCTGGACCTTATCACACCCGGCTCCGAACCCGGCTCGCCCTGCATGGGTGCGATCACCCACCACCCGCGTTTCGGGCTCCAGATGATCTGGGCCCGTGCCACAATCCTCGCCTCGGGCGGAGCGGGCATGATTTGGCGCGAGACAACCAACCCGCCCGTAGCGACCGCCGACGGACCCGCGATGGGCTACCGCGCCGGTGCCTCGCTCGCCGACCTCGCGTTCATGCAGTTCCACCCCACGACGCTCTACGTCGCCGGCGCTCAGCGCAAGCTCATCTCCGAAGCAGTCCGGGGCGAGGGTGCCCTGCTGCTCGATGAATCCCACCGGCGCTTCATGCCAGCTGTGCACGACCTCGCCGAACTCGCTCCGAGGGATATCGTTTCCCGAGCGATCCATGAAACCGTCGCCAGGCAAGGCACGCCCCACGTCTACCTCGACGCGCGCCCCGTCAAGAACTTCGCCCAGCGTTTCCCCGGCATCGCCGCGGATCTGGCGCAGTACGAGATCAACCCCGCCAAAGACCTCATCCCCGTCAACCCCGCCGCCCACTACACCATCGGCGGGCTCTGGGTAGACGCCGACGCCAGGTCGGACGTCCCGGGGTTGTATGCCGTGGGCGAAGCCGCCTGCACCGGGTTGCACGGCGCGAACAGACTTGCGTCGAACTCGCTACTCGAAGCAGTGGTGCTGGGCACCGCCGCAGGCCGTGTATCACAGGAGATGCGCTCAGATACCGCGGACAACGCATGGGGCACCGCCCCCCGCTCCGGACCCGCGAGTGTCATCTCTGATATCCCCATCTCGGATCAGGGAGAACTGGACCTCACAGATGTCCGCTCCTCCCTCCGATCGACCATGTGGCGCAATGTCGCGATCCACCGCTCGGGCTCCAAACTCAGCGATGTGCAGGACATGTTCGATTTCTGGGCCCGGTACACCCTCGATAAAATCTTCGATGAGCCTGCAGGGTGGGAAACGCAGAACATGCTGCTCGCCGGCGCCCTGATCACACGCAGCGCGTCGTGGCGGACCGAGTCCCGCGGGTGCCACGCCCGCGCCGATTTCTCGGAACCAACGGATGCCTGCCGCGTCCACGATCTCTGGCGTCGGACCAACCCCACCCCAACCATTCTCCCCGTGCTCACGTCTGTCCCCGTTTGATGCGTCAAACCCTCTTCCATTTGTCACTGATCCTGCTCGCTCTCGCTGCTGTCGCCTGCGCACCCAGAGAGCGGGTTATTTCTGTGCGGGGCGGGCTGATCGGCATCCCGGGCGCTTCCGGTGGGCACCGAGGCGCGAGCACCGCCCGCACCGGCGCTGGCTTCGAAAATATCCTGGCAGATGAGAGCGACATCGAGGCGTACGACTCGCTCTCCGAAGCCGGGTACCTCCGCCTCAAGGACGACGATGGCAACATCATTCTCGTCTCCCGCTCTCCCGCCCACGTGGTCTTCCACCTCCGCGAGACGCTCGTTTCCGAAGAAGTCGATCTGCTCTATAGCCAGGTGCTCTCGGAAAGGACCAAACAGAACTACCGCTCCCGCGGCATGGACCCGATGCTCGCGGTCGAATACCTGGCGCGCAACCGCAACGCCGTCCTCGACTTTCTCGCGACGATCCCGATGGGCGAGAAGACGCCCGGCGTGCTCCACGAATCCATCGGGCGCAATATGTTCCGCTACAAGTCGGGCGGCGCTGTTGCGATGGGGCTCAAGTTCTCCGCGATGGATGTGATCATCGAGGACAAGAACTTCCGCCTGCTGCTGCTCCGCTAGTGCCGGTCAGCTTGTGTCGCATGTCCCGAGCCGGAAGAGCACGTACGAAATATCGTTCACGTCTACGATCCCGTCGCCATTCGCATCCCCTTGCAAGCACCCGCATGATCCGTTCGGAAGATCTCCGAGCCTGAACAGCACATACGAAATATCGTTCACATCTACGGCGAAATCACTGTTCGCATCGCCGTCGCATGTCAGCGAACCGAACACCTCGATCGTCGCGGGGATACCGAATATGACGTCTTCCTTCGTGAAGAATTCGGCAAACTCCCCCGATCCTCCCCCGCCGTCCGTCGTCGCAGGCTGCAGCGCAGTGAGCAGGAAGTGCAGGCGCCCCGAGCGCAAGCCCTCGCGGACGTACTCGTACATCTTCTCCCCCGCCACGAGGCCCCCAGCATCAAGCGTAAACACAAACTCCGTATCCGCCGGCACCGTATCACCCGACACCAGCGTCGGGGCAATCCCCAGAGCCCAGGGCGTGGGGTTGAATCGATCTCGCACATTGTTCGACACGTCGTCCGTCATGGTCTGCAAGCCAATCGACGGGTAGACATTGCCATCGATCGGATACAAGTTCCGCATCTCCTTCTGGATCGTGCCGTGGGGAGACACTTCTGTGAACGCCGTTACACCCGGCGCGTTCACGAGCCCGAAGCCGTTTCGATACCCGATCCCGAACAATTCGATCGGGCGTGCAGTCGAAATCAACCCGGTGCCGACATCCGTGTCGCCGCCGCAGAAGTCCGGGTCAAGGACATCCGTGATGTACGTGCAGAAATCGTCCTGCGTCGGGTCGTACGCAAATGATTCGTGTCTGGAAATCGTGGCGCGGAGCACGACGGAATCCACAACGTACTGGCACGCCGGGCGAGCCGTCGGGTACACACCCGAACTGTCGAACCCGAGCAGAACCTGCCCGTCGCGCTGGTCGAACGTGAACCCGCTCACCTCTTCCTGCCCGATCGCCGTGAATGTAGAAGCCGCAGTCCGGAACCCAGGTGATCCGTTGAACGGATACATCCACCGGTCCAGATCGGTCGTCGTCTGCAGGTGCAGCGGGACGCCCCCCAAAGTGCACATCCCGCACGCCACCACAATGCCAATTCCCATGCTCATTTTCTCTCTCCTCGCAGGCACACTCGAAAGGTTTCTGGTATAATACCGAACAAGAGATCCAGATATCCACAATACCGCCAAATGTGTTTCCCCGAAATTGCGACTGGATCTCAATCAGGGTAACATATTTCAAGCGGATGAATCTCATCCCACCACCAAACACGTCTCCAGAGTAGGCCGATACACATCCAGAACCAATAACCGAAGTTGTATCGCTGACCGAAAGTGTCAACCCAAACGACCAAACCCAACCCTCGGGCCTTCACGCTCATCGAGCTCTTGGTTGTCGTCGCGGTCATCGCGGTCCTGATCGGTGTCCTCCTGCCCGCTCTCGGGCACGCTCGATCTTGTGCGGTGATGACCGGCGAACTCTCCGCCTCCCGACAATTTATCGCCGCTCACACCATGTACTCCGACGCCAACTCGGGCTGGGTGCCCGCCGGCTTCCCCACACCCAGAATGGTTACCGACGGCAAGGTCGTCGCCCGGAACCACAACGAAGACAGGGTCTACGGGCTCGCCGCGCAGCGTTACCCCTGGCGTCTGCTCCCCTTCCTCGACTACGAACTCGGCATCCTCTACCGCGACCGCGACGCGATCCAGGAAACCCTCGAAGGTGTGTCCTACGAGTACGCCGTCTCAGTCGCACCGAGCCTCGGGCTCAACCAGGCGTTCGTCGGAGGCTCCTCCGATGCCGACGGCACCGGGTATGCCTATCTCGACAACCCGCGCCGCGAAGGCATCCTCCGCAAGGCGTGGGGCCCGAATTGGTTCGTAAAACGCGCGACAGACGTCCGCCGTGCCTCGGATCTGATCGTGTTCGCGTCCGCTTCGGGTAGCTCGTTCATCGATGGGCTCGAACTCGACGGGTACTACCGAGTCACACCCCCGAACTTCCTCGATCGCCGATGGGCAACCGAGCATCCCACCCGGAACTCGCCTGCCTCCGACACCGGCAACGTCACCTTCCGTCACCTCAACAAAGCCGTCGCTTCGATGGTCGATGGGCATGCAGAGACGCTCGACTGGCTCCAGATGCAGGACATGCGCAGGTGGGCTCCTCAGGCAAACGCCGAGGACTGGACCCTCCCCCCGCCCTCCTGAATGCGGCCGAACAGCCGTGGGGTACGGGGTGGTCAGAAATCTGAATAGCACGCAATCCCAGAGAAGACAGGGACTAAGCACAAGGTGTGCTCAGTTTCACATAACGGATAAGGAGAAAGAGACATGATGTTCCGAAACACCAACGCAATCGCGGGGGCTGCCGTCCTCGTCGCGAGTTCCTCAGTACTCGCGGTCACCAACCCATTCGCCGAGGACTTCCTCGCAGGCCCCGAGGGCTGGGTCCAATCAGACGGCATCACCGCACCGACATTCGCCGGCGGCGGCGGGCCGGACGGCCCCGCCGATTCCTTCATCTCCACCTCGCACAACTTCCTCAACGACTCAGGCGGCTCGACACCAATCCTTTTCCAGGGAAGTGCTGCACTCGGTTCATCTGGTGGCGCGTTTGCAGGCGACTATATCGCCGCCGGTGTCACTCAGATCTCCTTCAAAATCCGCCACTTCGCGTCCGCGCCCCTCTCGATGTATTACCGAGTCGCGCCGCAGTTCGGAGCCGGATTCGTCGCCCTCGACTTTGCGCCGAATGCCTTCCCCGGACAGTGGACAACCGTCACCTTTGATCTCACTCCAACTTCCCCACAGTTGATCGCCGAAGGCACCAACTACAACGACATCTTCTCGAATGTCCAGCTCTTCCAGATCGGCGTCGCTTTCCCCTCGATCGCCGGCATCGACGCTGATTTCGAGTTCCAGCTCGACGACATCACCATCGTGCCGACCCCCGCGAGCGCGTTGCTCCTTGTCGGTGCACCGCTGCTGATGCGCCGCCGCCGCTAAACCTCGCTAACACACTCTTTTCGAGTACGCCCGTTCCCTGGCGGGCGTTTTTTATGCGCACAACAAACCAAAGTCTGCGCAACGAGGCGCTACGCGTAGCTGTGCAGACCCGAAATCACGAAGTTGATCACCACCCAGTTGAACATCATCACCCCGCAACCAATAACCGCGAGCCACGCCGTCCACAGCCCTTTATCTTTCGACGTCTTCCGCAGGTGGACGAGGATCAGGAAGATCACGAACGTGTTGAACGCAAAGACCTCTTTCGGATCCCATCCCCACGGGCGACCCCACGAGTGGTCCGCCCAGATCGCCCCCATGATGATGCCCGTCCACAGCAGGATCACCGCGAGTTCCAGCAGGATCATCGTCGCCCCGTCGAACACCTCCCCCTTGCTTATCTTCTTCTCGCCGAAGCGCCCCGCATCGATCAACGACGCCGCGCCCCCCACGTGCGCATAGTCCTTCCCACCGCCGCCCACCCTCCACAGCAGGTACAGCACCCCCGTCACGGACGCCATCGCAATCAGCGCATAACTCGCGATGATCACATTCGTGTGGATATACAGCCAGATGTCGTGCAGGATCGGCATCCGGTTGGAGATATTCGCGTCCAGCTCGGGCAGGAAGTGCGCCGCCATCATCGCTACCATGGAAGCCGCAGCGCCGGTCAACGCAAACAGATTCCGCATCGCGCTCCGCCCGCACAGTAGTTCCAGCACGATCGCAACCAGCGCCCCGAACCACACCGCTGTTGTCACCGCCTCAAACATATTCGAGTTGGGCCACCGCCCGGAGACATACCACCGCAGCCCCAGCGCAAACGTATGCAAGCCAAACGCGATAGTAAACACACCGATCCCGATCCACCGAGCGCTCGCCCACCGGTACACAACGCCCCCCAGCAGGAAGATCAGACTCAAGAGGTACACGAGCCAGACCCATGTCATATGCCCGTTCGAGAAGTACCAGCTCTCCCACCCAAGTTTCCTCTGGCTCGGGTAGACCTCAGGCTTGAGCGTAGGCAGCACCCTGGCGAGTTCCGCGACCGCGCTGTTCACACCGCCCGCGTCCTCGCTACGCCACGCGACGACGAGCCTGTCCCACGCCCCCCACACCACCTCAATCTCGCCCGGTTCAAGCCCGTCGAGCACCACCATCACCCCACCGCTCTGCGGAGCAACCGCAATGATCGAAAACCACTGCGCATCGCTGCGCCCGCTCCCGGGTGGGATCACACACAACGCACGCCCTAAAACCTGCTCCGCCTGAAGCATCACACGCCCGCTGCCGGGCACCCGCATCGGGCTCAGCACATTCAACGCCCCGAGCACCCTGTCCGAGTGTTTCGCCGTCCGGATCAGATCACGCGACCACACCCGTAACTGCTGCTGCACATCAGGCTCCATCAGCAGGCGAGGTGAGAGCAGCCCGCTTTTGATGAACCGCGCTTTGCGTGCATCGTCGAATCCCTCGACACCATCGAGCATCCGCGCAAGCTGCACACGCATCGCCTTCTGTTTTACATGCACGATGTCCGCATCGCCGTACCGACCCGCTCGCAACATCAAATCGAGATAGCTGAACGTATCGTCCTGCCCGAGCAGCTCGTGCGGCCCGCTGATAAACCCGAGAATCTGGTTGGCGAACGAACCGTAGGATTTGATCCGCCCATCCCGGTACACCGCCACCCGATCCAGAGGCGAAAGATCCACCTGCTGCGCAAACGCGCTCGCCTCGGGCTGCGCCGCCCGCGACCCCATCCGCTTCGTCACGCCCCACACCAAAGGCAGCACGATCAGCGCACTCACCAGCGCCACTCTGAGCTGCTTGTTCACGACGTCCCTCCCTCGTCAGCACCAACAAGCTCTTCTTCGCAGTCTACTTTCTGTTGTATCTGCGCGATGGAATCCACATGCTCCGCGAGCACCTTCCCCCGACGTTTCCGACGGATAATCGGCTTGATATACCACGCCCAGATCATCCCGATGACCGACAGGCAGCACCCCGCAAGCTGCGTGTACACCCCGTTGCGGTTGCCGACCCCGAGCCCCGTGAAGTTCAGCCCACTCGACCCCGGATCGCCCGCCCGCGCCGGGCGCGGCGGCTCCCAGTAACTCTGGAAATACCAGAACCCGCCGTTCGCCTTCGGATCATTCGTGCTGACGCGCTGCGCAGCCGACCAGCCATCCCCCTGCTTGAACCGCAGCACACTCGTCCAGTCACGCACAGTAGAAGTCGTCCCCCGGAACCCGCCGACCCGCGCCGTCACGATGAAATCATCCAGCGCAACCGGCGACGGCAGCACCCGCTTCTCACGCGAGAACATCAACTCAACCCGCCGTCCGTCGTGCAGCGTCACAAGCTCGGGCTGGTACCGCGACAGAGTCGGACTCATGTCGTCCATGTCCTCGAACGAATACTTGTGATAAGGCAGCCACACGCTCTCGCTCCAATCCCCGTTTGAGAGCGTCAATCGGATCATCGCAAAATGTCGCGACACATCAAAGTCGCGGATCCGTTGCGCGGGCGGGATGATCACCGCCACCCGTCGCTCGCGAGCCCGCTCAAGAAGGCGTGTGACGATCAACGACTGCCCATCCCCGATCGCCTGCGCCCGCCCGATCTCCAGCACATGCTCTTGCACCACCTCCCACCCACCACCGAGCAGCAGGCGCACCCCGGTGTCCCCCGCTCCCGCGACAATCGTCACCGACGCCCAACGACCGGCGTCGTACGCCGCTTCGATATCCGGTGCCACCTCGCCGTCCGGATGCATCTGCCCGCCATCGTCAGAGGACAGATCCCGAGTCAGCGTCGCGTTCTCGAAAACCCATCTCGTAAACGTCTCCCCGCCCGGGCGCTTGAACTCCATGACGAGCCCCGACACAGTCCCCTGCCCCTCGATCTCCAGCCGATCGATCGCGCCCGTCACCCGGAACGCATAGCCATCTCCCCCGATCGGGATGAACGCCTCCTCCTCCCCCTCGTCTATGTGCTCCCGGGTGAGCCGGATCTCTTCCGCGGCTTCCATCCCTTCAACACGCAGCGTCAGCAACCGACCATACGCCTCGCGCAGCGGCTCGATCTCGGATTCATCCCCGACCCACCAGAACTCAAGGCGATCCTCAAACGCGCTGCGCCGATCCGTGTCTCCCGCCCATAGCTGCGTGCTTGGCAGCGCGCCCTGATCCGTCACGATCTGCACATCCACCACCGGCTTGATCTTGTCCCCGTCATCGACAAGCATCCTGCTCATCTCCGCGTACCGCAGGTACCCCGTCACACGCACATCCACTCCATCCAGCGCATCACCCTTCCCCCCGACTCCGAGTTCGAGCGGATGATCCCCAACCGTTGAACCGTCGAGCGTCTCGATGTCCACCCCTTCGCCCACATAATCGTTGTACCGGGGCAGCCCGTGGATCGGGCGCTGCGCCCAACTCCGCTCTCCCGCCCGTCGTACATGCAGCGCCGAACTATCTTTCACCCAGAACGAATCCTGCGCGTCGAAGCCGAGTGCAATATCGATCGACTCGTCAACCAGCTTCTGCCCGCCGAACTCTTCCAGTTTCACGACCCGTCCCCGACCCGGGATCACGTCCTCCGTGAACTGCGGGTACCCCGCAAGCATCTGACGCACGAACCGCTGCCCACTAGGTGTGCTCACCATCACCGACACGCTGTACGCCGTCTTGCCCTTGTGCTCACCGCTCAGGATCGGCCAACTCGGATTGATCTCCGCGACCTGAAATACATACCGCCCGCCGCGGGTCTCCAGCATCCCGACATGCCCCACCAGCGCAAGAAAATCCGCCGTCCCGCCATCCGGGCTCGTGATCACCACCCGCCTCCGGAAGACCGCGGTGTCCCCCTCCACCTTCGTTCCGAAGTAGATCACACTCCCCACCGCCAGAATGATAATCCCGGAGTGGATCATCCAAACCCCTAGTTTCAGAAGATTGAACGGGATCCTCCCGATCGTCGCCACGATGATGTTCAGGCTGATGAGCCCGACCAGCGCGAAGAAGAACCATGTGTGGAACCACTCGAACTCGGTCATCTCGAATAGCCGGTGCTGACGCACCATGTAGGTCGTGAACCCAAGTCCCGTCACATCGTCCCACACCGGGTAGAACAACCCCGCCGAGCCGACCGTGAGGTACACGAACAGCACCACCAGCAGGGAGATCCCGAGCCTGATGCTGCTCAACGCCCCCACCACTCCACCGCCGGGGCTGCGCTTTTTTTTCCGTCGTGTTTGGTCACTCGTCATGAGCATCCTTCCCGGATCCACTACCCGCGCCGAATCCACCGCCCGCGTAGTTATGTCCCATAAGTCTCATGCTAGCCACGCCCTCACCACCCTGCCTCTATACTCGCCGACCCTCTGAAGCACCCGAGAACGGACCACCGCGCATGCCCAACCCCAAGCCAATCTCAAAGCGGATCGCCGCTCTCGCACACAACCTCCAGTGGGCTTGGAATCCCACAACAAGAAACCTCTTCGAATCGCTCGATCCGCAGATCTGGCACGCGACAAATCAGAGCCCGCTCGCGACGCTCCGCATGCTCCCCGAATCGCGCCTCGCAGCCGTCAACTCCGCACCCGAGTTCGCCAGCGCGACCGCTCAAGCAGAAAAAAATCTGTCCGACTATCTCAAAGCAAAGACATGGTTCCAGCGCACCGCGACCCCCGCGCAGCGCCGCATGACCACCGCCTACTTCTGCATGGAGTACGCGTTGCACGAGAGCATCCCGCTCTACGCTGGCGGGCTCGGCGTCCTCGCGGGCGACCACCTCAAATCCGCATCGGACCTCGGCATCCCCCTCGTCGCCGTCGGCGTCCTCTGGGCAAAGGGCTACTACCAGCAGCGCGTCATGCCGTCGGGCGAGGTCCGCGTCCGCTACCCGCGAACAACCTTCGACGACATCCCCATCACAAACACCCGCAAGACGATCACCCTCCCCATCGGTTCCGCCCGTGTCACCGCACGCATCTGGACCGCGCAGGTCGGGCGGATCCCCCTCGTCCTCCTCGACACAGACATCCCAGCAAACACACCCAAGAACCGCGGGCTCACGCACCATCTCTACCAAGCCGGCTCAGAAATCCGTATCCGCCAGGAGATCCTCCTCGGCATCGGCGGGCTCCTCGCGCTGGACAAGCTCGGTATCAAACCCACAGTCTTCCACCTCAACGAAGGGCACGCCGCGTTCTGCGCACTCGAGCGCATCCGCCGCCTCGTGAAGCAGGGCAATCCGATCGACAAAGCGACCCAGAAGATCCGGCGCACCACCGTCTTCACCACCCACACCCCGGTCCCCGAGGGCAACGACCGCTTCGCGCCCGCCATGACATGGCGCTACCTGAAAAAGACCGCCGAGGCAGCGGGCTTCAACCGCAAGGAATTCCTTGCCCTCGGACGCGAAGACCCCGCGGACAACAAAGAAACATTCTGCATGACAGTCCTCGCGCTCCGCCTCGCCGAGCGCTGCAACGGCGTCGCCGAACTCCACGGCGAAACCGCGCGCAAGATGTGGCAGCGCGTCTTTAACGCCCAATCGCACAACGACGTCCCCATCGGGCACGTCACCAACGGCGTCCACCCCGAGACATGGCTCGCCGACGAGGCCCGTCCCTTCTACGCCAAGCATTTCAAGCCCAAATGGAACGGCGCAGGCCCAGCCGATGATTGGTGGAAGCACGCCCGCAAAATCCCTGCCGCCGAACTCTGGGACTTCCGCCAGATGCTCCGGCGCAAACTCATCTCAGACATGCGCAAGCGCGTCCGCGAGCAGACCCTCGCGAACAACCCCGCAGCCGCGCAGAACCAGATCAACGCCCTCTTCGACACCCTCGACGAAAACGCGCTGACCATCGGCTTCGCCCGCCGCTTCGCGCTCTACAAGCGTGCCCCGCTTGTCTTCCACGACACCAAACGTCTCGCAAAGATCCTGAACTCCTCCAAGCGCCCGGTGCAAATCATCTTCGCCGGCAAAGCACACCCCGCCGACGACGCCGGGCACGCATTCGTCGCCAAGGTCAAAAAATTCACCGAGCGACCAGAGTTCAAGGGTCGCGTCTTCCTCATCGAAAACTACGACATGGCGATCGGCCGCATGCTCACCCAAGGCGCCGACCTCTGGCTCAACACACCACTCCGCCCCAACGAAGCCTCGGGCACCTCCGGCATGAAGCCCCCCCTCCACGCCGGGCTCAACTGCTCCATCCTCGACGGGTGGTGGCCCGAAGGGTTCAACAAGAAAAACGGCTGGACCATCGGCAACACCCACCCCGAATCTTCCCGCGCCAAGCAGGACGCCGCGGACGCCGAGTCCCTCTACACACTCCTCGAAAAGGGAATCGTCCCCGCCTTCTACGACCGCAACGCCTCGGGAATCCCCGTCCGATGGGCCAAAATGATGGGCGAATCCATGGCCTCCGTCTGCGCCCGATTCTCCACCCACCGCATGCTCGCCGAGTACGCCGAAAAGTACTACCTCCCCGCCTACGCCGCCTCCAGGAGCCGCTGATCGGCTCGATTCTCCGATCCATCACATCTCCGGGCTAGAATGCCCGCATGACACCCTCCCCCTCCACCGATCGACTGCCCATCACCATCCGGACCCTCCGCAAGATGGCAGACCGCGCCGAGCCCTTCGCCTGCCTCACCTGCTACGACGCCACGACCGCAAGATGGCTCGAGTCCGCTGGCATCCCCGTCCTCCTCGTGGGCGACACCGCCGCCGAGATCGTCCTCGGCTTCGACTCAACAATCCACATGCCCCTCGATGTCGCGATCCACCTCACCGCGGGTGTGAAGCGTGGCGCCCCCAACACCGTCGTCATGGCGGACATGCCATTCATGAGCTACCAGGCGGACGACACCGAAGCCATCCGCAACGCCGGACGCTTCATGACCGAAGGGCTCGCGGACATCGTCAAGCTGGAGGTGGATGCCTCCTTCGCCCCGCTCGTCGCCAAGCTCACCCGCGCTGGCATCCCCGTCTGCGCCCATGTCGGGTGCAGACCACAATCCGCCGCGCTCACGGGCGGCTACGCCTCCCGCGGCAAGACCGCTTCCGAGGCCCACCAGATCATCGAAGACGCCATCGCGATGGAAAAAGCTGGCTCGGTCATGCTCCTCGTCGAAGCCGTCCCCGAAGAGGTCGCCGCCCGGATCGTCAGCGCGACCTCGATCCCGGTTATCGGCATCGGGGCCGGACACGCCGTCCACGGACAAATCCTCGTTCTTCAGGATTTACTCGGAATGACCTTCTGGCAGCCGGGGTTCGCCACTCCGGTAAAGTCACTGGGCAAAGAGATCCAGTCCGCCGCCGAGCAATGGATGCAGAGCGTCGCAAACCGGAATGTCACCGCCCACAGATTCGCAATGAAGCCCGACGAGGCAGACAAGATCAAGACCTGACCAGACCTACCCGACGGAGCTCCACATGAGGCGATTCATCGCATTCGGTCCAGCAATCATCGTCCTGCTCGCAGCGGTCATCACGCTGTTCGCCGCGCCCGCAGCCGTACGCCAGGTCCAGATCGCCCGCGTCAGCGCGCAGGTCACCCTCGCCTCCAACCTCCTCGATACCTCCAACCTCCTCGACCAGATCAACAGCGAGGTCCGCGCCGTCGCTCAAGCCACCCTCCCGGGCGTCGCGCACATCAAGGTCGGCTCCGGTCGCGGCAGCTCAACCGGCGCCGGGTGGTTCTACGACCACGAAGGGCACATCATCACCAACGCCCATGTCGTCGCCGGAAACGCAAAGATCCGCGTCGAGTTCGCGGACGGACGGGTCCGCACAGCGCAGCGCGTCGGTAAAGACCGCATGACGGATATCGCGGTCATCCGTGTCGATCCAGACCCCGATGTCTTCCCGCTCCCCCTCGAAACCAACCACCCCATCGCGCTGGGCGACCGAGTCTTCGCCTTCGGCTCCCCCTTCGAGATCAGCTTCTCCATGAGCGAGGGCATCGTCTCCGGGCTCGGGCGATCAGCGGCCAGCATGCTCGGCCGACAGGGCGGATATACCAACTTCATCCAGACCGATGCCGCCATGAACCCCGGCAACTCGGGCGGCCCCCTCGTTGATGTCAATGGCCGCGTCGTCGGCATGAACACCGCCATCGCGAACGCGTCCACCGGCAATGATTTCACCAGCGGGCAGTCCGCTGGCATCGGCTTCGCCATCCCCATCGAAACCGTACAGACGGTGGCCGAACAACTGATCGATCGAGAAACCATCCTGCGCGGTTACATCGGCGTCATGCTGCAGGAGATGCCCAACAGGGAAAATAACGAAAAAGAGTTCGGCTTCATCGGCAGTGGGGTGATCATTTCCCTTGTCCGCGATGGTGAGCCCGCCCACCGCGCCGGACTCCAAGTGGGTGACATTATCGTTGAGATCGACAATCGCCAGACACCAACTGGTTCTGTGCTGCGCTCTGTCGTTTCAGTTCTCAAACCCGGTGCCGAATACCAACTCAATTTCTGGCGCGATCGCGAGTTCTACGAAACACAGATCCAACTCGGCGCCGCGTACAACAACCGCGCAGGGGAACTCATCTACATCAATGGCTCATCCCAGATGACCCTCGACGAAATCCGCCGCACGATCAACAACTAATCTCCCGCGATCATACGCACCACCACCGCCGACCCGTTCGCTGGCACGAGCGATACATCCGCGATCCACACCGCCTCGTCCACCTCCGAGCGGTGGCTGATCACATCCCGCAGCGCGATCACCTCCGTGCCGAATGTCGTGAACCCCACCACCGTCCCGTTCCCCTCGTTCCCCCCGAGGTAGATCGTCCGCCCGCCGAGTTCCTTCTCCGCCGATCCCGCAAACACCCAACCCATCGCGCCCCACGCCTCCCTCGTCCGCCGATCGATGATCCATTCCCCCGGCTGGTGAGCAACCCCGTCCACAATAATCTGCACCCGCATCCCATCCCCGCGAGGCGGCACACGTTCAATTCGACCATCCTCTCCCGCCTCCCACTTCCCCGGCTCCCCGGGCTCAAGCCCGATCAACAGCAGCGCCGCATGCACATGCCGCGCATCAACCTCCGTCACCACCAGCGACTCGTGCGGCTTCGTGTCAGGCGTGCAAACCACCGCCTCGATGAAAAACCCGTCCGCCTCCGCAGGCTCATCCGAATGCACCAGCGCCGAGATGGTCCCGTCAAACTCAACAATGCCGATCAACTGATCGACGCGCACACCCGGAAACACCTCGACAAGCCCGACTCCTCCGCAATCATGCCCCGCCCTATCCCACGCGCACCCGCCAAGCACCGCGCAAGAAAAAACCGCGCCGAGGAGTTGCCACGTGCGCGGTTGTCTTAATCTTGTTTCCCGGGGGGTCACTTCTGAACGGTCGCCTGCCCCGCGACATGCTTCATGCCGCGACGCCGATCCCGCAGACGCCGGGACTTGCCGACCCGCTCCCGCAGGAAGTACAGCTTCGCCCGCCGCGCGTCCGCACGCCGAACCACCTCGTACTTCGCTATCCGAGGCGAGTGAAGCGGGAACACCCGCTCCACACCCGAATCCGCAACGATCCGGCGAACCATGATCGTCTCATCAATCCCGCGACCCCTGCGGCTGATCAGCACACCTTGGAACACCTGGATGCGCTCTTTCTCACCCTCGATGATCCGACAATGCACGTTGATCGTGTCGCCGACGTCCATCCGCGGGATGTCCGTCTTCAACTCCGACTTGTTGATGCTCTCGATCAGTTGCTGCGTTGACATAGCTCGTATTCCTATCTCGTCGTCGCTTCCCGCGACCGTTCATCTGCTCAATTGTCGAGGAGGTCCGCCCGCCGGGCTCTTGTCCTCGCGATCATCTGCTCCCGCCTCCACGCCGCCACCTTACCGTGATCGCCGCTCAGCAGTATCTCCGGCACCCCGCGCCCCTGCCATTCGCGGGGTCGCGTGTAGTGCGGACAATCCAAAATCCGCTCCCCGTCCGCTCCCGCCGCGAAGCTATCCTCCGCCGCGCTCGAATCGTGTCCGAGAGCGCCTGGCAGAAGCCGCACCACCCCGTCGATCAGTGCCATCGCCGGGATCTCCCCGCCGCTCAGCACATAGTCCCCCAAACTCAGCTCCAACGGCTCCAACGCCTCGATCACACGCTCGTCGATCCCCTCGTAGTGCCCCGCGATCAGCAGCAGTCGTTCCCGCGTCGCCAGATCTTCGAGCCTCGCCTGCGTCAGCCGCTCGCCCTGCGGCGTGAACACGATCCGCTGCACCGCCCGTTCGTCCTCGGACTCCGCCGCGAGCACCGCTTCCCACACAGGCTGGCACATCATCACCATCCCAGGGCCGCCACCAAACGGGCGATCATCGACCTTGTTGTGTTTGTTGTCCGCGAACCTCCGAATATCCGACGTGAACCACTCGACCAACCCGCTCTCCCGCGCCCGCCCCGGGATGCTCGCAGAAAGAACCGGCTCAAAGACTTCCGGGAACAATGTCAGGATGTCGATCCGCATCGGGCGGCTCATCCCAACACCCCCGCTCAACCCTCTTTGCTTTCCTCTTCCCCACCCTCAGATGCCGCCGCCGCAGCAGCAGTCGCGGCTTCCGCTTCTTTGGCTTTCGCATCCGCCTCAGCCTTCGCCTTAGCTTCCGCTTCCTCAAGGGCCTTGGCTTCCGCCTCAAGCTTCGCCGCAGCGTCCGAAACGATCTTCGCTTCGACTACTGTCGCCTTCCGCTTCTCGATCTTCTTCATCCGAGCGCTCTGCCAAGCGCTGGCATCGATCAGGTTGTGCTGCGCCAGCAGATCACCAACGGTGTCCGAGGGCTGCGCGCCCTTTTCAAGCCAGAACTTGATCCGATCCGCATTCAAGTGGATCTGCTTGCTCTCGTCCTTGCTCATCGGGTCGTACCAACCCAATTGCTCAAGCACCTTGCCGTCGCGCTGGGTGCGCTTATCAACAGCATTCAACCGGTAAAACGGGCGATGACGACGACCCATCCGTTTCAGACGCAACCTGACCATACCGATATCACTCCCGCGACATACAAGTCCACTAAAGCAAAAGTCCACCAAAACCACCGCCAGGAACCATCAGCCGAGGATCCTCGCGGCGAAGGGCAGGATTGTACTCAGACCCCCAACAGATGCAAACCGAGCCCGATCCACTTACCCGAACATCCCGCTCACGACTCCCACAACTACCCCCGCCAACCACCCGGCACCAACGAACAGCACGTCCACGCCCCCCATCACCAGCACCACCAGCAGCAGCAAGCCCGCCATCCCCGCCTGAGGCATCGAAATCAACCTCCGATACGCCGCCGACAGATCCGCTACCACCCGAGATCCATCCAGCGGCGGGATCGGGATCAGATTCAGCAGAAGCAGCACGAAGTTCAGCAACGCTCCGGTTGTGAAAAATACCTCCAGATTGTCCTGCATGTTCCCCTCGAACGGTACCGCGCCCAGAACAATCCCCGCTGCGATCCCGCTGATCACCCCCAGCACCAGATTCACACCCGGGCCCGCTAGCGCCACGAATGACTCCGCGTACCGACCCCGGAACCGACTCGGATTCACAGGCATCGCCCCCCACGTAATCCCAACCAGCGCGAACACGATCAGCCCCATGTATCCCATATGCACCACGGGATTCCACGTCATGTGCCCCGTCTCGATCGGCGTCCGATCACCCACCCGGATCGCCGCCCACCCGTGCGCAAGCTCGTGCAGGCAGATCGAACCGATCACCCAGAAGCAGACCGAGATCAGCCACACCGGATTATTGTGCAACGCATCAGCAAACCACCAGCCTTGCAAGCGAGCCTCCTTTCAGGCTCCCGCAAGTCTACGCGATCACCGCCCAAGCGCGCGCAGCCCCCCACCGCCATCGCCGATCTCCGCCGAGGGTACGCAGCCGCCACCCCTTCTCAGACGCAGGGGCCAAGCCGGAACAGCACATAGCTGATGTCATTGACATCAACGATCCCGTCCCCGTTCGCGTCGCCATCGACCGTGCCGGGCGTGCCCGAATCACCAAGCCGGAACAACACAAACGAGATGTCGTTCACATCAACGATGTTGTCGCTGTTGGCGTCACCGTCGCAACCGACCGGGGCGCACGTGGTACCCGCAGTGATCTGGAATGAATCGATGCCCGCCTCAAAGGGCGTAGGGAACTGGGCTTCCAGGCCCGTAAACCGAAAGCGCAACGTCGCAGACGAGGGAATATCACCACCCGTTCCTATCTGGAGCACCTCGGTATTCCACACAGACGAAACCGTGTTGTGATTTCGCACCAGTGTCCAGTTGGTGCCGCCCGCATTCGTCGCATATTCCAGTCGCAGCGCATCACCGCCGGACGTGCTGCCATTACCAACGCCCCAGACCTTCAACCAGTAGTCATACGAGAGCGTGCCGGGCTGGGATAGATCGTAGGGAGGTGTGGTCAGCACCGTAGTACCCGTAAGCGTCTCGCCCGAACTGTTC
Organism: Phycisphaerales bacterium; assembly: GCA_029260435.1. Classification (GTDB taxonomy): domain Bacteria; phylum Planctomycetota; class Phycisphaerae; order Phycisphaerales; family UBA1924; genus OFTM74. The sequence goes on along the minus strand of JAJDDG010000142.1, from coordinate 54,759 downwards.
CCGGTAACGTAGCACTGCCCCGAGCCATCGCTATCCGATGGCGGATCGGCCTGACCGAAATTGCCCGGCGTTGCGCGCACCCACGCGCCCGAACTCGGTGATCCCGAAAGTGTCCACGAGGGATCACTCTCAAAATCGTTGGCAACAACATCGATGAACTCCACCGCTTCCGCCGTGTACACACTCGCCGGTGCGTCCGCCGGCTCAAGCACCGTGCCCCCGCCAACAAGGTCCGCGAGGAAGTAGTACTCCACCGTGCTCCCGCACGGTGCGATCGGCAGCGCTGCTGTGTAACTGTCCCCGCTACCGCTCAAAGCTGTTTCCGTAAACGCGCCCGCGCCGCTATCCCGTGTGGCAATCCGGACCGAGCCCGGAACCACCTGCAACTCATGCCACCGGAAAAGCGTGACCGGGAACGTCTCACCTGTACCCGCCTCATACGCCACCGGACGCCCCGACGGGAACCTGAAATCCAATTCCCGCTGTGCGATCTCCGCGAGTTTCAGCAGCGCCGCAAGCCCCTCGTTCCCAGCAGGAAGGATGTTGCTTGCAGGCGGATCAAACGGCCCCAACCCGCCACCAGTCGGGCGTAGCTCGATTGTCCACGACAGCGCCCCCTGATCACCCAGCGTCCAGTCCGGCATGACCCCGTCAGCCGTGTACAGCAACTGGTCCGTGCCGAGCCCCGCCACATAAGTCAGCCCCTCCGCCGCCTGAATCGCCGCAGCCATCTCGTTCTGCGCCGTGCGATGCTCCGACGCCCTCGGCGGCGTAATCGTATCGTTGTACGCCCACGGCCCCAATATCCACTGCCCGTATGTATGGAAGTCAATGTGCCCACGAACATCGCTAAACGAAGCGATAAACGCGCTCACCGCCGCACTCTCGGGCTCGGAGAACGGCGCTGTCCCGCGATACACCTCACTAGACGGGCTGCTGCTCGATGAGCCTGCCTGCCCGCCCGCCCACTCATACCCCCAGTTTCGATTCAGATCCACACCGAAGCTGCCCCCGTTGTTCCGCCGGTTCTTCCGCCAGAACCGCTCGGTCGTGTGCGTGTACACAAACCCGTCCGGGTTCACCACCGGGATAATCACAATCTCCACCTGCCGCAGCATGTCCGTCACCACCTGGCTCACGCCGTGGTCATTGACCAATTCCGTCGCGATGAACGTATTCGTCATCGGGCTCAGCCACTCGCGAGCATGCTGCGTGCCATTGATCACAACCCGCACCGGATTCGCCACAGCGTCAGGCGCAAGAATCCGATACCCCCAGATCGTCCGCCCCTGGATGCTCGTCCCAACATTCACCTTCGAGATCACATTCGGCTTCGCGAGAACCAGCGCATCGAACTGCGCCTCGATCTCCGCGAGCGTGCGGTACACATCAAAGAACCCGACACCACGCCGCGCCCGGATCGCCTCGTACTCCCGCGCCCGCTGCTCGACGACTTCGCGCATGTTCTCGTGCTCCACGAAATGCCGGATCCCCACCCGCTCCAACTCGGCGACCGACTTCTCGCTCATCAGATAGGGCTGCGCCCCCGGTGCCGCCCGACACGCGAGCAACTGCCCCAGCCGCTGCACAACACTCGCCTCTTCTTTGCTCGCAGGCTCAACAACGACGAGCCGGATATTCTCGTACACATGCTCGCGTTCGACCGCTCCGTTCTGGGCCCCCGCCTCAAACCCGAAGCGACCCAGCACAGCAACAGCAACAACGACACCAACAAGGGGTAAACGACGCATAAGTTTTTCCTCCATCGGACACTCTTCCCCCCCCACCTTACCACCACTCCCCCCCCGATTCCCATACCTTCTTCTAATGCCCCTCCAACCCCATAATACCCCGCTCAACACCCCCCGAGCCGGAACAGCACAAACGAGATGTCATTCACATCAACGATCCCATCGCCGTTCGCGTCACCATCGACCGTGCCGGGTGTGCCCGAATTGCCAAGCCGGAACAACACATATGAAATGTCGTTGACATCAACCGTGTTGTCGCCGTTCGCATCGCCATCGCATGGTCCAGCGCCCGCGAGCGTGGTCAGCGCAGTCCCGATCCGCTGATCGCAGATCTCAAGACCGACACCGATCCCCTCCGTCTCAAACTCGTCGATCACAAATTCCGTCGGATTGTCATCCGCCGTGCCCATGATCCCGTCGTTGCCGAGCCCGGGGATCGATGTGATAAACGAGTTGCCCCCGCCCTGATCCATAATGTTCGGTGTCGAATTCTCGTTCTGCGTGTGCCAACAACCGAGGTAGTGCCCCGCCTCGTGCGCGCAGATGTTCCCAACCACACGACCGATCGCCTCGATCAACGAGAACCCCGCATCACGCGGAAAATCCTGGATCCCGACGCCGCTCCCGCTGGTACTCAGCAGGTCCAGAAGAATGATCGCCGTGTCGTCACGAGAGAAGTTCCCAGGATCGATCCATTCCGCGATCCCGATCGTGCTGATCCCCGACTCCGCGATCGTCCCGCCAACAATCAGCCGCGAAACATCTGCCCCGCCAAACGGATCCGCGTGATCCCGGCTGTTCAAAAGCTCGTACCCGAAGCTCGGGTTATGCACCGCCATCTCGGTGAACCGCGCATCAAGCACCGCGAGGATCGCGTCGATCACCGCGTTCTCATCCCCGCCAGACAACCCCCAGGCACCAAGAAAAGACGAGAGTGGCGATAGGTTCGCCGGGTTGTTCCCGGTGCCGAAATGGAACTGCGCATTGATCGTCTCGCCATCGAAATCAACGAAGATCGTCTGCTGCGCCGCGGGCAGCTCGCTCTCCATCGGCTGACGGAACACCGCAAAGCTCGCCAGGTAATCCCCCGTGCTGCCCGCATCCTGGTTCCACACTCGGATCCGAATACGAAACTCAAGATCCACCGGCGCAATAAACTGAAGCATCGATTCACGAGTGGTCGTCTGAATCAGCGGCACCGGTGTATCGTCCGGCATCGAGAAGAACCCGTTGCCGTCATCGTTCTCGTGAATGTTGAAACCGGTGTTGTCATGGAGCGACGCGATCGGATCCAGCGGGCTCCCATTCGCCCGGTTCACCGCGACGCCAAAGATGTCCCCAGCCCGCAGGTTGAACCGGAACTCATCCTCGTCCGTCGCCGAGAGCGTCCCGGACACATCAATCGCAGCGTCTTCCCCAGGACCCGTCCCAAGATTCAGGAACTGCCCCGAACCCGGCGCATCGTTCGGCTCCACCTCACCGATGGGTGCCCCGCGCATCCCCGCGCCTCGTCTCGCCGCCAGAAGCTGATCGATATCCATCTCCGCGCGATGCACGCACCAATCTGTATGCACGTGCGCCGCCCCCCGCAGCTGCCCCGCCGCAGGCCGATGCACCGCCGCCTTTTTCGAAACCGACTCTTTCACCGCAGCTTCACCAAAGACAACACCCGCGCCCGCGCACAGACACACCGCTCCCGCCAAGGCTCCACGTAAAATCAACATCATGTATTCCTCCAAGATCAGCTAAGTAAACAGCACCGCGGACACTCGATGCAGCGGACCCGAATATATCCCTATTGCCCATGAAGCAAAAGGAAATATTCCAAATCGAGCCCTAAGCCGCTCCCACCGTCTCTTCCGCCTCCACCGTCTTCCCCTCGACAGTCAAGCCAAGCATCGCCGCGGGACCGTGGGGCTTCTCCGCCTCCTCTTCCAGTCTTCGCGCCGCCCCCGGATTCGCGTTCGCATCAAACACCATCGCCTTAACCGTCCCCCATAACCCACCAAGCGAACTGAACGTGTGGTCCACCGCGCTCGGCTCGTACCCGCAGTGCACCATGCACTGCTGGCAATCGGTGTTCCCGCTCGCCCGACCGTAGCCTTCCCATTCCGTCGTGCGCATCAACTCTTTGAACGTATCCACATACCCGTCCTGCAACAGATAGCACGGCTTCTGCCACCCGAACAAGTTGAACGTCGGGCTCCCCCAAGGCAGACACTCGTACTCCCGCTTCCCCATCAGGAACTCAAGAAACAAAGCCGACTGATTAAACCGCCACCGCTTCTTCCTGTTCGAAAGAATCATCTCAAACAGACGGTTCGTCCTCTTTCGTTCCGCGAGAAAATGCGACTGATCCGGCGCCTTCGGGTACGCGTACCCGGGCGACACCATCATCCCCTCCACACCCAGATCCATCATCTCATCGAAAAAAGCTCGGCAAGAATTCGGATCCGCGCCGTCGAACAGCGTTGTATTCGTCGTCACGCGGAACCCCATCTCCACCGCCAAGCGGATCCCCTCCACCGCCTTCTCGTATGTCCCATCCCGGCACACCGAGAAATCATGGTGCTCCTGCTGCCCGTCCATATGCACGCTAAACGTCAGGTACTTGCTGGGCGTGAACCACCCCGCCTCCAGCTTCTCCTTGAGCAGCAGCGCATTCGTACAGAGATAGATGTACTTCCGCCGCGCAACCAACCCCTCAACGATCTCCCGGATCTGCGGATGCAGCAGAGGCTCACCACCCGGCAGACTTACCATCGGCGCCCCGCACTCCTCCGTCGCCGCGAAGCACTGCTCGGGCGTCAGATCCCGTTTCAGAATGTGCGCCGGATACTGGATCTTCCCACACCCCGCGCACGCAAGATTGCACCGCAAGAGCGGCTCAAGCATGAGCACCAGCGGATACCGCTTGTTCCCCCGCAGCCGCTGACCGACCACGTACGAAGCAACCGTCCACATCTGACTGATCGGCACACCCATTCTGACGTCCACCTCCTGTAAAATGCCCCTCGCGCAAATAGAGCCAACGGGGATCCCGGTGGGGGATCCATGTGGGGGGGTTTGGTGGGGGGGCATCGTAGCCGTCATGCCGCACCCTGCCCAACCACCCCATAAACACCCACATCTCACCGCCCCAGACCCATTCCAATCCCCCAGTGAACACCCCGAACCCCGCGCCCGTACAACAACCAGCAGCATCCCTAGGATGCCGTGTGGACAAGAACCCCCTAGAGAGTGAGAGCGTGCCCCAGGATCCGTATATGCGTACCGATGCCGAACTCGTCGAGGACTACCTTGCGCACGACACCGCTGCGTTCCGTCTCCTCATCGAGCGCTATCACGACCCGCTCTTGGGATTCCTCGTCCGCCTCACCGGCTCACGCCACACCGCCGAAGATGTCTTCCAGGACACGTTCCTCCAGGTCCATCAATCCATCGAATCCTTTGATACATCCCGCACATTCAAGCCGTGGCTCTTCACCATCGCCGCGAACAAAGGACGAGACGCCCTCCGAAAGCTCAAACGCCGCCGCGCCGTCTCCCTGAATACCCCGCTCGGCGCAGACTCCGGCGCTGAAATGGTGGACCTCCTGCAGATCAATATCCCCGATGTCTCCGCACCCCTCGACACCGCAGACCTCTCCGTTCAGGTCCAAGCCGCGATCGACACGCTCCCGCCGCGCCTCCGCGAGATCCTCCTCCTCGCCTACTTCCAACGCATGACCTACGCCCAGATCGCGGATGCCTTCGAGATCCCCATCGGCACCGTCAAATCACGCCTCCACGCCGCAGTCGCCGCCTTCGCCAAGGCCTGGCAGGCAACCCAGATTGCCGCCGATAAACGCGAAGCAGCAAACGACTGATTTATTCAACAACCGCGCGAACACGCCCCCCACCCCACCCGTACCACCATCGAACCATGATTGACGAATCACACTCTCTCTCTCCAGTGTTTCTCTCGTCCAGCGACGCAACGACGCTGGACGAATTGGTCGAGGCGGGGTTCAGCCCCAATCCGAGGCGTTCCCCGCCCGGCCAATCCTCTCAAGTCGTCAGCTTGCTCAACCTCCTGAACCACCTGCCCGAGCCCGCCGAAGACCCCGCACGCCGCGAACTCCTCGTCAATATCACCATGGCCCGTGTCCTCCGCGACCGCGAGTCCTCCGCCGCCCGCATCGAACCAGCGCAAGACCCCGCTGCCCCCGCCCTCTGCGAGCAGAGCGCCGCAGCGATCGATGCCATCGTCGATGCAGACTGGTCCGCCACCGACACCGACCACCACCAATCCAGCGCCGCCGCGCTCACCTCGCTCCTCTCCGCCGCGCCCCGTGCCACCACACAGCAGCGCGGCTCCCTCATCGAACGCACGCTCGGCACCATCCAGTCGGACATTGATTCCAACTCGACCCGCTTCAGGCTGGACCCCGTCACCGCGACATCCGCCCCGCCATCCTCTGGCTTCTCCATCCGCGACCTCGTCGCCGTCGCCGCGATGCTTCTCATCGGCACCGCAATCCTCTGGCCCGTCCTCGTCCAGTCACGTTTCGACATCAACAAAACCGCAACACGCATGAACATGGCGCAGGCAGGCTTCGCCTTCTCCGCTTTCGCCAAAGACCACGACGGCACCATGCCCCAGACCGCTTCCCGCTCCGACAAATGGTGGAACGTCGGCGACCCCGAAACCTCCCACTCCGCAAACCTCTACCGCCTCGCCCGCGACCGCTACGCAACCCTCCAGGATCTCTCCTGCCCCTCCAACCCCTTCGCCCCCATCCAGATCATCGACGAGCAGGCAAAGGACTGGCGCAACCACCCCGAGGTCTCCTTCTCGCTCCAGCTCTATACCACCCCGAACCCCCGCTACAACTCCGCCCGAACCCACGTCGTCCTCGCCGACCGATCACCCGTCATCCGCCGTCTCCTCGCCGGTGAACACGTCTCCCCCAACGCCCCATCACCAAACCACGCCGGCCGCGGACAGCACGTCCTGCTCAATGACGGTTCGGTCCTCTGGCTCACAACCCCCTACCTCCCGGGCTCGACCGACAACATCTGGCTCCCCGCTTCCCTCGAACGTCGCCTCAAGACCTCCGCCAATGTCTCCGGGATCGGCGCCGCCGTGCCGTCCAATTCAATGGACGACGTCTTCGTAGGCCCCTGAGCCGCGAACAAAGATTTCCTAACCACATAGTTCTGGGTTGCCCTGTTTGGGCCATGCACGCGCTCGCACTCGGGTGTTATCGGTTCGTCCCCGACACCAAATGCCCCGCCAATTACAGGGAAGTCGCCCACATGACGCACACCGCTAAGCACCGCCGACTCTTCAAACGATACATAGGGCAAGGCCGAACCCCGCCGTCTAGCCCCTCCGACCAAGACGTTAGAGAAAGTCGAAATGAGTGCTGCGCACGAACATCTCGATGGCAAGCTAGCCCCCTGCCTCTCAAAGCCACAGCTCACCGCGCTGTTGGATAGCTGCGAGCGCGAAACCGCCGTCCCGCCACACGCCGAACGCCGCAAGCATGTCCGAGGCCGCCGCCGTATGTGCGACGCCACCCTCGCTATCGAGCATATCGGCGGTGGCAACTCCGCGATCAGGTGCTGCACACGCAACATCTCGGCGTGGGGCATCAGCCTCATCACGAATGTCTTTGTACACCCCAACTCCCCGCTCAAAGTCACCCTCGTCCGCAACGACGGCGAAGAGGAAGTCATCGAGGGACGAGCCACACACTGCCGCCACCTCCGCGCAAAAATCCACGAGGTCGGTGTCAACTTTGCTATAAAGATCAACCCCCTCTTCTTCCTCCAGGAAGAGGACACCGACGGGATCTTCACACAAGACAACCAGAAGCCCGAAGGGCTCAACGGCTGGGTACTCTACATCTCCCCCTCTCAATCAGATATCTCACTCTTCGAACACTACGTCAAAGGCACCGATGTCAAGTTCAAAGCCTTCGAACGCGCAGGTCTGGCGATCGATGAATTCAAGAAGGGGATGTACGACGTCGTCCTGATCGATGCCGACGCCCCCGATACCAACCCCGCCGACTCAGCCGCCGCGATCCGCGAAGCCGACTTCCTCGGCGAACTCTTCTTCCTCACCGCAGACGACCGCCTCGCCGCCGCCGCGGGCGCAAACTCAAACGTCACCGACGTTCTCCGCAAGCCGTTCTCTCCACTATCCCTGCAGACAATGCTCGCCTCCTCATTCGAACGCACCTCCGGACTCACCAAATCCGAAGAATTCAAAAGCTCCCTCTCTCATGACGCCTCCCTCGCCCCACTCCTCGCAAGCTACGTCAAGGAGGTCCAGGATCTCGCCATCACACTCGACAAATGCATCGCCGACGACGACATCGACACCGTCCGCACGAGCTGCCTCCGCATCAAAGGCACCGGCACCAGCTTCGGCTTCGAAAAGCTCTCCGAACTCGCCCAGACAGCTCTCCAGCAGCTCGACGCCTCCTGCTCCGTCGCCGAATCCCACTCCCAGCTCCGCCACCTCGCCGTCATGTGCCGAAAAGCCGCCGCCTGAGCACGCCGCTCTCCCCCTCTGCCCATATTGATCACCGCTGAGGGGGTCGCTACACTGCCCGGCTCGCGCCGCCGCCCTGACGCCGTCGTTCGGCCAATCAGGGACACAACTGGCAGCCAGGAGTCCAGGGTCATGCCCAACAAAGTAGGTAAACCCCGCAAGACCAAGCCCCACAAGGGCCTGCTCAAGCGCATCCGTATCTCCAAAACCGGCAAGGTCACACACGCCTCCGCTGGCTTCAAGCACCTGCGCTCCAGCAAGTCCGCGACGCGCCTCCGCCGTCTCCGCAAGGGCGACTACATGTCATCCGCGGACACACGCCGCATGAGCAAGCTGCTCTTCCGCCGCCTCCGGGGCAGAGAGCAGCCCCGCACCGCCATCCGCCGCTCCCCCTCACCCGAGGCAAAGCGTCAGATGCGAGAAGCCGCCAAGCAGGCCGTTTCCTGATCACACGATCTAGGATCCCACGAACCGAATCAACACACCGCCGAACCGGGCCACAAGCAGACACGAAGTGTCTCCCCGTCAGGCACTTGCCTAGGAGTTGAACCATGCCCCGTGTACGCAAAGGCGCAGCCAGAAAACGCCAGCACAAGAGAGTCCTCCGCGAAGCCCGCGGCTACTTCGGCACCAAGTCCCGCCACTACCAGCAGGCGAAGGTCGCCCTCACCCGCGCAGGCGCATACGCCTGGCGCGACCGCCGCGCCCGCAAGCGTGACATGCGCCGCCTCTGGATCACACGCATCACCGCCGCCTGCCGCATGCGCGGCTCGCGCTACTCCCTCTTCATGAACGGCCTGAAGCTCTCGGGCATCCTGATCAACCGCAAGATGCTCTCCGAGATCGCGATCCACGACCCCAAAACATTCGACCAGCTCGTCGAGCAGGCGGTCAAGAACTCGACCGCCCAGAAAGCGAACGGCTGAGTAAACGAACTCAATCAAACGACCTTCCAAACCCGCTTCCCAGCGGGTTTTTTCATGTATTTTCGTCAACACATCCAGATGAAAGGAATAAGTCTCGCCCTCCTCCTGCTTTGACATGCAACGAATCAGCAAGCAATCCATTTGTGACAGCTACCTCCACCACCGCTTCTAACGAAAGCGACAAGCATGTCCACAAACACCTCGATTCACACCTGTTCTGGCTGCGCTTTCGAGCCTCCAACGCCATCCCGCCCTGTACGCTGCCTTTTATCTGAGGAGCAGTGGAACTGTATTTCCGAACATCTGAAACTCTCCACACGCGAGCTTGAGATGGTGCAGCATCTTTTCAACGCCGAAAGCGAAACAATGATCGCCACGTCGCTGGGAATATCTGTGCACACCGTCCACTCGCACTTCCGCCGCCTGTACACCAAACTCGGGGTGCACGACCGCTGCGAACTGCTGCTACACATATTCGCAGCCTGCTGCCACGCCTGCCCACAGGCCGCCCGCGACGGCAAGTGTGATGTCCTCCCTCTGAACTAGCCTGCTCAGGCGACACCTCGACATGTGAGCGATTTTCTCCCTCCCCACAACTAGGGTGGCCTTCGTGATGCCAAAGAGCGCCCGGCACCATCGCCGAGTGCCCAGCAGTCGGCATCATCTCAACGAGGAGGAGGCTATGAAAATGCGTTCGAAAACAGCATTACTGGCAGCGGCAGGTGCCGCCGTGCTCGCGCTCAGCGCAAGCAATGCTAACGCGGTCACATTCTGGGATACCGGCATCACGCTGCAACCCGGAGAGTCGTATTCATTCCACGAGATCAATCTCACCTATACCGCGCTCTGGGACTGGGAGAGTTTCCACTTCCAGACCCCCGGCACCATCCATACCACCATCGACGTCATGGGCTCTATGCATCTGCTGGAAGCCGAATGGAGCCACGCAAGCGTGCAGAGCTCCGTCCCCTTCACCTCGGATATCTGGCTGCTGGACCCGGTTGATCCCATTAACGACATCCATGTATTCACCGATGTCAACACACCCAGCGCGATCCCCGCGGACCCGACCCTTCCATACGAGATGGCATGGTGGCACACCGCCATCACCCAGGAGTGGTACGACTTCCAGGCACAATTCTCGTTCTGGGAACCGGTCACCTTCGACCAGTGGATTTCCTTCCACGACCACTTTGAGTACATCGATATCACGGGATTCTGGCTCACCGTCACAAACGACGGCACCGAACCCGTCATCTTCGATTTCCACGGCGAATGGATCCCCACTCCCGGCGCACTCCCTCTCCTCGCGATGGGTGCCCTGTGCGTAACCCGTCGCCGACGCTGACACCGCATAAACAACTCCGAAACAACTCGTCGGCCCGTCCCATTCCCGGGGCGGGCCGTGTTTGTGCTGTGCTGCGCAAATAGTTCGAGACCGAATGACGAATACGCGCGCAATGCAAACCCGTCCGACTGCATCACCCGCTCGGGTGACACCCCGATATGTAAGCGCATTCTTCACTTCCCCTCATCTAGCATGCGTCTTAGGTCGGAACGTCACTTGACAATACTGGGCATTGAAGTGGTTCCGAGTTGAATGTGTGGTTCGGCGATGGAGCCGATAGTAAACAACGGGAAACATAGGAAAAAGGGAAACACGATGAATACAAGTCTTCGTAAACCGAGCATGTTCGTATGCGCGGCCCTCGGGGCCGTGGCTGTATGTGCGCTACCCGTCGATGCCGCTGTCATCGATATGGAAATCCTCAGCGTGACCGGTGATCCCAATTTCGACCCCGCAACAGACTCATTCTTTGACGCCAATTTCCATCAGGGACTTGCCGGGATGGGAATGACGCAGATATTGACATTTTTCGATAACGACGGGCTCTGGATGGAGTTTGAGATCAAGATCACACGGAGTGCCGGATCATCCGGTGAGGAAATGGTCGCCACCGATATCGATGTCACGAACAACACGAATCAACATGTACCGAGTATGCACTTCGAAATAGGCATGGGACTCGGCGCGAACTACCAGGAATACCCAGGACTGGCGTTCAAGGGGCTCACCAGCGCCTTCCCCCCAAACGAACTCCTCGGACGCTTCCCGAATGTCTCCCAAAACCTACCGAGCATGCCCACAGAAATATGGTTCGAGGGCCCTCCCGGTCTGGCACCAGGTGACGTCGCAGATTTCTGGCTCGCTTTCAAAATCCCCGACTCCAAGTTCGTCAATGACATGGCGACAATCACCTTCCGACACCATGACATCCCAACGCCTGCAAGCATCTCCCTTCTCGGATTCTCGGCCCTCCTCGCCACCCGCCGCCGCCGCCGCCGCTAGAGCATCCTCACCCATTCTGTAGCATCTACTGATTTCTGCCCCTTCTCCCCTCCGGGGGAGAAGTCGAAGATCCGCCGTAGGCGGGGTGGTCGAGCGCAGCGAGATCGGATGAGGAGGTCTTCATCTTCTACAATGCCTTCACACTATCGCTACAAAGAAACGAAAACCGCTCTGACTCCCTCTTACGACTACAAATTCTATTATCCAAACCCAACCCGCTCGGCTCCCCGCCCCGCGGGTTTTTTTATATCTCCTCCTCATCCTCATCACCCTCATTGTCCTCTTGCGCCGCGCCCTTCAGCACCTGATCCACACGCGCGTACACCACCCCAACGCTTAGCATCAGTAAACCTACACTCAGAAAACTCGCCACACGCCATACCTGCTCGACCGACCGCAAATCGAACAGCACCGCCTTCACCGCCGCAATCCCCAGCAGCGCAAGCCCCACGTACCGCACCGCCGGTGCCCGCTTCACAAACCCCAACACGAGCAATCCGCCAGCAAACAGTGCCCACCAGATCGAAACTGCCCCGAGCCGCGCCGCCTCGTCAGACGCGAGCAGATCCGCCGACCGCGCAACCTCGAATGATGTCGCCGCAAAGCTCACCGCCAACGCAAGCACCAACGCCACAATCCGCAGCCCATACGCAAGCGATTGCTCGGTGTCATCCACCATCTCCCGCCCGCCATTGGTCAACATCCTTGCGCAGACAAGCCCAAGCACAACCATCCCCAACCCGCTCCAAAGCCCCGCGTGCGTCCCCGCATCGCCACCGATCGACGACCACCCCGGTTCGATATACGCAATCACCCAAGCAACCGCACCCGCCACAAGCGCGGGCACCGCGAGAATATCCGCTCGCCGCCGATCAATCACAAAGCAACGAGCCGTGAGCACGGCGCAGATGGCAAGCCACGCCGCATGCACAGATGCCCGATCCGCTCCTTTGTTCACGAAGGCTGCAAGCAACACACCAACCGCAATCAACCACACCACGCGCTTTGCATCACGCACCCATTCCGCCCGATATGCCCCGGCGATCCACCCATATACCGTCCACGCCGCCGCGAACCAGACAAGCCGCTTGCCCCAATCAGAAACGACGAGCCCGCGCACCACCTCCCCCGCGTCCGTCCACCAACTCGCGGCTATCGCGCCGAGTATCGAAACAAACAACGTCACGATCCCTTGCACCGCAAGCCACTCCGATCGCACCACCACGCCGAAAATACCCGTCAACAGCGCAACCGCTGGGAGATACGCGAAGTAGGAACCGTGAGTCGTCCCCGCTTGGAGCGGCGCCACGCACAGCATCCCGAATCCAAGCCCAATCGCTATGTCCGTCGCAACCGAACCCCACTTTACACCACCAAACAGCTTCTCCAGCGCCCCAGCAGAAAACCATGCCGCCGCCGTGCTCGCGCACAGCACCGACCAAGGCGTCAGGTGTAAACCCCATACATCCGCGCTCCACCACACCGAATCATCCTGATACGCGCCCCAGTCCAGCACCAGAACCCGGACCGTTGCGATTCCCAGGACGAGAAGCCCGTACACATCGAGCCCGCGCGCCCTGAGCCACCGCCCCGCGCCAACGCTCGCAACACCCAACGCAAGCCAGCACACCATCTGCACCCACGCGACCGATACACCAAGCGCGATCGTCGCGATCACCAGCGCCCCCGCCTGCATCGCAAGCGACGCGCCGAGCCGTTCGATCGCTGAGCCCGGTCGATCCCGCAGCACACGAAGCCGACCGGCAGTCACCCCCGCAACACCGATCGCCAGCAAGACACCAACCCCCGTAGCGAGCCACTCCTGCCCAGCCGCCGCCTGCGAAACCACATACGCCCCCATCGCCGCGCACCACGTCGTCGTCGAGAAACTCGCAATAAACACCCGCCCGCTCCACCACGCCCGATCACCCACATACCCCGGATCATTCTTCTCACGCAGCGCCGAGATCACCAACTCCGCATGCACCGCTGCCCAGCACACACCGGCAAACACCATCGCCACAGCAAGGTGATCAACGCCCTCCGCGATCATCCAAGGCGTTGCCACCAACCCCGTCGCCCACCAAGCAAGCGAGCGCAACCGATGGAACTTCCCGAGCAGTGCCGCCGACAGCGCAAGCCCCGTCACCAGCAGCATCACCCAATACGCCGGCAGCGCCCACGCCGCCGGGACATGATTCAGGCTCACCAGCACAGGCGTCGCGTACCCGCCGATCAGCGCCACAGCGCTAACCGATACCAGTCGGCTCCGCGCCGCAACGAACACACCAACAAGTGTCACCGCCGCGAGCAACACCATCGCTATGCCAAGACTCATCAACTCGAACCGCGCGAACGCCGCATACGCCGTCGCGTACAGCACGCCGATCCCCGCAGAGTTGAGCCCCGCGCACCCCCACCCGCCGATCTTCTTCCGCAGCACCTCGCCCGCGCCCAGCAGCGCAGCACCAAAGCCCAACCCGCCAAGACACTTGCCCCAATCGGGCATCCGCCCGAACCACCCGAGATCCCACGCCAACTTGAATGCCAGCGCCACACCCGTAACCACAATCAGCGCGCCGATCACCGCGTACCACCGCCCGCCGATCATCCGCTCGATATTTATCGCCTCGCGCCGCTCGGCAGGCTTCTTCCGGGCATCCTGTTTCGATGGCCGAACACGCCGCGCCGGAATCTGCTCTGGCTTATCGAGTTGGTGTTGCCGTTCTCCTTCTCGCCGCGCAAACAGTTCCCGCGCGCGTTGCCGCCGCTTCGCCTCAGCCGCGCGCTCTATCGCGCTCTCATCTGTATGTTCAACCGCCCGCGCAGCGTCATCTGTATCAGCAGAGAACTTCGACGCCACACCGGCGCTCAACTGTTGCTCAAGCGCCTCCACCCGCCGTTCCAGCGCCTCCAGCCGTCTTTGTTTGCCATCGTCTGACGCCAGCTGATTAGATTCAGGCTCATCGGGCATGCCGAATGCTCCTCGTGGATCTCCCGGGGCTTTCGTATCCTAATGTAAAGTAAACACTAGCTTTAACCACCATAGATATTCGGGATCCGCCGGAAACCATTCCAGGCGTCACAAAAAACCCGATTCCTGGGCTCATATCACTTCTTTGCTAACTCGGCCTGCCTTTTCAGCGACCCGCCTCCCAGCACCCGCACCCCATACTCCGGCATCAGCGGCGGGATAACAAACGAATCGAGCGCCTCACCGAGCACGGCGGCCGCAGCCATGTACCCGCTGCGCGCAGCGCCCTCCATGGTGCTCGGCCAACCCGTATCCACATAATCACCGCCCAGCACGAGGCTTGAGGCATGTTCGCCGATCACCGCCGGGCGGTTGGATTCGCACTCCGGTGTCGGCGCGATCGTCGCGCGCTTCTCTTTTACGCCCCGCGCGCTGATCAACTCGGCATCATCGACACCATCAAGGCATATGCGCAGATCGTCCATCACTCGGTTGACAATTTGCTGTTCATCCAGCGTCATCCACTCATCAGCGCCCGAAACTACAGCATGAATCAACTGCCCGCCGCCCGCTTCACTCGGCGCGTCTTTCGCGAAGATCCACTGGGTGCCCATGCCGACGAGCGTCGCTTGCGGTGCGCTCAGAATGGGGCGGTCGAAGTGCAGGTGGACCCCGAGGATGGGCGAGTGGGTGATCCGTTTCATCATCTCGAAGCGCGGATCTCCCATCTGGAGTTCGTCGTCAACGACCTGCAGCGCGCGCTCAAACGGGAGCGCGCAGATGATCTTATCGCTACATAATTCGACCCCGCTCGTCATGCGGACCACCCCATTATCGATTCGCTCGACGCCGGTGGACAAGCGGACCTCGCCGCCGGTGCGTTGGATCGCATCGACTGCGCCAGCGTAGAGTTGCGCGAGGGGCACGCTCGGCACACCCATCCGGCTCGCCTGTCTGCTCGCGAGGAATCCCTCCTGGATCACGTGCATGGCGCACGAAGCAGCGACTTTGCTGACCGAGATGTTGCAGGCGCTGACAACGATCGGTTCCCAGAATTTGGCGATCGCAGGCGCGCACTTCGGCGCGTTATTCGACCCGGCGAGGTACGTTTCGAAGGTGATATCGGTGTACCTGCTGCGGTCTGCGCGCATGATCCTGAACATCGCGCGGGCGATGGACACCTTCTCGTGCGCAGTGAGGAACTTCATGTGCGCAAAGGAACCACCGTAGTGCGCAGGCGCCCCCGCGATCGGCGAGGGTTTCATCACGCTTGTGCGTCCGCCCCGCTCGATCCAGTGGATCTCCTCGTGCCACGTGATCAGGTCACCCGCGCCCATCCGCGAGAGCAGATCCAGGTAGTTCGTGCAGCATCCCAGCGTGATGTGCTGGCAGTTATCGAGCACGTGCCCGGTGCGGGGGTCCTCGAAACTGGTTGCTCGCCCGCCGAGTTTGTTGCGTGTTTCAAGGATGATCGGCGCGATGCCAGCTTCGGCGATGCGCAGCGCGGCCGCGATCCCGGCAACCCCCCCGCCGACGATGAGCACGCGCTCTTTGGGCATTGTCAGGATCGTTCCAGTGCGGCGCGGCCGACGGGCAGCTCGAAGCGGTCGGCGGTGGTGCAGTATTCGGAGCCGCCCATGCGTCCGATCGCGGCGAGGCGCTCGGCGCTCACATGGAATCGATCGTTGATGAGTTCGGTGTCTGTCGTGTGGATATGCACGACGCGCCCGATGACCATGTTTGCGCCAGCGGGTTCGCCCTCGGTGAACTGCCTGACCTCGGTGGTCTCGCACTCGAAAGCGATCGGCGATTCAGCAAGGCGCGGCGGTTTGACAAGCTTTGCATCGGTCGGAGTCAGCGAGGCGAACTCGAACTCGGAATCTTTCGGCGGGAGCGCTTCGGCGGTGGCCGCCATCTGGTACTGGTACGGGGCAGCAGCGATATTGATGACGAACTGTCCGACGCCGATCGGCGCGGGCGATGCGTTGACGAGGGTGTCTTTTGGTGAGCCGTCCATATTGTTGGCTGGACAGAACGCGAGGAGCATCGGGTTCGCCCCGATGGGCACGAAGAAAGAGAAGGGCGCGATGTTGTGGTGCCCGCTCGGGGAGATCGTTGAAACAAAGGCGATGGGGCGCGGCACGACGGCTCCGATGAGGAGCTTGTATCGCTCGGCGGGGTGCAGGTCGTTTGGGTTGATATCCATATGATCCATTACTTGATGAGTTTGACGTCGCGGAGTGCTGATTCGAGTTGTTCGTGGCGCTGATCGAGAGTTCCTGTGAGCCCCATCGACAGGCGGACGAGCCCGGGTGCGATGCCAGCTTCCTGCCTCGCTTGCTCGCTCATCTCGGATGAGGTCGAGGCGCCGGAGCAGGACATCAGGGTATCGAAGAAGCCGAGGCTGACCGCCATGAAGCCGAAATGGTACTTGTTCTGGAGGGTTTCCATCAGTTCGAATGCTTTTGATTCGGAGCCCGCATCCAGCGCGAGGAGCCCGCCGAATCCGAAGCCTTCGTTGCGTTGGTTGTTCAGCAGGGCGTGGTGCGGGTGTGATTCGAGGCCGGGGTAGATGACATCCAGACCGAGTTCGTCGAGGCGTTGGGCGACTGCCAGTGCGCGCCGGGAGTGCTCGGTCATGCGGATGGCGAGGTGCGGGAGGCGGAGGGAGACTTCCGCGGCGACCTTGGGATCCATCGTGGGGCCGAGGAGCATGAGCGAGCCCGTGTGCAGGTCCATGAGCTGTTGGATGAATTCGGTGGAGGCGCAGACGGCGCCGGCGATGATGTCCGATGCGCCGTTGATGAACTTGGTCATGGAGTGGACGACGATGTCTGCGCCGAGTTGGATGGGCGAGAGGATCATCGGGGTGAATGTGTTGTCCACGACGAGCTTGACGCTGTGTTCGTGGGCGATCTCGGCGAGTTTCGGGATATCCGCGACGACCATTGTCGGGTTCGCGATGGATTCAACATAGAGCGCTTTGGTGTTGGGTTTGAACGCGGCGCGGATCGCGTCGTGATTATCGACCGGGACTCGGGTGGAGTGGATGTTCGCCTTCGCCGGGAGGTACTCATTGAGCAGGGCGTGCGTGCCGCCGTAGATTGTGTCGGCGGCGACGATGTGGTCGCCCGAGTTGCAGAGTTGGAGGAGGGTTGCGGAGATGGCGGCGAGCCCCGACGCGGTGCAGTAGCCGGCTTGTGCGCCTTCGATCGCGGCGATTTGTCTGCCGAGGACGTAGACGGTGGGGTTGAAGTGTCGCCCGTAGAGGTAGCACCCGCCGGCTTCGGGGCCGAGCTGCCCGTGAAAGATCTCGGGCATTGTTTCGGCGGTGAGGACGGTGAAGGTGGTGGATGCTTCGATGGACATGTTGACGCCGCCGTGCTCGCCAAACTCGTGGCGCATGTCCGCGAATGATTTGATGGGGTCGAAGACGGTCATATCTATGCCTCCTTCCGGCTGGCGGATTCGTGGCGGAGTTGGCCGCAGGCGGCGGCGATATCGCGCCCCCGGCTCGCGCGGATGTGTGCGTTTACACCTCTGTCTTTGAGGATGGATTGGAACTTGATGACGTCGGCGTTTATTGGTCGGTTGAAGGGGAGCGGGTCTACTTCGTTGTAGCGGATGAGATTGACATTCGCGCGGAGGGTTTTGGCGACGTCGGCGAGCTGGCGTGCGTGCTCGGGGCGGTCGTTGATGCGCGAGAGCAGGATGTATTCGAGGGTGATCTCGCGTTTGGTTTTCTCGAACCATCGGCGGCAGGCGTCGAGGATCTGTTCGATGGTGGCATGCTCGGCCCACGGGATGAGCTGGCGGCGGAGTTCGTCGTTGGGGGCGTGCAGCGAGAGTGCGAGAGTGACGGGGAGATCGAGTTCGTCGGCGAGAGTGTCGATCGCTTTGGGCAGGCCGACGGTGGAGATGGTGATCTGCCTTGCGCCGATTGCGGGTCCCCACGGCGCGTTGATGATCTCGACGGCGCGGATGACCGGCTTGAGGTTTGCGAGCGGTTCGCCCATGCCCATGAAGACGACGTTTGTGATGCGGTCGATATCCGGGAGGCGGGAGAGCTGCCAGACCTGTTCGACGATGCGCCCCGCGGTGAGGTTGGCGTCGAGCCCGCCGAGCCCGGAGGCGCAGAACGTACACCCGACGGGGCACCCGACCTGCGAGGAGATGCACGCGGTGCGCCGGGCGGGGAGCCCGTCGGCGCGGGTGTCGCGGGAGGGGATCATGACGCACTCGGTCTGGCGCGAGGGGTCGGGGTTGATGACGTTGATTGAAGCGTTGTTCGGTGCGGGTTGGTCGCGCCACTGCATGAGGAGTTTCTGGGTGGCGTCGGTCGCGAGTTGGTGTTGGATGATATCGGCGGAGGAGAAGGTGAAATCTTTGGCGAGTTGTTCGCGCGCGAGCTTCGGGAGATTGGTCATCTCGCTCGGGGAGGCGGCGCGTTTGGCGTAGACCCATTCGAGGATCTGCTTGGCGCGGAACGCTGGCCACCCGCGCTCGGCGCAGTACTCGGCGAGCGAATCGGGGGTCTGTTCGAAGATGTGGCGTTCTGGGTGGATCACGGCGCGCTCATGGCGTTATGCGCCGACGGAGATCGTGAGCGGGACGGAGCCGTAGAGTTCTTCGGTGATGTCCGGTCTTGTGATATGGATCCGGCGTTCGGTGGGGTCCACGCCATGGGTGCGCATCATGCGTTTGAGAGTTGCGGGGATGTCGAACTCGATGTCTTCGTCGGTGATGTCCGAGACTTCGATCTGGGCGTTGTGCTGGGTGACGAGTCGTTTGACGAGTTCCGCGACGAGGTCTTCGGGTGCAGAGGCTCCGGCGGTGACGAGGACGCGCTGCTTGCCTTCGAGCCATGCGGGGTCGAGTTCGGAGACGTCGTCGATAAGTTTGGCGGTGCAACCGGCGTACTCGGCGATCTCGGTGAGGCGGAGGGAGTTGGAGGAGTTCCGCGAGCCGACGACGAGGCAGAGGTCGCAGTCCTTGGCGAGGATGCGGACGGCGCCCTGGCGGTTGGTGGTGGCGTAGCAGATGTCGTCGTGGGGCGGTTCTTTCACCCACGGGAAGCGGTCTTTGATGGCTTTGATAATGACGGCGGCGTCGTCTGTGGAGAGGGTTGTTTGTGTGAGATAGGCGAGCTTGGTGTCCTTGGTGAAATCGAGGTCGGCGACATCTTCCGGGGATTCGACGACGGTCATCGCGTCGGGTGCTTCGCCGCGGGTGCCGACGATTTCCTGGTGGGATGCGTGCCCGATGAGGAGGATCCGGTAGCCCTGATAGGCGTAGCGGATTGCTTCCATGTGGACCTTGGTGACGAGGGGGCAGGTGGCGTCGATTGCGGTGAGGTTGCGTTCGCTGGCGATCTCGCGGACGCGTGGGGAGACGCCGTGCGCGGAGAATACGACGACGGAGTTTTCTGGGACATCATCGAGTGCTTCGACGAATGTGACGCCTCGGTTGACGAAGCGGTCGACGATGTGGCGGTTG
Source organism: Phycisphaerales bacterium (assembly GCA_029260435.1). Lineage (GTDB taxonomy): Bacteria > Planctomycetota > Phycisphaerae > Phycisphaerales > UBA1924 > OFTM74. Next base: position 34,715 of record JAJDDG010000142.1, on the reverse strand, counting down.
TGGACGATCTCGTGGTAGACGTAGACCTCATCATTCGGGCAGAGGTCGAGGAGCTGGTCTACGACGTCGATGGCCATGTGGACGCCGGCACAGAAGCCGCGGGGGTTGACGAGGATGACGCGCATGGAGCGGTGTTCCTTATAAGGGTTGACGGTTCAGTATAGCCGGGGGCTTTTGCGGGGGGGTTGTGTGGGGCGGGGTGTGCGGGGAGACTCCGGAGATGGCGCAGCATGATGATGATCCGATGGCGGTTCTTGAGCGGTATGGACCGGGGGGTGGCGAGCGCGCGAGCCTGGAGGAATCACGGGCGTATGTGCGCCGGCTGACGCTTGGGCATTACGAGAATTTCAGCGTGCTGAGCTGGCTTGTCCCGGTTGAGCTGCGAGAGGATTTCGCGAGCGTGTACGCGTTCTGCAGGTGGTCGGACGATCTGGGGGACGAGATCGGGGGGGGCGAAGCGGAGCGGGCGAGATCGCTGGAATTGCTGGGTTGGTGGCGGGGGGAACTCGAAGAGTGCATCGCGTTTGCACGCGGCGAGGGGGATGAGCCGGGGCACCCGGTGATGCGGGCGCTGGCGGAGACGGTGCGGCGGCACCCAGTGGACGAGCGGGCGTTTCATGATTTGATTGATGCGTTCGAGCAGGATCAGCGGTTGACGCGGTATGAGACGTGGGGGCAGGTGCTCGATTACTGCACGAAGAGCGCGGACCCGGTGGGGCGGTTGGTGCTGGGATTGGGAGGGATTGATGTGCGCGATGAGAAATGGGCGGCACTGGTTGCGATGAGCGACGCGACATGCACGGCGCTGCAGCTAACGAATTTTTGGCAGGATGTGCGCAGGGATCTTGTGGAGCGGGATCGGGTGTATGTGCCCAGCGAAGAGGCGGGGATCGATGGAGAAATGCTGCGGGTATGGATGGATCGGGGTGATGATCCGGAGGTGCGGGTGGCGTATATCCGCGCGGTGCGGGGGCTGGTCGAGAAGACATGGGCGCTGTTTGAAAAGGGACGCGGCTTGCCCGAGGCGATGCGGGGGACGCCCGCGGAGCGTTTGCGGCGGGTGGTGTGGTTGTTCGGCGCGGGTGGGACGGGTGTGCTGGGACGGGTGGAGCGGATCGGGTGCGCGACGCTGTGGCGGCGTCCGAGGCTTGGGAAGGCGGCGAAGGTAATGCTGGTGACGCGGGCGAGCCTGATGCGCTAGCTCTGGTGGTGGTAGCTCTGGAAGACTTCTTTGTTTGTGGCTGGATCGATATCGATGCGGTAGTCGCCCGAGTAGCAGGCGGTACAGAAATGCTCGCGGGGGGTGTGATCGGAGGCGCAAGCGTCGAGCAAGCCGTCGAGGGAGATGTAGTGCAGCGAATCCACGGCGAGCATCTCGCGGACCTGGTCGATCTCGCGCCTATTGGCGATGAGATGGGATGGGTCTGGGAAATCGACGCCGAAAAAGCAGGCGTGGCGGATGGGTGGTGAGGCGATGCGGAGGTGGATCTCTTTGGCACCTGCGGCGCGGAGCTGGTCCATCTTGGTTCGGGTAGTCGTGCCTCGGACGATGGAGTCGTCTACGACAATAACGCGCTGGCCGCGGACGATGTCGGCGATGATGTTGAGCTTCATGCGGACGGCGGCGGTGCGCTGCTCGGCGGTTGGTTTGATGAATGTGCGTCCGACGTAGCGGTTGGGGATGATGGCTTCGCGGTATGGGATTGCGGAGGCGCGGGCGTAGCCGGATGCGGCGGAGCGCCCGGAGTCGGGCATGGGGACGACGATATCGGCGTCTGCCGGGGCTTCGGCGCAGAGGATTTCGCCGAGTTTTTCGCGGACGATCTGGACGTTCTGCCCGTAGATGGTTGACGCGGGGGAGGCGAAATAGACGTGCTCGAAGATGCAGTGGGCTCGGCGGGGTGCAGGGTCGGCGAAGAAACGGGAGGAGACGCCCTCGTCTGAGAGGGTGACGATCTCACCCGGCTCGATTTCGCGGATGAACGTTGCGCCGATGACATCCAACGCGACGGTTTCGGAGGCGACGACGGGCGAGCCGTCGGGCAGTTCGCCCAACGCGAGGGGGCGCCATCCCCAGGGGTCGCGGGCGCACTCGACCTTGTCCTTTGAAAGGAATGCCATTGAGAAGGCCCCCTTGAGGAGGGCGAGGGCGTGGGCGAGGGGGTCGCTCTCGGTGCCGGACTGGGGGGCGGCGGCGATCATCTGGAGGACGATCTCGGTATCGGAAGTTGTATGGAAGGCGTGCCCGTCGTTTTCGAGCACGGCGCGGAGGGCGGAGGCGTTGGCGATGTTGCCGTTGTGGGCGACGGCGACCTGCCCGCCCTTGAGATGGGAGACGAATGGCTGGGCGTTGCGTTTGGCGGAGTCTCCGGTAGTGGAATAGCGGTTGTGCGCGATCGCCCCGCCCCACCCCTTAGATGGTGAAGGACAGCGGTTACACGCGTGGGTGTCGAGTTTGGCGAGATCCTGTGGGGCGAAGACGTTGGCGACGAGGCCCATATCGACATGGAGTTCGATGGATGCGCCGTCCGTTGTGGCGATGCCAGCGGATTCCTGCCCGCGGTGCTGGAGGGCGGTGAGGGCGAAGTAGGCGAGGCGGGCGGGCTCCGGGGCACCCCACGCGGCGAATACGCCGCATTTCTCGCGGGCGGCTCGCTCGATTGTGAGATCTGCGGGGTGCGTCATCTCATTGGCACTCGGTGGTGAGATGGCAGGATAGTGATGTTGGGCCCGATGGATTTGGATCTGGGGGATCTGGTCGGGGATGTTTGACGGGAGGGGAGGGATCTGGTTGAATATTCGGCTCACATTTGGACCGGACCCTGCCCGCAGTGCGGGCGTGGGGAGTCTGGAGCGACCGCAGCCGCGGCCCCCGATTCTGACTCCGCATTGGGTCGCTTTTCACACAGCACCCCCCCCCACTGATAGCGATGGGGAGGCAGACGGAGAAATTAGGACATGGCTCGTTACCTCGGACCGAAGGTCAAGCTTTCGCGGCGCGTCGGCGCACCGATCGCGGACATCCCCAAGCACACCGCCAAGCGTCAGTTGAACCCGCCGGGTATTCATGGATACCGGGGACGGCGTCTACGTGATTACGGCATCCGCCTGAACGAGAAGCAGAAGCTGCGTTTCCATTACAACGTGATGGAGAAGCAGTTCCGGCGGTACATCGACGAGGCGAAGCGGCGCAAGGGCAACACCGGTCAGGTGCTGCTGCAGTTGCTTGAGCAGCGACTGGACAATGTGCTGCGTCGCTCGGGCGTGGTTCGGACGGTGTGGGCGTCGCGGCAGATGGTTGTGCACGGTCACGTGAAGGTGAACGGAAAGAAGGTGGACCGCCCGAGCTTCAGTGTGAAGGTCGGTGATGTGGTGTCGTTCAAGGACAAGATCCACAAGGTGATCCGCGACAACATGGAATCGATCGTTGGGCACATCGTGCCCGAGTGGCTCGATTTCACTCCTGCTGAGCTGAGCGTCCGGGTTGTTTCGATTCCGGTTGCGGAAGAGGTTCCGTTTGACGTGAACACGAACCTGATCGTCGAATTCTATCGTTGAATTAGCGGGGTTCTGGCACGTGCGCGAGGCGCTGCGTGTCGGGCCTGTTTGCTTGTGGGTGGTCGGGGCATTCTGCGCCGAGCGGTTTGTACAAGGACGGGACTGACATGCTCAAGTTTCTGAGGAAGTACAAGGCAATCATTATGGTCGTCGGCGGCTCGCTGCTGATGGTCGTGTTCCTGCTGCCGCAGGCGGCGTCGCAGTTCGGGCAGTTCGACCCGACAACGCAGACGGTTGCGCGGTACGGCGGGAAGAAGGTGACCGGGGGGATGCTCTATGCATCGAACCGTGAGCGAGGGATTGTGAAGGCGATCGTGCCGGCGCTGTTCGACGAACAGCTGCAGGTGCTGCCTGGGGATGACCATCACTGGTATCTGCTCACCAAGGAAGCGGAGCGTGCGGGTCTGGTTGGCGGGCCGTCGGATTCGACGGTGGTCGAGGAGTGGGGCAAGCAGTATGAAGCGCTGTGGGAGGTGCAACGGAAGTATCCGGGGTACGTCAACGACCAGACTCTGATGCCGCAGCTGTTGAGTAACGAACTCGGGCTCGCCGGGGATCGCGTTGCGAATCGGCGTGCGAGCCTGCGGGCTTCCGGGCAGACAGAGCAGAGCATTGGCAACGCGATGGCGAAGGCAGCGGGGATCAAGCGGCTGCTTGAGCGGTACGACATCTCGGGGATGGTTTCGAAGCCGGAGGCGATTGATCTGGCGTCGCGCGTGCACGATGTGGTGATCGTGCAGGCGGGGATCTTCGGGGTGGAGTCGGCGGAGGAGTTCATCACGAAGCCGACCGAGGAGGAGATGGTCGAGCACTTCGAGGCGTACAAGGAGACTCGGGCGGCGGAAGATCTGCTGGGGATCGGGTACATGCGTCCTATGGCGCTGCGGTTGGAATGGATGACTGTCTCGCGGAGTGCTGTTGAGGCCGGGCTTACGCTCGATCCGATCGAGGTGAACAAGTATTGGCGTCAGGCGCGAGCGGAGAATCCGGATTTGTATCCGGCGGACTTCGCGGCGGCGCGGGAGCGGGTGGAGGTTGCGCTGCGGCGGCAGAAGGCGCAGGAAGCGATGGACGCGGTGGATCAGGTGGTCCGTCGCGAGGTGCAGGATGCACGGCGGGGTCTGGCGAGCGACGGGATATTTAAGGTGTTGGGCGAGGACTGGGCGGAGCGGCGAGCGGATTTGTTTGACATCGCGACGGTTGTGGACACCGAATTGGCGAGCCGGTTCGGGGTTGGCGGCGCGATGCCCGAGGTGACACAGAGTGACGGGGTGTTCCGTTCTTATCCGGAGCTGCAGCAGCTTGGCGGCGTGGGCTCGGCCCAGTATCTGCTGGGCGGGACGAATGAGCAGCCGTTTATCAGCATCCTGATGAACGCGCGGGAGTTGGGCGGGGACGAGCGGCTTGGTATCCAGGAGGGGCTGCTGTACGGCCCGGGGTATCTGGGTGGGCCGAACGGCAATCGGGTGTATGTGCGGATTCTTGAGACGCGCAAGGAGAGCCCTCCCGGATCGATGCTGGAGGTGCGCGAGCGTGTGCTTGAGGACATCAGGCTTGTGCGGTCGATGGCGTATTACGACGAGCACCAGGCGGAGATCGTTGAGGTGATGGGTGTTGAGCATACTCAGCAGTTGTTGCAGCCGATCACGAAAGGTGTGGAGTGGGTTGGTGTTGAGGTGACACGGGATCAGGTAGTGCGTTCTCAGTTCGGTGCGCGGCAGCTTGAGGCACGTCTCAATACCGAGGATTTCAGGGATGCGATCCACCGTGTTATCGAGAGATGGGACACGAAAGCGCGTCCGGAGATTTTGTACCACCCGGCGGAGCGGACGATCGGGCTGGTGATGAACGAGGCGCGTGGGCTGGTGGTTGCGCAGATCCGCACGCGGCGTCCGATGACGCTTGAGCAGTATCGAGAGAGTGGGAACACGGTGCAGCAGATCGCGGGAAATCTGTTTGTGCGGGAGCGCCAGGATTCGCCGTTTACGTTTGAGCGGCTGCAGGAACGGCTGGATTACGTTGTCATCGGCGGGGACGATGACGAGAGCGAATCGGCGGAAGAGGGTGCGGTTGACGAAGAGGTTGCGGCTGCGGAAGACGACTCGGCGGGGTGAGGGTCAGTCATCAAGGTGGTTGCTCAGGTACTCGGTGAGGGCTGGATGCTTGCGGCGGACGGCTGCGGCGTCGAACGCATCGGGGATTTCGTCGGGCGGGGTGTGCTCGACAAGGAATCGGGTGATGTGTTCGATGAGTCTGGCGGGGGAGACGGAGCCGGAGGTCCAGTGGTCGTAGTCGGGCCACGCGAGGCGGGCGGTGATTTGGCGCGTGGGTTCACCCTCCGGGGTGAGCGCGACATCGAACAGCCAAGCGCCGGGGCGTTCGGTTTCGGTTCCGATCTGGATGCTTGCCACCTGTTGGTCCTCCGTGGGTAGGAACTGTGGTACTGGATCGGCTTTGAGCGGGGTGGGTCTGGAAGGATCAGGGATATCGGATGACATATCTTCTCGAGACGATCAAGCTGGGGCTGAAGAATCTGTGGCTGCACCGCCTGCGGTCGTTTTTGACGGCGCTCGGGATTATTCTTGGTGTTGCGGCGGTGATTATCATGGTGAGCATCGGCGAGGGGTCCAAGCGGGCTGCGCTGGAGCAGATCGAGCGGCTTGGGGCACGGAATATCATTATCCGCTCTGTGAAGCCTCCCGAGAGTGTGCAGGCTCAGCAGGGTCAGCAGCAGGGATGGCAGACGAAATACGGATTGACACGGGTTGATCTTGCGCGGATTCATCGCTTTTTTCCGCACGCGGATGTGATCGTGCCGGTGAAGGCTGTTGGGATGCAGGTTCTGAAGGGAGTGAACAAGAAGACGAGCCAGGCGTTTGGGACGGTGCCCGAGTTGCTCGAAGTGGCAAAGCTGCGTGTTGCGCGGGGGCGGTACCTGACGGCGGGGGATATGGAACAGCGGGCGGCGGTGGCGGTGATCGGGTACGAGATCGCGCGGACGCTCTACCCGGCGGAGGATGCGCTTGGGCAGACGATCCAGATTGATCAGCAGTCGTTCGAGGTTGTGGGCATCCTGCAACAGGTGGGGCTTGCTGGCGGGGCGGGGGCGGCGCTGATCGGTCGGGATCTGAATCAGGATGTGCATATCCCGATGTCCACAGCGCGGGCGCGGTTCGGTGATGTGGTGATGCGGCAGGGTAGCGGGAGCTTCAGCGCCGAGGAGGTGCAGGTTCACGAGGTGTACTACCGGTCTGCGTCGCGGGATGAGGTGCTTTCTGATGCTGCGGTGATGCGGCGGGTGATCCAGGATCAGCACAAGAAGATGGAAGATATTGAGATCATCGTGCCCTTTGAACTGCTTGAAGAAGCGAAGCGCGTGGCGCTCACATGGCAGATCGTGCTGGGCTTTGTCGCGGGGATTTCGCTGCTGGTCGGCGGGATCGGGATCATGAACATCATGCTTGCCTCTGTGACCGAGCGGACTCGGGAGATCGGAGTCCGGCGGGCGCTGGGGGCGACGAAGAAAGCGATCACGAATCAGTTCCTGGTGGAGACGAGCGTGCTCAGCGCGATCGGGGGGATTGTGGGTGTGGTGTTCGGGATTGTGGTCAGCCTCGGGCTTGGGTGGGGTGCTGCGGTGCTGGACTACGGCGAGAATCTGTCCACGCAGATCACGCTCTGGTCGATCCTGCTGTCGTTTACGGTGGCGACACTGACGGGGCTGGTTTTCGGTATCTATCCGGCGCGGGTTGCGGCCCGAAAAGATCCGGTTGTTGCTTTGCGGCATGATTAGAGCAGGGTGATCGAGAGATTCATACACTCCCCCCGATGCCCCCCCCACCCCCCCCACCTTCCCCACCGCCCCCACCGCCACGGCCACCAATACCCCCCTCGTCATCATCGGGGCCTCCTTCCGGTCCACCTCCGCGCCATCGTTCTGCTGGGCCTTCCGGGGATGGGGCGCGGGCATCGGGCGGTTATCAGGGCGGTCGTGGCGGAGATCGGCGCGACAGTCGTGGTGGCGGGCGGCCCGATTCACGGCCGCGGGATCGCGCGGATGGGGCGGGGACGGACCCGGCGCGGGATGCGGTGATGCGGGCGGTTGCGCGACAGGCGAGGCGGTGGCCCGACCTGCGGCTTGACGGGCTTGATGTGTCGTGGCTTGAGCCGCGGGACGCGGGGTTCGCGGTTGCGTTGTACGACCAGATCATCACGCGGTGGCTGACACTGCGAGGGCTGATTTCGATGCGGCTCGAGAGGAAAGAATTTTTCGAGCTTGAGCCTGCGGTTGCTTCGGGGTTGCTTTGCGGCGCGGCGCAGATTTTGTTTATGGAGAAGGTGCCGATCCGGGCGGCGGTGGGCGAGAGTGTTGGTTGGGTGCGGGCGCAGAAGGGGCTGGGCGCGGGCGGGTTGGTGAATGCGGTGCTGCGTCGGGTGTGCGACATGATTGCGTGGGAGGTGGACGAGGAGGGCGAGCCGCTGGCGGGCGAGCCGCGAGCGCAGCGGCGGGATATCTGGATTGGTGAGCGGGATGAGTTGCCTCTTGAGCGGGGCGGTGCGCTGGTGCTTGAGGCGTACACGCTGCCCAAGGATCGGTTGGAGCGGCTGTCGATCGCGACGAGTCATCCGGTGGATCTGTTGCAGGTGTGGTCGAGATCGATGAGCGCGGATGAGGTGCGCACAATGGCTGCGCACGGGATCGCGCGGCCGCCGATTATTCTGAATACGGCGCATGTGGAGGGCGAGATGCCCGAGGGGTTGATCCCGCATGAATTGCCGGGGCATCATGTGTTTGTCGGTGACTACGAGATGCTGGACGAGGGGTTGAAGCGTCGGCGGGATTTGTGGGTGCAGGATCCGGCGAGTTCGCTTGCGGTGGAGTCTGTTCGGGAGTTGGCACCTGGGTTGGTGGTGGATGTGTGTGCGGGCAAGGGGACAAAGACGCGGCAGATGGCTTTCGCGTTTGGCGAAGCGGAGATCATTGCGACAGACATTGATGTGGAGCGGTACAAGGAATTGGAGCGGGTATTTCGGGGGCACCCTCGGGTCCGGGTGGTGCCTTTCGACAGGCTCTCGGAGTGGAACGAGAAGGCCGATCTAGTATTTTTAGATGTGCCTTGTTCGAATACCGGGGTGCTGGCGCGGCGGGTGGAGGCGCGTTATCGGTTCTCGCGGGAGCGGACGGAGCAGCTGACGAATATGCAGCGGCAGATCCTCGCAGACTCGGTGCGGCTCCTGAAGGGCGGGGTGGGGAGCGGTTCGAAGATCCTGTACAGCACTTGCAGCCTTGATGAGCAGGAGAACGAGGCGCAGGTGAAGTGGGCGGCGCGGTGGCACGATCTGGAGGTGATCTGGGAGCGGCGGCGGATCGCGGGTGGCGAGCCCGGGCGGACGGGGACGAGTTATTCGGATGGCTCCTTTGCGGCACTGCTGGGATAGTTGCGCACGGGGGGGTGGAGCGGGGTAGAATCGGGATCGGTCGGGTGATGTGTACGCCCGGGCGAGTGTGTCTGCCTGCCTGACGGTGAGTGAGCCGATGGATCTGCTTGACATCCTGACCCCTGAATGCGTGAAGGCTCCTCTCGACGCGAGCGATAAGCGCGGCGTGATCGATGAGTTGGTCGATTTGCTTGCGGATGCGGGGAAGGCAACGGACCCGCAGTCGTTGAAGGACGCGGTGTGGGCACGGGAAGAGACGCGCACGACGGGGATCGGGTATTCGCTTGCGATCCCGCACGGGAAATGCTCCGGTGTGAGCGATCTCGCGATGGCGATTGGCAAGCCGAGCGAGCCCATCGATTTCAAATCGATCGACAAGAAACCTGTGAAACTGATTGTCTTGCTGGCGAGCCCGGTGGATCGGACGAGCGATCACATCCAGGCGCTGGCGCGGATCAGTCGGTTGATGACGCAGGAAGCGTTTCGCGAGAAGATCTACGCTGCTGAGACGGCGAAAGAGATCTACGACTTGCTCGCGGCGCAGGAGAAGGCGCTGGCGGAGGCGTCGGTCTCTTAGGGATTGGCGGGGGCACCAAGAGAACGTTCGAGCGCGCGGGCGGCGGGAGAATCTGATGAGGCGTTGCGCGCTCTGCTTGCGGCACCGGCGGTGTGTGCGGCGACAAGCAGCTCGATGGAGCCGAGCATACGGTCGGCGAGTGAACGGAAGACCATGTATGGGAAGAGTGTGACGAGGGCGACGATGAGCCCGAATGCTGTCGTGATCAGCGCCTGGGCGATGCCCGAGGCGACATCTGTGACGGATGCAGCGCCCTGGGCGCTGCCGACCAGATCGAATGCATCGATGATGCCGAGGACGGTGCCGAGGATGCCGAGGAGGGGCGCTGCGGTGATGATGGTGGAGAGGGTTGTGGAGAAGCGCTCGATGCGGGGGCGGAAGCGTTCGGCGGTTTCGACGGCGAGGGCTTCGTGCGGCTCGGCGGAGTGGATCGAGGAGATGATGCGCTGGGGCAGGGAGTCTTGAGGCGGGGTCGCTTTGGCGAGGGCTGCGGGATCGGCGTGTCGCAGAGCCTGCGCAGCGGTGTCTACATCCCGGTTTGAGAAGACACGCGAGAGGGAGAGCCAGAACAGAGCCCGCTCGGTAGCGAGGGTGATGGCGACGAACGAGAGCCCGAAGAGCGGGATCATGATGGGGCCGCCGCGGGCGGTGAGGGTTGTGATGGTTTCGATTGCTCCTGACATGGGGGGCATGATAGACGGGGCGGGGGCGTGGGGGGGTATACTCGTCGCTTCGGATTCCGGATGGGGTGGTAGGAGATTGGCGAGATGCGAGCGGTTGGAGAGAACGAGAAGGGGGCGATCGAAGTGAAGATCGGAGATGGTGCGCCGGAGTGGATGGGGCGGCGTGTGGGGGTGATCGAGGCGGCGCTGGCAGATCGGGTGCGGCGTGTGTGGATGCCGGACAATCTGCGCGAGGCGGTGGAGTACGCGCTACTGGGTGGGGGCAAGCGGCTGCGGCCGGTGCTGGTGTGCGAGGCCTGCGTGGCGTGCGGCGGAGATGTTGATGTGAGTCTGGATGCGGCGTGTGCGCTGGAGATGGTGCACTGCTTCAGCTTGGTACATGACGACTTGCCTGCGCTGGATGACGACGAGATGCGGCGGGGGCGGGCGACGGTGCATGTACGGTACGGTGAGGCGATGGGTGTGCTGGTTGGTGATTCGCTTTTAAATCTGGCTTTTCAGACGCTCTCGATGGGCGGTGGGGGCGCGAGCGGGGCGTGCCTTGGTGAGCTTGCCAGAGCGACAAACGCGATGATCGGCGGTCAGGTGCTGGACACGCTGGGCGGGTTTGAGGAGGGGCTGGGGCTTGAGGAGCGTGTGGTGCGGGTGCACGAGAACAAGACGGGGGCGTTGATCCGGGCGGCGTGCCGGATGGGGGCGCTGGTGGCGAAGGGCGGCGACGAGAGCGATATCCGGGTTGGGGCGCTGACGCGGTATGGCGAGGCGGTTGGGCTGATGTTTCAGGTGGTGGACGATCTGCTGGATGTGGAGCAGTCATCCGAGCACCTGGGCAAGCGTGCGGGGAAAGATGATGAGGCTGGCAAGCTGACGTATCCGAACGCGATGGGCGTGGAGGGGGCTCGCGCGGAGATCGCGCGGCTTGGCGGGGTGGCGAAATCGGCTCTTGGCGTTTTCGATGAAGAAGGGGAAGGGTTGCGGGGGTTGATTGGTTATCTGGAACAGAGGACCAGATAGCTTGCCTTGCGGTGCGGGTCTGGTGGATATCTGCGACACTGGAGAACGCCGTACGGGTGAGTAGCGTAGGATGTTTTCAGGACGGACTGAAATCTGAACGGAGTCATGTTGATGCCCTTGCTCGAGACAATTGGTGGGCCGAGTGATCTGAAGAAGCTGAGCCTCGCTCAGTTGGACGAGGTGGCGCAAGAGATCCGAGAGGCGATCTTTGCGCAGGTCTCTCAGACGGGCGGTCACCTCGCACCGAATCTGGGCGTGGTAGATCTGACGATCGCGATGCACTACGTCTTTGACTTCGGGCATGACCGTCTGCTGTTTGATGTTGGGCACCAATGCTACCCGCACAAGCTGCTGACGGGGCGGCAGGGGATGCTGGGGAAGCTTCGCACTCGGGAAGGGATGTCCGGGTTTCCTGAGCCGCGTGAGTCGCACTTTGATCAGTTCAGCGTGGGGCATGCGGGGACGGGGATCTCGACGGCGGTGGGGATGGCGCGGGGTGACACGCTCAACGGCGAGGCGTTTGATGCGGGCGAGAATCCGGATGGGCGTCGGGTGGTGACACTGATCGGCGATGCGTCGATCGTGAATGGTGTGTCGATGGAGGGGCTGAACAACGCGGGGACGCTCAAGCGGCAGTTCCTTGTTGTGCTGAACGACAACGGGATGTCGATCAGTAAGCCGCAGGGCGCGATGGCGCAGTACTTCGATCGGGTACGGATCAACCCGATCTATGGGGACATGAAGAAGCGTGCACGGCGGATGCTGGATCACCTGCCCGGCGGGACGATGGTCGAGGAGGCGTATCACCGGCTAGGCGAGATCGCGAAAGCCGCGGTTACCGAGAATACATGGTTCGAGCATTTCGGTCTGGTGACTGTCGGGCCGATCGATGGGCACAACATCCGGGAGCTGGTCGAGTTTCTGAGCGAGGCTCGTGACTTTGATCGCCCGATGGTGTTGCATGTCAAGACGACGAAGGGCAAGGGGTATGAGTTTGCGGAGGGGGACGCGACGACGTTCCACTCCCCTGCTGCTTTTGATTACAACCCGGATAACTGCCGGGTGGAGATGAAGAAGAGCGGGCGTTCGTTCACGAGCGCGTTTGCCGATGCGATGTGCGATGTGATGTCGGATGATGAGAAGGTGGTGAGCTGCACGGCGGCGATGCCGAGCGGGACGGGGCTCGATGTGGTGGGCGAGGAGTTCCCGGAGCGGACCTTTGATACCGGGATCTGTGAGTCGCACGCGCTGGACATGCTCGCGGGCATGGCGAAGACGGGGTTCAAGCCGTTCTTTACGGTGTACTCGACGTTCCTGCAGCGTGCGTTTGATCAGGCGTTCCAGGAGTCTGCGCTGCAGGGGTTGCCTGTACGGCTCTGTCTGGATCGGGCGGGGCTGGTTGGCGGAGACGGCGCGGTGCATCACGGGTTCTGCGATGTATCGCTCCTGCGGACGCTGCCCGATGCGGCGCTTCTTGCGGTTGCGGACGAGGATTCGCTCCGCGCGGCGCTGGAGTTCATGCGGACGTACGAGCGTGGGCTGAGTGCGGTGCGGTACCCCCGGGATAATGTGAGCGATCGGCTTGCGGGGTTCGGCGCGTGCCCGGCGTTTGAGCTTGGCAAGGCGCGGGCGCTGGTCGAGCATGATGAGCCCGATGTGGCGGTGCTGGCATTCGGCGTGATGGTGATCAACGCGCTGGACTCGGTTGATCTGGTTGGGGACGGCGCACGGGTGAATGTGTACGACGCTCGGTTCGCCAAGCCGGTGGACAGTGAACTGATCCGGTCGTTGCTGGAGCGGGGGATCCCGATCGTGACGCTCGAGGACCACGGTCTGACGGGCGGGTTTGGCGCGGCGGTTGTCGAGGCGGCATCTGATATGGGGCTTGACGCTGGGCGGGTCAATCGCCTGGGGCTGCCCGATCGATGGATTTATCAGGACAGCCGATCGAAGCAACTTGAGGAGGTCGGGCTGGATGCGCCGTCGATCGCGAAGGCGATCCGAGAATCGGTCGATACGCGGCGCGGCGCTGTTGAGGTGCGGACGCGGAGTGTGTATGCGGGGGCATCCGAGCGGACGAGCATTTCCTAGATAGAGCGAAGGGCGGCGCATGGGACGGCGTGTACTGCTGCTGGCGAATCGTGGGAAGCAGGATGTGCGTGATGCGTTGGGGCGTGTGCGCGGGCTCGTGAACAAGCATGGGTCGCTCGCGGGGGAGATGGATACGGATGGGGTACCGATCAACGATGCGGGCGGTGCCGAACTGATCCTGGTGATGGGCGGGGATGGGACGCTGCTTTCGCAGGCGAGGCGGTGCGTGCATCTTGGTTTGCCGATCGTTGGTGTGAATCTTGGGCGGCTGGGTTTTCTTGCGGAGTACGACGTTGATGCGCTGGAGCGCCATGCGGCGCGAGTGATCGGCGGGGGCGGGTTGGAGTTCGTTCATCATCCGCTGTTGCGGGTTGAGGTGCTAGAGGGTGCATCGGGGGCTCTGGGGTTTTCCGGGCTTGCGATGAATGAATGCGTGGTTACTGCGGGGCCGCCGTTCCGGATGATCGAACTGGGAATTCGGATCAACGATCAGGAGGGGCCGACGCTGAATGGTGATGGGGTCATCATTTCGACCCCGGCGGGATCGACCGCGTACGGGGTGTCTGCGGGGGGGCCGATTGTGTCTCCGGGTATTGATGCGATGACGATCACGGCGATCGCGGCACATTCGCTGGCGTTCCGCCCGATTGTTGTTCCGGGTGATGCGGAGATTGATTTAGAAATTCGTCGGGCGAACACCCATGACGGTCGCGGTACGAGCGGTGAGGCGGGTGCGGGTGGGACGACGCTGGTGCTGGACGGGCAGCAGATGTATGCGCTGGGTGGTGGTGAGCGCATCCGGGTACGGAAGCACGAGGCGTGCATCGATCTTGTGACAAACCCGGATGCGACGTATTGGCGGGTGTTGATCGACAAGCTGCATTGGGCGAAGCCGCCGAGCTGGCGGGGGTAACTTTATAGGACTAGCTGGGTGGTCTGGGAGGGTGTGGTAGGGATGTATCGCGTTGGTGTAGCACTTTTTGCGCGAATATGGCCCCTCGAAGGTGGTAGTTGAGGGGTGGGAAGGTTAACCTTGAGGAAGTAGGAGCGGAAGCACCGCGCTTTTGCGCGGCTCTCCACGGAGGGAAGCCTCGGTTTGCCGGGGCGCACGTCCCCGCGGGTTTACCCGCGGATCTGCTGGGCTGTTGAGGCCTGGCGGGAAGCTGCTCGGGCGTTGGCCTGTTCGGGCAGACACGTCACGGCGAGAGGGCTTGAGGGAGCTCTTGAGCCACACAAGGGGGATCCAGCGGAGAGGCCGCCGCTGGGACGCACACGGTGCATGCCGTTGTGTGGCAGAAGCCGGTGTCACCTTCGCGGGTGGCGTCGGCTTTTTTTATGCGCAAACGCGAAGGGTCTCGGGGGTTGATGTACCATCCGCCGCATGATTGATCTGAAGCAGTTGAGGGAGGATCCGGAACGATTTCGGCGAGGTGCAGCACAGAAGAAGATCGATATGGATATCGATCGGTTGGTTGCGCTTGATGCGGAGCGGCGGCGGATCATGGGTGAGGCGGAGGGGCTGCGGTCGGAGCAGAAGAAGCTTGCGAAGGAATCGGGCCCGTTGATCGGGAAGCTGATGGGACAGCTCAAGGGGGCGAGCGGTGATGAGAAGACGCGTCTTGAGGGTGAGGTTGAGACGATGCGCGCCAAACCGGCTGCGCTGAAGGACACGATTCAGGCATTGGATAAGGCACTGGCGGGGATTGCGCCCGAACTCGAAACGCTGCTGCTCTGTGTGCCGCAGCCCGCGGATGCGGATGTGCCTGTGGGCGAGAGCGCGGCCGACAATGTGGAGCTCCGGCGGTGGTACCCGGAGGGGTACGAGGCGGAGCAATCATTCGAAGAGAACAGGGGGTTCGCTCCCAAGACGCATATCGAACTGGTGGAGTCGCTTGGGCTGACGGATTTTTCGCGGGGTGTGAAGCTGAGCGGGGCGCGGAGTTATGTGCTAACTGGCGCGGGGATGATGCTGCACCAGGCGGTGTTGCGGTATGCGTTTGATCGGATGGTGAACGAGCACGGGTTCCGCGCGATGTCGGTGCCGGTGATCGTGCGGGAGGAGTGCATGGTGGGGACGGGGTTTTTCCCGAGCGGGCGGGACCAGACCTATCTGATCGAGGAGACGAAGCGCGGCGGGGGGCATGATCTGCATCTGACTGGGACTGGTGAGGTTGGGCTGATGGGGCTGCACGGGGACGAGATTCTTGATATTGAGGCGCTGCCGATTAAGTATGTGACGGTGAGCACGTGTTTCCGGCGCGAAGCGGGGGCGGCCGGTCGCGATACGGCGGGTTTGTATCGGATCCATCAGTTCGACAAGGTTGAGCAGGTGGTGATCTGCGAGGCAGATGAATCGGAGAGTCGGCGGTGGCATACGGAGATGATCGGGGTGGTTGAATCTTTGCTACAGAGTCTGCAACTCCCCTACCGCTTGCTGCAGTGCTGCACGGCGGATCTTGGCGCGAAGAACGCGGACATGATTGACATTGAATGCTGGATGCCGGGGCGGGGTGAGCTCGGTGAAGATGGTCGTCCGATGGGCGCGTGGGGCGAGACGCATAGTGCGTCACGGCTTTATGACTACCAATGCAGGCGGCTCAACCTGCGGTACCGCGGTGGGAAGGGTGAGACGGTGTTCTGCCATTCGCTGAATAACACGGTTGCTGCGAGCCCGCGTGTACTGATACCTATTCTGGAGATGCATCAGAATGAGGACGGGAGCGTGACGGTGCCGGAGGTGCTCAGGGGGCACATGGGTGGGATTGAGCGGATCGAAGCGGGCGCATAGAGCGGTTTTCGTTTCTTTGTAGCGATAGTGTGAAGGCGTAGAAGATGAAGACCCCCTCATCCGATCTCGCTGCGCTCGACCACCCCGCCTACGGCGGATCTTCGACTTCTCCCCCGGAGGGGAGAAGGGGCAGAAATCAGTAGATGCTACAGAATGGGTGAGGATGCTCTAGTCCTTCGAGGAAGGCGTAAAAAAAACAGCCCGGGGCTAGCCCGGGCTGTGAGGGTGTCTGATTACTTACGCTTGCTCAGTTGTCGCTACGAAGTCGGAAGAGCACGTAAGAGATGTCCAGCACATCGAAGACTCCGTTGCTGTCCATGTCATAAGCGGCGTCATAGTTGGGGTCGGAGTCGGTCGCGCCGAGGTTGAAGACAAGGTGGGAGATTGTCGCGGGTGACATGGGTGGGATTACTGGGGATGTTGGTGCCGATTCATCTACGGAGAGTGAATCCTCGAACGCGGTCAAGTCATTGAATACTTGTGAACGCCAAGAGAGTGCGAATTTCACGCTCGCGGGAGGGTTTTCACGGGTAAGGTCGTATTCCTGCTCGATCCAGCGGACCCGAAGGATGAAGTAGAGCGGTGTTTCGGTGACGGGTAGCGGCACATAGATGTGCTCGACGTTGTTGAACGTCGAGTTCGAGATAAAGATGGGCGTGGTTTGATCGCCCGTTTCCTGGTGGAGTTCGAGGTCAAGGTTTTCGAGTTCGAGCGCTGTGATGGCGGGCTCGGGATTGAAGTTTGAGTTCTGCCAGTTCACGCGTTTCAGTTTGACATTTCGGTCCCAGACAAGTGTCGCGGTGATTACCTCGACGGTTCCGAACTCGTTCTGGGGGATGTTGAACGGGCCGATACGGTAGTCGATGAAGCCGTGCTGACCACCGATGGGAGGGGCACCAGGAACGACTCGCATACCGACGTTCGCGATATCCCAACCGCTCCGACCACCTTGGATGACATCATCCAGGATGCGCGGCTCTTCACCTCTTGGCGGGAAGGGAGGCGGTAGTTCACCACCGAATGGATCCGGGTCGAAGGGAACACCCTCGATCGGCGCGCCGCCGATATCGCCGCCGCTTCCGCCTGGATCGGGGATACCGATGACCGGATCAACATCTGCCCAGTTTCTCATCCTGGGGCCGACATTGACGGTTTTGCTTGCTTCGTGCAACGCTTTGGCGATCTGGAGGGGAGTGGGTCGTACGTTGTCCTGATCGTTGCTCGGGTCTGGAGTGATGTCTTGGGGAGTCACATCTCCCGGTGTTCCTGGGAAGGGATCGGGGATGATAAACGTATCGATCCTGGTTACGGTTGGTTTGGTTGGGTTTGTGAGGGGCGAATCGTGCAGGAACGGGAAGAAATTGTGCGGCTGTGGGTTGGCCTGAATCGCGTCTACTTCATCCTGAGTCAGCCCCTCTGGGATGTTGAGTTGTCCGAAGTAGATCTGCATTGAGCGAAGGACGTTGAGCACGCCGGCTCCCTGGAGGAAATCGAGGGGTTGCAGCGTGCTGGTCGTGGCGATTTGAGTCCCGATGACCTGATCGGTTTCGACTTCCTGCCCGTCGCGTGTCATCTGGACTGATGAAGGCAGGCCGTTGTTTGACCAGCCGGGTGCTTTGCGAGCGCCGGTCATCATGATGGAGCGAAGAACGAGTGAGTTGATGGACATGCCCTTTTTGAGGGCCGCATCCTGGAGGAGTGCGGCAACACCTGCGACAAGTGGAGCGGCAAAGCTGGTTCCCTGCACGCCGCCCGGGTCGGGCGGGGGGCCGGGCAGTCCTGTAGGCAGTTCGGCGAGATCAACGGAGAAGAACTGCTGGTCGGGGTTTGGGAGGAGAGCCTGATCGATGGGGCTGATGTCATCGGGATCAATCCAAGGGAGATCGATGCTCTGTGATCTGAACCAGTCGCCCAAGTAAGGACATGCGTCCTCGGTTCTGGGGTCACCCTGCGTGCTCGGGATCACGAGTCCTGTGCCCTGTGCCACGATGTGGATCCCGGGGCGTGTATTGAAGATATTTTCGAGCGCATCGGGTGTCATGTCGAACGAATCGATTGGGCCTCTAGATGAGAAGTACGCGACTTTGTCGGAGGCGAGGACGTTCCCGTCATTGGGTCCACCTGCGCCGCCAGTCCCTTTCCAGTATGTGCCGACCGCGCCGACGGAGAATGCGTTGAAAGCGGTTGCGGGTGGGGTGACGGTACGGGAGCCGATGAATCGCCCGCCAACTGCTTCGGGGTCGCCATCGCCGCAGAAGTTGCCGTCGTCGATTGTGCCGCGGTTGCCTGCGGCGATCACTGCGAGGACGCCTCTTTTCGCAACAACCGCATCGATAAATCTGGAATGGAAGCTCTCGCCTGTGAGGTCTCCGCCGGACGCACCCCAGCTGAGGTTGAGGACAGATGCGGCGCGTGGCAGCCCGAGTTCCCCTGTCATGTAATCTTCGTCGGTCAGTGCGAAAAGTGAGAACAGCAGTGCTCTGTTGCTCACCGCGAACCCGCTGAATTGATCGAAGGAGGTGGCGATTGTAGAAGAGACGATGTTTGCGTTTGGCGCGATGCCGGTGAACTCGTCGCCGGGATCCGAATCGGGCTGGCCTACGGCGGTTCCGACCACGGCGGTGGCGTGATCCGTGACGAAGGTTGATGCTGGATCGGTGCCGCCCCACACGACGTTTTGCATATTCCCGCCTATGAATGCGGCGTGGTCGAGCCACGGCAAGCCGCCCTCGATATTCCCGATCACGATTCCGTCACCCGTGGCATCGACATCGCCACGCACGGCGAGCGCCTGGAAGTTGATTTCGGGGAGGATTTGGTCCATATGGATGATGCGGTTGGACGGCGAGAGGCCCGTGCGGACTTCCGCTAACAGGGAGTACATCTGGACCGCGTCGCCTCCACCTGCTTGAGAAACAACCAGGAAGTAGGTTCCGGCACCGGGGATATCAAAGCCCACGATTGATTCGGCGGCACCCAAGCCGTTGTCATTGATAGAGGCGAGCGGGATGGGGATTCCGGCTGCATCCTGGATTTCGATCTGGAGATCCTGGAGTGAGAACGTGTCGATGACTACCCCGGCGTCGCAGACACCGCCAACAAAGTTGCCGTCGAGGTAGCTGCCGTTGTCGAACGGGGGAAACAATATCGGGCTCGCCGTGAATGAGACTTCGCCGCCGCCTTCGGGGAGGGTGAATGCGTAGTAATCGTTTTCGGAGTTGGTATCCAGCGAGAGCCGCTGCAGGAACACCTGAGTCTGTAGTTGAGTTTCATCGAAAGGGAACGCGGTTCCCCGTGTTCCATTTTCATCCAACGTGCCGCCGGTATTGATCGACGAGGTGTCGCCGTACAGACGGTGCGCGGCACGAACATCATCGAGCTGCGGCCCGACGAATCCGGTGGTTGGAGGGAGGACCGGCTCCATGAGCTTTGAACTTGTGATTGGACAGGCGGGACCGAGACCGACGGCGGTACCGATTTCGCGTGCGATGCAGTTCGTCAGGAATCTGAGGCTGCCGCTCGAGAGCTGCGACCAATCCTCTGACGAATCGAGCACGATTTCGCCGTAGTCACCTGATGACCCACCCTCCTGCAATACCTGTACATCAACACTTGGAGCGACACCACCCGTCAAACTCGCGCCATCGCCGCTAACTGATAGCACATTTAGTCCACCCAAATTACCAATAAATTGAATCGTCCAAGGCCCACCATCGTTACCGGTAACATTAATGTCCCCCGGCGCAATTCCAGCGATTCCTCCATCCAAGCTTGACTGGACGGTTGCTGATGATGCATTAAATGCAATCGCTGCGGTTGGTCCACCACCTGACCAATCTAAAGTGAATGTGCCACCGGTAGGTGCGCCAAAGAGCGAAATCCTCTGAGATTCATTTACAACCGAGCCCGGGCCGGTTCGTAAGCCCTGCGCACAGAGTCCTCCCTCCCCGCCGGGGAACGTTTGCATGCCGATTCGGATATCCCCGCGGACGCCGGAGCCGGCATTCCCTGTGGAGAACATCGCCCCGTCGTCGGCCCCGTCGGTATTGCCGGTATCGGAAACGAATATAAATTCCAGACCGCTGACATCTTCCCACTGTGAGAATGCGTCACTGATCGCGGCTTGCCACTGCGCGGTGTCGTCGGCGAACAGTGCGTTCATCCTGGCGAACAATGTACTATTGCTCACTATGCCGACGAATTCCCCGTTGATCTGCGTGCCATCGGGTGCGAGGCTGTATGTGAATATCTTCGGCGTGCCGGCGGTACCGGGCCAGCGGTTGCCGGGTGTAAATCGGAGCGTCCCGCGTGGGTTCTGGAACTGCTCCAGTTGGGCTTCGATTGCTTCGACTGTTGCTTCGGATGTGCCGGGCACGTAGGTGCCTGCGTTGGTGCTCGCGGTGAGCGTTCCGATAGCTACGAGTGCGGCGATAGGCTGCCCGAAATTTCCGACCCCGAATGTGCGCTGCTGCATCGCTTCTGATTCCTTATGACTGGCGCAGACCGACTCCTTGATCTGCTCCTGTAATGTACCTCGGCAAATGGTGGTGTGCCGGGAAATTTCTGATGAGTATCAGGCTCAAATTCTCGTATCTGCTCCGATAACAACGGGTTGTGGGCGTAGTGTTAAACGTTAGACGGGTCGAAGAGGCTTTTGGTTCCCAGAGGCTCACGAAACTGAGGTAAGAGGAAAGACTAACTTGAAAAGGTCTCTTCTATGATACGCTGCCCGATTCCGGACGGATCCCGAGAAAGGCAGAATGACTCAACTCTCCTAACCACCCTATTTTGACTCTCTGGGGGTTTGACAGGGGGCGAATGACATTCGTACAGTGCTCGACCTGATTGCGGGGTAGAGCAGTCTGGTAGCTCGTCGGGCTCATAACCCGGAGGTCGTTGGTTCGAATCCAGCCCCCGCTATTCTTTAACTCAGTAGAGTTGGATACAAGCCGATGTGGACCACTTGCTGGTCTGGATCGGCTTTTATCTTATGGATATAGCAGGAGATAAGCTCGCGGCGCTCTTCGAGTGTTCCGGACGACATGACCTCTCCGAGCAGATCGAATTCAGCACCAATACGACGTCGGAGGTCGCCCAATTTCGGCATCGACGGCCCTGCTGATTTGGAAGACAGCTCGGACTCTACTGCAGCGCGTTCGGCGACCAAATCATCGGCCTGCTGATAGAAGCCAAGCGACTCCGCAGTTTTATAATCCAAAGCCAACAAATGCTCGCTCAGTTTCGCGATCTGCTGATCTAGAGCGGTTTTCGTTTCTTTGTAGCGATAGTGTGAAGGCATTGTAGAAGATGAAGACCCCCTCATCCGATCTCGCTGCGCTCGACCACCCCGCCTACGGCGGATCTTCGACTTCTCCCCCGGAGGGGAGAAGGGGCAGAAATCAGTAGATGCTACAGAATGGGTGAGGATGCTCTAATGTCCATCCGCACACGCGGATATCCTCGCCTACCGAAAAAATAATTTTACTGCTATCATCAAATGCCTCAGAGTTATCTGGTGCTAAAGCAAGTCGCGAGTTCTCCATCTTTCCGATCTCTCCACAGAGACTGAATACTCCCAAAACTCACACCCCACGGATGGACGAAAAAACAGGTACAAGCGCAGGTTGGTGATCCAAAAACTTAGTAGGTCGAGTGGGCGCATATGCCCTCGGCTCCGGGGGAGGTTAGTGGTTGAGAAGACTGGGCGTGAGGGCAAGAGTACTCCTCAAATGAAGTAAAACATTGGAAAGAGAATGATCCAGATGGCGACGGCGAAATACCAGTAGCGAGCCACAAGGTCCACCGGGAGATCACGGGAGGATTGATACGGGATCTGCACAGCGTGGAAGATGAACCACGCGAGGATCACAAGCCCGAGGAGCACTTGCACAGTGTGCAATCCGGTTATGAGGAAGAAGAAGGCGAAGAAGAGATTGGCGCGGGCGGGACGGGGCGCGGACTGAAGCGCCTGCGGGCTCAGCCCCGTGGGCCCAAGAGCCGCCAGCGGCACGCTCGAGCGGGGAATCCAGAACTCGTCGGCGGATTCGACCTGCACAGGCGGGCCTGTCTCGATCTGTGCGCCTAGGTCTTCATCACCATCGGCGGGGGGCACGTCCGCATTGGCATCAGACTCTGCATCCTCGGAAGGTGCGATGGTGTTCGAGATCTGGATGCTGCGGACGTAGGCGACGATATCCATCAACTGCGGGTCTTTGAGCAGTGGGTTTCCGCCTTTGGGGGGCATGGGCTTTCCGGTTGTATTGAGCGGATCGGCAACAGGGCGCCCAACTTTTATGAACGCGAGCAGGCTGGGATCATCCAGACCCTGCACGAACTGGCTCTGACGAAGATCCTTGCCCTGGCCCTCGACGCCCTCGCCAGCGGAACCGTGGCAGGATTGGCATGTCGCCTGCCAGCGATCCTGCCCTGCCCGGACGTTGCCCGAACCCAGTTCGCCCGTCGCGCCATCGGCGGACGCGGTCGCTGGTGCTCCGGTGATCGGTGTGGGCCATCCGAGCCCCTGACGGAAGGTGTTTTCGTACTCGACCGACTGGACCGCGAGGAACACCACACCGCCAAGGAATGTCGCACTCAGGGCCGTGATCATCGCCCATCGGTTGGTCTGGGGTGTGATGCGCCGCGCTACGGCGATCGGGACACAACTCAGGATCAGAGTGAGTGTGTTTGCCAAGCCGTGCTGCGCGGTCAGGAACTCGCCCCCCCAGGCAAAGAGGCTCGGAGAGACGAATCGAACAGCAAACTGGGCCAGCCCTATCACGACATAGAGCAGGAGAACCGCCGCAGGAAACAGATACATCACCATGCGAATGGTCTTGCGGGGGTTGGTGTCGTGAATTATCTCGTGTTGCTCGTACATAAGAGGGTCCGGGGGTACTGCTCGGTCAGGGGTTCTTCACATACGCATTGGGTCGGAGATAGAACCACCAGTTGAGGACGAGGCAGACGAAGTAGAACATTGCGAAGCCGTACAACGCGTACTCAGGGGTGACGGCATTGATCTGTTCACCGAAGACCTTCGGGATGATAAAGGCACCGTATGCGGCGACGGCAGAGGTCCAGCCGAGGACGGGGCCCGCCTGTTCCTTGTCGAATACAACGGCGATGGTGCGGAAGGTCGAGCCGTTGCCGACTCCGGTAGCGGTGAAGAGGACGATGAAGAGGATGAAGAAGGGCCAGAAGAACTGTTCTGGTGTCTCGGAGACGTACGCCTTGCTCATAAAGTAGGCGACGCCGAGCGCCGAAGCGATCATCACGATGGAGACAATCTGGGTTACCTTTGCCCCGCCGACCTTGTCTGAGATCCAGCCACCGACGGGGCGGATCAGAGCCCCGATGAACGGTCCCATCCATGCGAACATCAGCGCGCTGGGGCCGTTTGGGTTGACGATATCGTGCGTGAGGACGCCATCGGCGTTGGTGATATGCTGGAAGCCAAAGATCACCTTGATCGACAGCGGGAAGGCCGCGGAGTATCCGATGAACGATCCGAACGTCATCGTGTAGATGACTGTCATTGCCCACGTGTGCTTGTTCTTGAAGATCTGGTACTGACGTTTGAGGTTCTGTTTGAGATCACCCCAACTCAGATAGCGCATGAGCAGGACCGTCCCGACGATCACGAGCGGCAGGACGATCCACTTGCTGAGCAGGGCCAGACCGGTCGGTTGGGGTAACAAGATGTAGAGCCCGATTGTGGCGGTCACGAATCCGATGAGCAGCAGGAACGATATTTTTGCGAACGCCCCCAGCGGGCCGCCGACATCCGGTGATACAGACTCGGTTTTGAGATTGTTCATCCCGAACCATCCGGCGAACGCGAGCGGGATGAGGAACACCAGCCACACCCAGCCCGCGTTGTGGATGTAGGTCTCGGTTCCCGCATCGATTTTTCCGATGAGCGTGCCGCTCGAGTTCACAAGCGTCATCGACTCGCCCCCAAAGATGCCGAATGTCATCACCAGCGGGACGAGGATCTGCATGGTCGTGACGCCGAAGTTGCCCAACCCGGCGTTGAGCCCGAGCGAGGCTCCCTGGACACGTTTGGGGAAGAAGAAGCTGATGTTGGACATTGAGGAGGCGAAGTTGCCCCCGCCGAAACCGCTCAGCAGCGCGAGCAACTGAAAGACCCACAGCGGCGTAGATCGGTCCTGCAATGCGATGCCGGTGCCGATCGCCGGGATCATGAGCAATGCGGTTGTAAAGAAGATGGTGTTGCGACCGCCTGCGATACGGATGAAGAACGTGCTGGGGATGCGCAGGGTGGCGCCTGCCAATCCGGCGATCGACATGAGCGTGAATAACTCCGCTTTCTCGAAGGAGAACCCGAGGTTGAGCATCTGGACGGTGATGATGCCCCAGTAGAGCCAGACC
Source organism: Phycisphaerales bacterium (assembly GCA_029260435.1). GTDB lineage: Bacteria > Planctomycetota > Phycisphaerae > Phycisphaerales > UBA1924 > OFTM74. The sequence continues at coordinate 10,174 of JAJDDG010000142.1, read as the reverse complement.
GCGAATCCACACAGCAGGCTGGGGATAGAGATCCACAGGTTTCTGCGCGCCACCCGCTTGCCGGTGCTCTCCCAGAATTCGTTGTCTTCGACATCCCATTTGTCGATGTTGATGGGCATACGTCCGAGCTCCTTGTTCGCGGTTCCGCGACAGGGTTAGAAGATCTGAGGCTCTTCCTCGATGTCGATCCGGAGCAGGTGGTCAAGCGAGAACGGGCCTGAACCGCGCCACACCAGCAGCATCAGTGAGAAGAACACGAACAGGGTGAACTGGAAACTGAGATTGGATCCCAACAGACTCCCCCCGGTCGCGCCGGTGAGATGCACGATGACAGCGCCGAGAAGAATGATCGCATTGGCTCCGGCCGCGACGCGCGTCACGAATCCAAGTGCGAGCCCCGCGCCCGCGATGCAGTGCGCAAAGACGACCGACCACGCGATCATGTTCTGCCCCTCGCCAAGCCCTTGCGGGAGCGACTGCTCCAGCTCGGACATGTTCACGATGAAGTAGATGCCCTTGATCACCAGTGCGACACCGAGGTATATCCGTAGCGCGTCCATCGGGTGGATGTGGCGGATGCCGGGGATGAGCTCGAACACCGGCTTGCGGTCGCCGATCTCGGCGCGTCGCCTCGCCATCGCCTCGTTGAACTCTCTGGCGGCGGCCTCCTCCTCGGCGGGCTTGAACCGCACTAGAAATGTTGCGAACGCGCAGATCGAAACGAGCCCACCGAGGATCAGCAGAGCCTGGGGGTAGGTAATGTGCTCGGAGCGGATCAGGAAGCCCGCCGCGACCGCGCCCATGTTGCCGCCAGCGCCGACGATGCCGGCGACGGCGCCGAGGGCCTTCTTGTTGATGAAGGGCACAATCGAGTAGGTTGCGCCTTCGGACATCTGCACGAAGAGGGAGAAGATGATCATCACGGGGATCGCCAGCGCGATCACCCGCATCTGCGAGAAGAAGACCAGAGCCACGCCCTCGATGAGCAGCGCGATGAACAGCCACCGAACGCGCCCGTGCAGCCCGCTTCGCCGCACGAACCGGTCGCTGATATAGCCGCCCAGTGTGCGCGCAAAGATGTTCATGAGCCCGAACAGCCCCGCGACGAGTCCGGCGGTCCGGATCCCGAGACCGAAGTAGTCGATGTAGTACAGCGCGGCGATGTTGTTGATCGTTAGTTCGATACCGAAGCACGCGGCGTAGACCAGGAACAGCGCCCAGACTCTGTGGTCCTTCGCGGCGGACTTGAAGGAGCCACGTTTCTCGGATGACGGCATCTCGCCCGAGGCGCGCAGCTCCTTGAAATTCCCGTCTGGCAGGTCGGTGGTGAAGAAGAAGTAGGCGAGGCCGGTGCAGAAGCAGACTGCGCCAGCGGCGACCATCGCCAGGCGCCAGCTCGCCGCGTCGCTCAACCCGAAGGCGAGGAACGCGGCGAAGATCAGCGGCATGATCATCTGGGTCACCCCGCCGCCGAGATTGCCCCACCCGGCCGATGTGGCGTTGGCGGTTCCAACGCAGTTGGGAGCGAACATGACAGAGGTGTGGTATTGCGTGATGACGAAGGAAGCGCCGATCACCCCGATCCCGAGACGAAACAGGAGAAATGTTGTGTAGTCTTGCGCGAGCCCGATGCCCATCACCGGGAGGGAGCCCAGTATGAGCAAGAACGTGTAAGTCAGGCGCGGGCCGATCCGGTCGCACAACCACCCGATAACCAGGCGTGCCACGATCGTGATGGCGACAGATGCGATGATCGTATTGCCGATCTGCACCTTTGTAAGATCCAACTCTTCACGGACCACCGCCATGAGCGGCGCGATACCGAACCACGCAAAGAAGCACAGAAAGAAGGCGAACCAAGACATATGGAACGCTCGCATCTGGCGCGTCTTGATGTTGAAGAGCTGGATGCTCGTCGCCTTGTTACGGACCTCCACGGGCTTGGTTCCTTATCTAGCAAGCATTCTGGAATGATCGATACAGCGTGGTCGAATGGCGGGATCGCGGCGGGGCAGGACGCGGAGTCAGGGCAAGATGTTCTCCGTCACGTAATGCACCAGGGCCCAGCGATCGGCTACGGAGAGTTGGTCGAACTTCAGCATGAGGTTCGCTTCGCCGTATGCGCCGGGTATGCCAACAGTGATTCTTCTGAAAATGTCTTCGGGTGTGGTAATCTGCTTGATGCGCCCCAGTGCGAGATTCGCCGGGATGATTTCCTGGGGCACCTCGGGAGCGAGTTCACGCCAACTGAAGACCTGCTGCGTTCCGCCGGTGCCGTCCGCGCCATGACAGCTTACGCAGTTATCAAGGTACAACTGCGCCCCCCGTGTGATGCTCTGCGGGGTTGATGGGGGTGGGGTGCCGACGTGGATCAGTCGCCCCGGATTTGGCGCATCGGCGCGGAACCCGTTGAGCACATCGATCAGGGAGAGGATCTGGTCGTTGGTCAGGTCGGGGAAAGCTGGCATTCCCGAGAAATCACCCAGCCCTTCGGCGATCGTGCGGTAGAGATCGTCATCAGAAGCGATACCGTTTTCCGTGGAAACGAAGTGATAGCGTGCTCCGAAGTGATCGCCGCGATACACGAAATCCCGGGGAAGTGCCGCGAAAGTTGGGGAGTGTGCGCCGGGGCCATCGCCTTGCCCGGAGAGCCCGTGACACCTTGCGCACTGGCTCACATACAGGGGGTACCCGGTCAGCCATGTTCCTGTCCTGGTCTTTACCAACTCGGTTGTAGAGTCAACACCGGATCCTTCGGGTGGCTTTGCCAGCCCGAGAGAAACGGCAGAGATCAGGAATACCCCCGCCACGGCGCCCAAGCCGTAGACCAGCCAGGACTTGTCGCTGCGCAACGCGAACTCCCAGCGGCGTTGGAAGCGGTAGCGGACGGTTCGCATCGAGAGCTTCGGGCGGACGAAATAGTTCACCGGGAAGGTCCAGAAGTGCACAAGCTTGGTGAACGGGAAGTAGGCAAAGAACGTGAGAGCCAGCAGCACATGGAGCTTGGTCAGGAGACTCGCCGACCCCATCAGTTCGGGCTGGGGGGACAACGTCCACAGACTCGCTGCCCATGATCCGGCGGTGTAGGCAACACCAAAGATCCGATGAAAAAGAACCTGATACAGGGCGAGGCACACCAAGGTGATGAGGATCACATGGATGATGTAGTCTTCGCTTTGGCTGATCGCCCGCACTTGGGGCGAGACAATGCGCCGGTACAGCGCGATGATCGAACCCAGGAGCACCATCAGGCCACCGAGCAACCCGATCCAGTAGAAGAATGCGATGGAAGCACCGGAGCCGAGCAAGCCGCCGATCAGCGCGACGACGTGACCGACGAGCAGCAGCACAAGCCCCCAGTGGAGCAGCAGCGAAGCCGCCCCCAGCACTCTGCGTCCGAACAGGCCGCTGGCACGAGTGCTCCATGAGAACGGTCTAAATATCATCCGCGCAATCGGCACCAGGAAGAACAGCAGGATGCACAGGTATGGGTACACGCCCCACAGGAAGTTATTCATGGGTGTTGCCTCGCTCGGGTTGGCGTAGCTCCGTAGCCCGCTGTGGGCGCGCAAACTCTGCACTACGGAATATGTTTGAGATTCCGGCACTTGGCTCGGGTCATCGGTTACGACCGAGTCGGGTGCCTGGTGCGATTCTGATTCGGGATCGGATGCGACCTGGACCACCGGCGGGGGTCCAGGTGGTGGTGCCTGCGACAGTTGTCCATCTGATGCTGGCGTAGTGGGGCCACCGGCGATACTGCGAACGACGAGCCACACCACCAGTGATACCAGAGCCAGCGTTGAACAGACCGCCCATGTTTCGGATACGCGTGGACTCACGCCCGCACCTCCATATCATCCATGAGCGCCTTGCCTTGCCCCTGACCATTGGTGGCCTCGGTGAGCACGGGCAAAGACACGTCCTTGGGGGATGGCGCATCTGGTGCCCGCCAGGCAGGGACATCACCGATGAGGCGGAGGTCTTCGGCGACCGCGGCCCGCAATGCGGACACAAGGTGTATGTAGGGGCTTTCATACTTGGACAAGGACACACCTAGTGCATCCAGGCCCGGCAGCATGTGGTGCTCGAGGAACCATCGTCGCAGCGCGGGCTGGTCCCGGGGTGACGATTCAAGACTGATCCACATAAAATCGATCATGACCGGAAGGAAGTCTGGAAGCTCGTGCCCGTTGAGTTCGATCCCGAAGTGCCCGTAGAGCCCCACCAGTTCCAGCATGTAGGCGTTGCGTCCTGACGTACCGATCCCGCTGCATGTGGTGGGTTCATCAAAGAGGTGAGATCCCAGATACAGAGGGCAGGAGGGTGACAACTCGAGCGTCTGCACATACTCGTTGCGAGATTGCGATCCCGGATCAGCGAGGAACTCGGTGATGAATATTGCGACCTGCGGAAGCTCCGGAGCAAGGCGCTTCCGGAACAGAGCGATCCGGTGGGCGTCGCGCTGCTCGGGGTTGAGCAGCAGCTCGGCGATGAGTTGGCATGCCGCTTTGAGAGCATCGGTCGCCATAACTCAGCTCCCTACTTCTTCGCGCTGCCCGTGGAAGAAACTGCTCCGGCGCGGTTTGTCGCTGGGTGTGAGTTCGCTGAATCCCGAGTAGCCGCGTTCAACGTAGGGCGCGTTCGCCGTTCGTTCGCGTCGGGTCGTCGGCACGACGAAACGTTCGTGGAAGTGCGCGAGGGCCAGGAGGCGATGCATCTCTCGCGCATCATCCTCAGTCAGTCCGACAGATTTGAGTATTTCCAGGTCGGGCTTGCCATTTACTCGCTCCGAGCGACGGAAAGCCCGAACCGCGAGTTGCCGAAGGAGCGCTATCTCGACCATCTGCTTGTTTCCCGCCGAGAGCATCGATGCCAAGAACTGAACTGGGATCCGAAACTCGTCAAGATCCGGGAGCACGCTGCTCTCGTTGGTCATGTTGTAATGTTCCCTGCTGGCGCTATCGGTTCGCACCGGACTCTCGGGCGGAACATAGAAAAGACATGGCAGTGTGCGGAACTCGGGATGCAGAGGCAGGGCGATCTCCCACCGCTTGAACATGCGGTAGACGGGTGACCGTGCACACGCCTCCATCCACGCGTCGCTGATCCCCGCCTCGCCCGCTGCGGTCTGGACTTGCGGATCATTTGGATCGAGAATGATGTCGCGCTGGGCCTGGACCAGATCCTCTTCGGGGACATTGGCCACTTCCGGCACGCGGTCAAGGTCGTAGAGCAGCGGCCCCATGTACCGGATTCGCCCGGGACAGGCGTGGAAACACGCTGGTGGCTGCCCTGTTTCCACCCTCGGGTAGCACAGAACGCACTTCTCCATCTTGGACGTGCGCCAATTGAAATAGGTCTTTTTGTAAGGGCAGGCCGAGACGCAGTAGCGCCATGCCCGACAGCGGTTCTGATCGATCAGAACGATGCCGTCCTCCTCACGCTTGTACGCCGCGCCACTCGGGCAGGACGCGACGCATCCGGGGTTCAGACAATGATTGCAAATACGGGGGAGATACATGATAAACGAATCGCGGAAACTCAGCAGTGCCCGGCGCTCGGTGTCGGACATGCCGGCAAAGTTGAGATCCATCCCACCCAGACCGTCGGCGGTGGCACCAGCGCCGTTGTCTTCCCAGTTGACGGCGTACGTAATATCGATGTCCTCTTCGCCGGTGATCATCGATTTAGGTCGCGCCACAGGCTGGGACTTCGTCGTTGGCGTCGTGGAATGAAGATCTTCATAGGTATAGGTGAAGGGTCCCTTGCCGTAGTAATCATCCATCTGCGGCATCACGGGGTTGTAGAACAGGTTCATCATCATCTGGAAGCGGGAGCCATAGCGCAGGCGGGGTCCCCTGCCGGTCGGGCTGCGTTGCCACCCCCCCCTGTATTTCTCCTGGTTCTCCCACTGCTTGGGGTAGCCGATCCCGGGTTTGGTCTCGACGTTGTTCCAGAACATGTACTCCGCGCCCTCGCGATTAGTCCACACGTTCTTGCACGCAAGTGTGCAGGTGTTGCAACCGAGACACTTGTCCATGTTGAAGACCATGCTGATCTGTTGTTTGATTTGCACTAAACCGACCTCCTGCGATGTCTGGCGACGCCGTTTACGCGTTGGGATACAATGTCAAAAGTTCGGATTCCTGGTAGATGACTTTCTTCTTACCCTTCTCCAGAGGCATCTTGCGAATCAGCACGGCGCAATCACGCTCCGACGGACTCGTGCCCCAGTAGTTGAGGAAATACGTCCAGTTCGCGTACCCACCGATCATCGTCGTCGGGTTCATCATGATCCGCGTTGGTGCGTTGTTGTTGCCGCCACGCAGATCACTCATCTTCCGCTTGCGAGCCAACGGGGAGAACGGCACGGCGATGTGGCGCTCGGACGAGTGGTACATGATCACGCTGCTTCGAGGCATCGTGCCGGTCACCACCGCACGCACATTTGCGATCCCGTTTTCGTTGTAGATCTCGACCCAGTCGTTGTCTTTGACATCGATCTCGGCGGCGTCCTCGTCGTTGATCCAGACCACCTGGCCACCGCGGAACATGTTGAGCATGTGCCACGTGTCCCAGAACATGCTGTGGATCGACCACTTGCCGTGCGGTGTCAGGTACCGGAAGACCTTCGATTTCGCTTCGGCCAGATCCGGCCGGCAATCGCCGATTTTCACCATGTCAACCGGCGGCTTGTACGTGGGCATTGATTCGCCGAGTTCGCGGTACCCACGGTGGTCGAAATAGATCTCCTGACGCCCGGTCAGCGTATGCCACGGCTTGAGCATCTCGATGTTCATCGTCCAGGGGCAGTAGGTCCGTCCCGGCGATTCGATCGCCGACCAGTGCGGAGATGTCAGGCTCCGCCGTGGCTGGGATTGCAATTCGGGATAGTGATGATGGATCTCGCGATCACCTTCGACCAAGTGAGCCAGTGGCAGGCCGACACGCTTTTCCAGGTTTTGGAAAATCATGTGCGAGACCTCGCCATCGCTCTCGGGTGAGATACGCAAGATGACTTCGCACACCTGCTCGGCGCGCTCCAGAGATGGCCGCCCATCCTTCTCACCGACGAGATAGCTCTCCTTGAGCTCTTCATACACCTTGGATAGATCGCCATTGATGCCCTTGCACCCGTAGCCTTCTGGCTTGCAAACATTGGGTCCGAACGTCGTGTACTTGTCATGGATCTTGGTGTAATCGCGCTCGACGATCTTGACATGGGGGAATGTCTTGCCCGGGATAGGTTCGACGTCGCCGGTCTTCCAGTCTCGGAGCTCACCCATCGGCTGGGCCATCTCGTCGGGGCAATCTGTGATCATGGGAGTCATCACCATGTCTTCGAACGGCTCGGGCATGTATTCCTTCGCCATCTCGCTGACTTTGGCGGCGCACGCCTTGAACACATCCCAGTCGTGCTTGCACTCCCACGGTGGATCATGCGCAGGCGTAAACGGATGGAAGAACGAATGCAGATCCGAACAGGTCAGATCGTACTTCTCATACCAGTGCGCCGTGGGGAGCACGATGTCTGCATAGTTGGCCGACGAGTCCATCCGGAGATTAACATTGACAACCAGATCAAGCTTGCCGATCGGGGCTTCTTCATGCCACTCGACATCGTTGACGAGTTCCTTGGAACGATCCTCACCGAGCACGTTGTTGTGCGTGCCCAGGAGATGCTTCAGCCCATATTCATGCCCGCGCATGCTCGTGCCGATCAGGTTTCCTCGCCAGATCCAGATCACCTTCGGGTGGTTGGCTTCGGCGTCAACATCCTCGAGCGCAAACCGATCTTTTCCTTCCTTGAACTGCTTGGCGACAAACTCGCCGACCTGCTTCTCCGTCTCGGCACCGGCCGCCCGGGCTTCCTTGAGAAACTCGACCGGGTTTTTCTTGTCGATCTGCGGGTAGAACGGCAGCCACCCCAGTCGCACGGCCATCATGTTCTGATCGGCAGAGTGATTCCCCTTCGCAGGGAACTTTTTAGCCCAAGGCGCCCAGATCGGATCGAGCACCATCCCGTCGTACCGCCACTGGTCCGTGTGGAAGTAGAAATACGATGTACTATTCATATGCCGAGGTGGGCCACCCCAGTCTGCGGCCCCGCCCAAGGTGCCGATCGCGGCGTAGGGACGGATCTTCTCGGTGCCGACGTAATGGTTGAACCCACCGCCGTTTTTGCCCATGCAGCCGGTCAAGATGCCCATCACCGCCATCGCGCGGTAGATCAACGGCCCACCGTGATACCAGTGGAGCACGCCCGAGCCCGTGATGAACATGCTCTTGCCTTCGGTCTTCTCGCTGTTCTCCGCCCATTCGCGGGCAACACGGATGACCATGTCACGAGAGACGCCCGTCTCCTGTTCCTGCCACGCAGGCGTGTAGGGGACCGATGCGTCGTCGTAGTCTTTGGGGTAGTCGCCCGACATCCCACGCCCGACTCCCATCTGCGCCAGGAGAATGTCATACGCGGTGGTGATGAGCACTTCCTTGCCGTCTTTGGTCTTGATTCTCTTCGCCGGCACGCCTCGAGCCATCGCTGTGGCGTTCTTCCCTTTGCCCTCGGTCTGCCCGAGTGTCGTGTCGAACGTGTCCGTGAAATCGGAGAAGAGAACCTGAACTTCTTCGTACGAGCCGCTCCCGTTCATGCAACTGAGCATCGGGTCGAACGCCTCGCCGGTCACGGCGTCCTCGGACTTGAGGTTCCATCGTCCGGTCTTCTCTTCTTCCCAGCGGAACCCCAGCGATCCCACGGGCATCTTCAGGTCACCGCTGGCCTGGTCCATCATCATCAGCTTCCAGTCGGCGTTTTCTTCACCGTCGTGGTCGCTGAAGTCGCTGGCGCGGAGGAAACGTCCCGAGAGATACTTCCCGTCATCATGCTCATCGAGCATGACCAGGAACGGCAGGTTCGTGTACTTCTTCACGTAATCGCGGAAGTACGCCACCGGATTATCAACGTGACACTCGGTCAGGATCACGTGGATGCACGCGAGCAGGAACGCCGCGTCGGTCCCGGGGCGGATCGGAACCCACAGATCCGCAAACTTGGTCATATCCGAATAGTTCGGCGCAAGGTTGACGATCTTGCCGCCGTTGTACTTGTGCTCGGACGCGAAGTGGGCGTCCGGAGTCCGCGTCATCGGCAGGTTCGAGCCGATGACCATCCAATACGTGCTCTGGTACCAGTCGGCGGATTCTCCGACGTCGGTCTGGTCACCCCACATCATCGGCATGATGTGCGGCAGATCGTGGTACCACTCGTAGAAACTGAGCATCGTGCCACCGAGCAGATTGCACAGGCGATGCCCCGACAGGAAGCTGACCATGCTCATCGCGGGGATGGGCGAGAACGACGCGAGGTGATCCGCCCCGTACTTCTTGGTCGTGTAGATGATCGACGCGGCCCAGATCTCAGTGGCGACCTCCCAACTCGAACGCCGCCATCCCGCTTTGCCTCGTGCATTGCGGTACTTCTGTTTCCGCACAGGATCCTCGACGATGGCGGCGTACGCCTCGATCGGGTTTTTCCCGCTGGCGAGCTCCGACTCATAGAAGTCGAGCAGAACGCCACGAACGTACGGGTACTTCGGGCGGACCGGGCTATACGGATACCAGGATGAGGAAATCCCACGCTGGCAACCACGTGGTTCGTAGTTGGGGGTGTCCGATCTGATCTGGGGCCAATCGACCTTCTGGAGTTCCCAGCAGATCAGTCCGTTCTTGACGAACACTTCCCATGAGCACGACCCGGAACAGTTGACGCTGTGGCTCGTTCGGACAGACTTGTCGAACGACCAGCGTTCCCGGTAGAAATCCTCCCAGTCCCGCGGCTCATCGGCGATGCGAAACCAGCGAGAGCGGTTCTCGGCGGTGGTCGTCATTTTTTGCTCTCCTGTTCTTTGAGGCCGTACGCAATTCGAAACGCCTCGATGAACGGTCGGAAATCACGGGTCGTCCCGTAGATCGCAACGACTGCAGAACGGCGTTGATCCCACACGAGATTGACCACGACATTCCTCCCCATTGGATGTCGGCGCTCGGCGTCAGCACACTCAGAATCGTCTTGCAGGGCCTGAATCGAAACATAAACGATGTCAGCCGGATGGACCTGCCACCAGACGTCGTAGTCCCAGTCCCCGAGACGAACCTGACCATCGCCGTTCTC
>JAJDDG010000141.1 GCA_029260435.1 Phycisphaerales bacterium | reverse complement strand
GAAATCGTTTTGAGATCAGGACTTACGAGATCAACATATTCTTGAAAAAGTATGATCGACGGAACAGTCTGACACTGTAGTTTTAAGCTGATCAGAGCGTGTGCTTGGCGTCGGAGGAGTTTGATGCAATTTGTTGCCCGGAGGGGAGAAGGGGCAGAAATCAGTAGATGCTACAGAATGGGTGAGGATGCTCTAGAGCGTTGGGCACGGGCCGAAGTGGAACAGGACAGCCGAGATGTCGTTGACATCGACGACACCGTCGGCGTTGGTATCGCCTTCTAGCGTGAGCGGGTCGCCGGTTTCGCCGAGTCTGAACAGGACGTATGAGATGTCGTTGACGTCTACGGAGTTGTCGGCGTTGGCGTCTTGTGGGCAGGGGACGAAGAGCGGGGCGGGCCCGAGGTCCATCGCGGTGTTGGGCCAGACACGGATCCGGTGGAGCGCGCCCTGGGCGACTCGCGACCAGTCGGGGGTTCCCATCTGGAGTGTGACTGGTGTGAATGGTTCAGCGATGACCGCGACGCCATCGGTATCGCCCATGCCGCGGTTGACATACATCTTGAGGGTATTGTCGGTCTGAGACATGACGATAGTGAGGCGTGTTTGGGTGGGCATGAAGACATCGTTTATGAGCGAGTCGATCGGGATTGTTGGTTGCGCGGTGAAGTTCGGGGAGAGGCGGAGGAAAGATCGCAGTCCCTGCCATGGTGTGTCCGCGATTGACTGATTTTCTACAGTCAGATTGCGTGCCGAGGCATCGATGAGGGAGAGGGCGAGCGAGAGTTCCTCGGTCAGGTCGATCTCGATGGTCCATTCGGAGCCGAGCGGGGGGAGGGCGAGGGAGAGTCGGTCTTCGGCGGCGGCGGCGTTGAATGGGATCGGTTGCACGATCGGTTGGTCGGATACGACGATTTGTGGGTGCGTAAAGTAGTAATCTAGGGGCATCATGGTCGAGGCGTTGTCGGTCGTGAAGAGCATGAATCGAACGCCCTGGATTCCGCCTGGTGGAACCTCGCGGGTGGAAACGATGCGTGTCCAGTCATTCGTGTCGAGGGTGACTTTGTCTCTGGGTAGATTAAGCAGCGACTGGTCTGGAAGTTTGACTTGATGTGTGATGTCAAATCCCACGACCGAGAGATCCTTGCGTCCGGGTTTGACCCATGTCACGAGTGAGACGAGTTGGCCTTCCTGTGCGGAGACAGGATACATCTCGTTGTCATCGAAACGGGTGCCGATCGGTACAGTTGTGCTTTGCAGTCGCCAGATTGCGGTGTTCGCGGGGAGTTGTTGGGGGGGGGGGATCAGTCCGGTTGCAAGTGTTCGTGTCAGATCAACAGCGTTGAGGAAGAAGTTGCCATAGGCAACGTCTTCCGCTGCGACACCGAGCAGCAGGCTTTGCTGGATAGCCGGAGGATCAACGAGCCAGAGTTCGCTTGCAATCTGATTCCCGCTGCGGTTGAAGGTCCAGAATCTATTCGATGAGACCGGCATGACACCGGAATAGCCGGTGGCATGGGTCTGGTATGCGGTTGTCCAGTGCTCACCCGTGGTATCGGAGGCCCACATGCCGTTTGGGTTGAACCCTCCTTGTACCTCCATGGTCGGCGCGATAATGCAGCCGTTTGGCAAACGATCGAACTGAAAAATATACGGCCATGCACAGAGGGTGCTCAGCGTGTCGTCGTGGTAGACGAACGATGTGGCGGGGCGGAACAGGTACCGGTCGGATTGTTCAACGGCGTCGATTGATGCTTCGATGATTCCGGTCTGCGTGGTATCCGCCCCGAGGAGGTAACGGAGTGGAGACCCGGGGGCGAGACTCGGGTTGAGAGGGAAGATATCGGTGAGCATGTCGCGACCGATTTCCTTGCGGCGTTCGATGCTTGGGTATTGCAGGGCGTCTGGGTCGTTGAAATCGGGGGCGTCGGAGAAAGCAAGCAAGAGCCCCGACGCGTTTGGCCCGTCTCCCAGACATCCGATCGAACCGATGTTCCATTGTTGCTGGGTTTCATCCCACCATTCGAATGGCTCGACATGGTGCAGGTGTTTGGCATCAATGACGAGATCACGGCCGAGCAGCGGGTCGTCCGTATCGATCAGTCGCTGCCAGGTCAGGCCGACATCGGATGAGCCGTACCCGAGAGAGCGCCCGTCTCCCGGGTAGGCGTCACTCGCCAGGCCGGATGCATTGTATTCGGCGATGGTAGAAACAGTTTTATTGAGGTTGGGAAGATAAGTCTTGCGTGTGAACCACGGTGGAGACTGGGTCGTTCCATCTTCCCGGGGTGGAATGTAAGCGCTCGTTCGGACGAGTGACATGCCGGATGCAAGTTGAAACGTCGAAGCACTGGTTCGGATTGTCTGAGCCTGACGATCGGGTGCCGCGCCATTGGTGAAGATCAGGATTGTCCCGTCGGCGAAGATCTCGCCACCAGAAGGTAAGCCCCATACGAGACCAGATCCAAACTTAGAGATATTCGATATGTGGGGTTCGATCTTTGTGACAATTGCGCTGGCGCCGGGTGTGTCATACGTGAGGTAGACCATGTTGATATCTTTGACGAGGGTTGTGGTCAGGCCGTTGGTTAATTGCTGCACCGCAAGGACGCGCTGCGATGGATCGAGCTCGGCGACGAGCGCTGCGCCCTGCTCGATCACGGCGCGGGTAGAGAAGACGGGGGTGTTTGCGGGGATGGTGTTGCCTGAATCATCGAGGCGCGAGGTTGAGCGCTCGAACGTTACGCCGGCGGGGAGCGAGGCGTCAAAGACCCACTCGATCGGTGTACCTGCGTGTGCGGTGGATACAGCGAGGGCGATCGCGGCGCATGTTCTGATGGGGTTCATCGGGGTCGCTCCCACGCGGCGGCGGACGGAGGGTCTCGCCGGGCGTCTATCTAGTATGGGTACTGGGAGGCATCGGGTACACCATAAAGACGGAAGAGAGGGATTCCGTGAAACGGGAGGGGGATATGGAGATGTGGATGGGGGTCCGATACATGGTGGTACCGGGCCGAGTTGTGAATGGAGCGGAAGGGGCTCGAACCCTCAACCTCTGGCTTGCAAAGCCAGCGCTCTCCCAATTGAGCTACCGCCCCGCGTGCCTTTCGGGCTCGCAGTCGGGCAATAGTAGCGGATTGGGCTGGCGGGTCGAGTTGGGGCGTGGGGATCAGCAGGGGGAGGCGAGTCGGAAGAGGACATAGGAGATGTCGTTGACGTCCACGATGTTGTCCCCGTTGGCATCGCCATCGGTGGTGCCGCCGAGGCGGAACAGGACGTAGGAGATGTCGTTGACATCGACGGTGTTGTCGTTGTTCACGTCGCCATCGCAGGCGGGGAGTGTTGGCGGATGGATCGTGATGGTCTGGTTGGCACCGACATCGTTCATGACGATGGATTCGCCCGTGGGCCAGGTGATTGTCAGCACGTCCACCTTTGTGGCGGAGGCGATGCCGAAGTGGGCGCTGAGCTCCGAGTTGGTGAGGTAGTTCGAGCCGCCGTCGATGCACCGGAGGTATCGCTGCTCGCCCACGGTTGCTTTGACGCGTGCGCCCATGCCGTTGGGCGGGAGGTCGGGTCGTGCGTCGTTGGTGATGAAGACGCGGAGCCAGTGGCGGTCGGTGTTGTTCTCGATGTAGTTGTTGCGGTAGAGGCGGAGTGGTCCCTGGCTTTCGAAGATGAGGATGTCGCGGTCGCCATCATTGTCGTAGTCGAGCGTGGAGAGCCCGCGTCCCTGTGTGACGTTTGAGAAGGTGCAGGCGGCGTGCGATTCGGTGAAGTACCCGGTGCCATCGTTGATGAAGATGTAGGAGTTCTCTCCGAGGTATTCACCGGTGTCCATGCGCCACCCGTTGGTCTCGGCGATATCGAGCCACCCGTCGAGGTCCAGATCGCAGGCGCAGGCACCCCATCCCCAGCCGCCGTTGTCGGCGTCGTTGAGTGCGGCGCTCTCGGTGAAGGAGTGCGCACCGTTGTTCATATACAGCCTGTTGCCGAAACGCTCGGTGGGGGCGTTGGAGAAGATATTTGTGACATACCAGTCGAGGAGCCCGTCGTTGTTGAAATCGGCGACGGTGCTGCCCATGCCGTTCTCGTCGAGCCCGGTGCCGTTTGTCGGGGTGAGATCGGTGAAGGTGCCGTCGGCGTTGTTTTTCAGGTATTTGCTGGTGACAAAGTCGGCGGCCCAGAGCAGTTCGTTCCACCCGTCACCATCCATATCAACGAATCGGGGGGCGAAGCCGTGGACGGTATCCATGTTCACGCCCGGGATGGCTGTTGTTGTGACATCGGTGAATGTTTCATCGCCGTTGTTGCGGAACAGACGGTTGCGGTCCTGCGAGGCGAACCACCCGCCGACGGCGAGGTCGAGGTCGCCATCGTTGTCGTAGTCGCCGAACGCGCACCCGTACCCGTCGGGTGTGTTGGAAGTAAGGTTGACGCCCGCGCTGGTTGCGATGTCGGTGAATGTGCCGTCGCCGTTGTTGCGGTAGAGGATGTGCAGCCCCGGCGCGAAGCCGCCGAGCCCTGCGGCCGGGATGCCCCATGAGACGGCGTAGATATCGAGCATGCCATCGCCGTTGAAGTCGCCCACGTTCGCGGCGCACCCGAGGTGGACTTTGTCCACGCCCCACGCGGCTGCCTGGTTGGTGAAGGTTCCGTTGCCGTTATTGATCAAAAGCTGATCGGATACACCCCCGCCACCGAGGAAGAAGATGTCCTGCCACCCGTCGTTGTTGAAATCGCCAACCGCGCCGCCGCCCGCCATCTCGGCGTAGGCGGGCTTCATGTCTGAGACGACGGGGATGGTGTGTGCCGCGGTGATCCCCGCTGCGCCGGTGACTTCGGTGAACGTGAGGGTGCCGCCCGGGGAGGCGGAGCAAAGGAGCCCGATGGAGATGGAGGCGATGGGGTGATAGCGCACGAGATTGTCCCACGAACCCGGGAGGCGATGGTGAGGTGGTGCGTTCGCACATTTCCCTCTCGCACTGGGCATCCGGGTGGCTACCCGAGCACATCTCATAGTGTCCATCGGTAGGGGGGGTGGGTCTATGAAAAAAGGGTGAGTATGAGGTAGGGAATTGCTTTCCTGTTGGTTTGGCGCGGGAGATGATCGGACCGACAATAATATAGACGGGCTCGGATCGCCCAGTTTCACAAGTCGGCTGTCACGGATTTTTCGTCCGTGATGCGAGAGGAGAATCACCATGTCGGATCATCCCGCGGATGCTGCCCTGATCGGGCTTGCGGTCATGGGGCAGAACCTTGCCCTGAACATCGCGGATCACGGTTTTCGGGTCGCGGTGTTCAATCGGACGGGGTCCGTGACGGACGCATTTGTGGATGAGCACCCCGAAGGGTCGTTCGGCGGCAAGGGCGGAGGGCTGGTGGCGTGCAAGACGCTCGAAGGGCTTGTGGCGTCGATGGCGCGCCCGAGGCGGGTGGTGATGATGATCAAGGCGGGTGGTCCGACGGACGCGGTGATCGACTCGCTCACCCCGCTGATGGAATCGGGTGATCTGATTGTTGACGGGGGGAACGCGCACTGGGACGACACGCGCCGGCGTGAGAAGGCGCTCAAGGAGCGAGGGATCTTGTTTGTAGGTTCGGGTGTATCGGGCGGCGAGGAGGGGGCGCGGTTCGGGCCATCGCTGATGCCGGGCGGGGACAGGGCGGCTTGGGAAGTGTTGAAGCCGGTGTGGGAGGCGATCGCGGCAAAGGTGAACTCGGATACGGGGCAGCCGCTGGAGGGCGCGAAACCGGGTGAGCCGATCGAGGGCGGCGAGAGCTGCGCGGCGTACATCGGGTCGGACGGCGCGGGGCACTTTGTAAAGATGGTGCACAACGGGATCGAGTACGCGGACATGCAGATCATCTGTGAGGCGTACCACTTGTTGCGTGCGGCGGGGGGGATGGAGCCGGCGCAGTGTGCGGGAGTGTTTTCAAAGTACAACGAGGGGGATCTGGATTCGTTCCTGATCGAGATTACGGCGGACATCCTGCGTCAGAAGGATCCTGAGACGGGTGCTCCGTTTGTGGAGATCGTGCTGGACGCGGCGGGGCAGAAGGGCACGGGGATGTGGACGAGTATCGCGGCGCTGCAGAAGGGTGCGCCGGCGGCGACGATCGGTGAGGCGGTCTTCGCGCGGGCGATCAGCGCGCTGAAAGAAGAGCGCGTGCGCGCGAGCGGGTTGCTGCCGGGACCGGGTGAGCACGCGGCGAGCGGGGCGATGGAGCGCGTATTCGGCAACAGCGAGCGACTGGTCGAGGCGGTGGGCAATGCGCTGTACTGCGCGAAGCTGTGCGCCTACGCGCAGGGGTTCCAGATTATGTCGCTCGCGAGCGAGGAGTACGAGTGGGATCTGGATTTCGGATCGATTGCGATGATCTGGCGCGGCGGGTGCATCATCCGGGCGCGGTTCCTCCAGCGGATCAAGGATGCGTATGCGCGGGACAAATCGCTGGCGAACCTGCTGCTCGATCCGTATTTCGCGGGGCAGATCAAAGAGAAGCAGGGGGATTGGCGGAAGGTGGTTTCGCTGGCGAGCGAGGGCGGGGTGCCCGTGCCCGCGTTTGCCTCTGCGCTGTCGTACTACGACAGCTACCGGCACGGGGTGCTGCCGGCGAACCTGCTTCAGGCGCAGCGGGATTATTTCGGTGCGCACACCTACGAGCGCATGGATAAGCCGCGGGGTGAGAAGTTCCACCTGGACTGGCCCGATCCGGCGCGTCCGCAGTCGCGGGCGTAGATCATTCGTAGATCGACAGGCGCGGCGCGGCGGAGGCGACGAGACGGATTGTCTCCGGGATCGAATCGGCACCGATGGTGAGGTCCACCGAATCGTTCGGCTCGATCACAAGATCCACGGTTGCGCGGGCGAGCTGGGGGCCGATGTCGTAGTGCAGTGTGAAGATCGCGGAGCGCACGCCCGAGATCAGCGGGTTCTCCGAGACGGTAGTCGGGTCGCCGTTGTTCGGATCGATGATGACAAGCCAGAGTTCGCCCGGGCCCTCGATGATCGGCGGCGCATTGGGGTCATCCGGGTCGATGATGGGCGCGGTGTCGGCGTTGCCCCAGTCCTGGAGGAGCGCCGCCTGCCCGGGACGTCGGTACTCCACACGGATGATTTGGGTGATGTTGTCGTTCGCGTCGCGCTCGGAGACATACTCGAAGTAATCGGCGAAGCGTGGGTTCTGGTTCGCGTCGAGGACGTTGTTCGGGATGGGCCCGAAGTCCGAGCCTGTGCGGATCATCCCGAGCAGGCGGTTCATGACGATGCGCGAGACGACATGCGTCGAGGCGGACTCGGTGGTCTGCTTGTAGCTCTTGAACATAGTGTCCAGCGAGACGAGCGCGGCGGTGAGCAGCATGGAGCTGATCGTGAGGGCCATCATCATCTCGACGAGGCTGAATGCGCGGCGTGCGCGGATGTGGTTGGTGGTGTTCGGCATGGTTACTGGATTCCTCCCTCGTCGGGCGGGGTGACGGTGGTGCCGCCGGGGTTTGGATCAGGATTGGGATCGGGCGGGGGCTGGTAATGGGTGATGTGGAATCGCCCTTCTTCGTAGGTGTCGCGCATCGCACGGATGGAGATCGGTGCGGCGAGCCCGTCTGGCAGGATCATGGTGGGGTCGTAGTTGAGTTCGACTTTGCCGAACCCGCTGAACGGGATCGCGCGGGTGACGTAGGTACCGGGTGCGATCCCGGCATCGTCATCGGGCACGCCGTCGTACCAGGATTCCAGGTGCACACTGTCCCACCCGGCGAGTGTGATGAGCGCACCGGTAGCGTCGCGGGCGGTGTCCCACCCGATATCGAGCGTGCCATCGGCGTCGAGGTCGGTGAGGGAGGAGAGATCGATGCCTTCGCTGTCGCCGTCTTCGGGCCCGAAGTATCCGAGTGTGATATTGAAATCGGCGGGGTTGCCGATGTCGGAGCCGTAGAGCGAGAGCGGAGCCTGCCCGCGCAGCGGGGAGAACGTGGCGATGAGGATGCCGTCGATGCGGGCGTTGCCGCGGATATCGATGACACCGGCGATGATGGCTCCCTTGAGGTTGACGTCCTGATCGGGCGGTGAGTTGTTGGTGCCGATGTCCACGGAGTAGTTGGGGAGCATGAGCGAGCTTTTGGCGATCTCGTCGAGGTCATCAGAGTCGGGGTTGAGCGCTGGGTCGAGGGGGGCGGTGGGGTGCTCTTGTGTGAAGCGAGTGGCACCGGTGAACTGGAGTTTGTTGCGGAGCTGGCGGAAAATCGTCGGCTGATCGGCGACAATGGACCCGACGAAGAGGCAGTCGTGGAAGCGGATGTTGTTAGAGATGAGTTTGGTATTGGTGCATTGGTCGTTGGCGGTGCCGTCGTTGTTCAGATCAACCGCGACGATGAGCGGCACTGGGAGGTTGGCGTAGCCCGGCGCGGAGGGATCGGCGTAGGACTGGTCGAGCTGGGCGTCGGAGTCTGCCGGCGGGGGCGGGTAGAGCCGCGTGAGTTGCCCGGTTGCGGGGTCGCGGGCTTCTTTGCCGTAGAATTGCCAGGAGTCGTGCGTGTTGATGGCGTACGCTTCGACGCGAGTGACGCCCGCGAATGTGCAGTCGATGAAGAGCGCGTTGTTGCCCATGGGAATGGTGACGTTCTTGAAGACGATGCCCTCGTAGACCGGGCGTTGGTACCAGTCGCCGGGCACGGGCGAGCCGTACGGCGTGGATTCGATCATGGTGGGGGGCACCCACCCGCCGCCTTTGGTTGCTTCGACCTGTTGCTGGAAGGTACGCGGTTCGTTCTGCGCGATGGTGATCAGCGCGGTGGTGGCGGCGCTGAAGCTGCTCGCGGTGATCTCGGGGAGTTCGGCGTTGGTCGCTTCGAAGATAGTGGAGTCGTTATTATGCTCGGGCACGATCGCCCCCTGCACGAACTGCTGGTAGTCGCTCACCGTGCCCCCGGCGCCGTCGTCGGAGTTTTCCCACGTGGCGCGGTCGGTGCGGAAGGTGACGGTGCCGCGGATCTTGGCGTAGCGGTCGCGGTAATCGAGCACGCCGTCGCGGTACCCGAGCACGACATCATCCGTATCGACATCGAGGATGTCGTAGAGCCCGTCGGCGTTGTTGTCGTCGAAGGAACTGAATATCCAACCCTCGGGTGAGGCGTCGGCGTGGTAGGGATCGTGGATGCCGTTGGCGCGCCCGTTGCCGTTGCGGTCGGACAATCCCGAATCGATCAGGTAGGCCAGCGCGTCGTCGAGGATGAACTCGGGGGCGAGCGAGCTGTTGGGTGTGCGGTAGTTGAGGGCGTCGGGGAGGGCGACCATGCCGTCGCCGTTGGTGTCGTAATGGTTCAGGAAGATATCGTACTCATCGACGATGTTGTCGTTGGTCATGTCGGTGTAGGCGTAGTCGGGGTCGGTGTTGTTGTCCGAGTCGTCGTAGGCGGAGAAGTCCATGAGGTTGAGCGCGGCGAGTGGTGTGGATTCCACGGTGTGGAGCGCGCGGAGGCGGTTGTCGCCGTCCACGTCGTGCAGCAGCACGGCGTCGTAGAAGGCTTGGAGCTTGCGGGTGAGCGGGCCGTCGGCGCCGTCGAGCCCGTAGAAATCCGATTTGATGACGAGCGGCGGGCCGTCGATATCGCCGTCGGGGTTGATGCTGGCGAAACGCGCACCGAGCGGGCCGTCCACCTGGACGTTGCGCCCGATCATGATGCGCGATGGCGCGAGCACAGATTGCTTCACGCGCTTGGAGAGGTCGAAATACTGCTGGGCGGTACGGGAGACGAAAGCCTCACGGGTCCAGTCCCAGTCGTACCCGGTGACGATGACCTTGATGCGCCCGTCGGCGGCTTCGTCCTCGCTCGGGGTGACATAGGTGATCTGCACCGCGGTGATGATGCGCCCTGTCGCATCACGATCGAGACCGATCGCGGGCGAGACGTACCAGTTGTTGGGCGGGGTGAAGGCGGGGAGGATCTCCGAAGCGATGTTGGTTGACACCTGATCGGCGTGGAGTTGGATGACCGCATCCATCACCGAGGAGACGGGGTCGTACCCGGGCTCGTCGATGAATGTCACCATCGAGCCCGCGAGCCCTGAGCCGCTCCAGAGATCGCTCGAGTAGGTTGCAGAGATCTCGCCCTCGCCCACGACACACCGCAGCGCGGCGCGCTCGAGCGTGCGCGTGGCGATTTCCATGCCGGTGTCCACGGCACCCAGCGAACGCGAGACGCGGATATGCGTCTCGGCGGTGCGCAGGTTGCCCTGGGAGACGATCGCCATCGCGACGGCGAGCGAGCCGAACATCACGAGGAACATCATCGAGAGGATGCCCGTGACGCCTCGGCGCGAGCGCGCAACGCGCTGCGCGCGGCGTTTGATCATGTTGAGCTGTCGGGAGTTCATATTCATTCCTCCTCGTTCCTTGCTGCGTTCGATCAGGAGTAGGGCAGAGGATGCGTGTCCGTTGCGAATCGATCGGTGCGGAGGTTATGGGGGGACGACCCATGTCACGGTGGCGATTGGTGTAGCTTCGGCGTCGAACGGGCCCTGGAACAGCACGGTGACGCGCACACGGATCGGGTATTCGTCTACTTCGCGGGTGACCTCGCCGCCGGTTTCCTCGAACAGTCCGTGTTCGACTGCGATCGAGTAGTCGTTCGGGTTGAGCTTGTCCACCTGAACAATTTGCGTCCACCCGCGCATCGCCACGGGGATCACTTCGTCGTTGATCGTCTGGGATTCGACGGTGCCGTCCCAGAGCATCTCGTTGAGCACTTCGCCGAACGCGTTGATAGGCCCGTCGAAGATCTGCGTGGGCACGAAGCCGTCCGGGTAGTTGGTCGCGGTGCCGAAGACGAGCCCGTCGAGATCGTCCAGATCGTCGAAGTCGGCGGTCGCGGTCTCGCCCGTTTCGAGCCCCCACCCGTTGAGCGAGAGCACATCGTTTGGATCGACGAGGTAGATGCCGCCCGAGAAGCGGTCGTGGCGGGGGAAGTTGCGCGACATCTCGCGGAACTCTGAGGCGAGGTAGGTGGCGGTGGAGGAGTTGGTGGACCAGGCGTTCTTGACGACGAACGCCTGCTGCGCCTCGATGATCGCGAGCACACCGACACCAATAATGATGGTCGAGAACGCCGTTTCGATGAGCGTGAACGCTCTGCGCGCGGCGTGTTGCCTTCGGCGAACCTCGGGCACCCGGATGTGGGTTGAGCGTGTTGGGATCATCGCACGTAAGCCCCCTTGATGGGGAATGAACCCCGGGACGCCTCCAGTGCGAATATCGGCTAGCGGACGATCTGGCTCATCTTGAAGATCGGCAGGATGATCGCCATGGCGATGAACCCAACGATTGAACCCATAATGATGATCATGAGGGGTTCGATCATTCCGGTAACCGCCTTGATCGCGTCACGGAGTTGCTTGCCGTAGAAGTCCGATACCTCGTCGAGCACCTCGCCGAGTTTGCCGGACTCCTCGCCCGCGGACACCATCTGCACCACCGCTTTGGGCAGCAGGTCGCTCTTCTCGAGCGTGGACGCGATCTTGCGTCCCTGCTTCACCGAGGAGTAGACGCCGCGCCAGAGGCGTTTGAACAGACGGTTGCCCGAGACATCACCCGTGATCGCGAGGGTGTCGAGCATGGGCACGCCCGCGTTGATCAATTCGCCCATGGTCTGGAGCGAGCGGGAGATATACAGGGCGCGGAACATTTTCCGGACGATGGGCACGGTGAGCTTCGCGGTGTCAAACCAGAAGCTGCCGATCTCGGTTTTCAGCACGAGGAAGATCGCGACTAGGGATGAGAACAGCACGCCCACGAGGAGCGGCCACTGCGCGACCATGAAATCGCTGAGCGACATCAGGAATTTCGTGGCCCAGGGCAGGGCGTCCTCCTTGCCCGCGAACACCGCACCGAACTTGGGCAGCACGAAGACGAGCAGGAAGACGGTGACGCCGGTCGCCATGGTGGCGATCACACCCGGGTAGATCATCGCTCCGATGACCATCTTCTTGGTTTCGATCTGCTGGGAGGTATACGCGGCGATGCGGTTGAGCATCTTGCCGAACGAGCCGGACATCTCCGAGGCCCGAACCATATTGACGTACAGGGGGTTGAAGAGCTTGGGGTGTCTTGTGAGCGCTTCGGAGAACTGCTTGCCGGATTCCACATCCGATTTGAGCCCGAGGATGATCTGCTTGAAGCGTGCGTGGTCGGTCTGGTCGGCGATGCCGTCCAGCGCCGTGCGTAGCCCGATGCCCGCACGCACCATCACGGAGAGCTGCGTGGTGAAGTCGAGCACATGCTTGAGCGTGGGCTTGCCGGAGTTCAGCTCACGGAACTTCTCGCCAAAGGACTTCCCGGCTCCCGGGGACTGCACCGGGTTCAGCGCGAGCACGCGGTTGCCTTGCGTGCGGAGTGTGTCCGCGGCGGAGGCTGCGCTCGCCGAGTTAACAACACCGACAACGGTCTGCCCCGCGTTGTTCTGAACCTGGTACCGGTAGGTGGGCATGAGTCTTGAATTCCCGTTCGGTTACGCGGCGAGCTGCTTGGAGAGCTTGTCTGGGTACGCGGCTTTGGCGACGGCTTCGTCCTTGGAGATCATGCCGTTGAAAAACAGCTCCGCGATAGATGCGTCGAGGCTCGACATCCCCATCGATCGGTTTGTCTCGATAACGTTCGGGATCTCGAAGGTGCGCCCCTCACGGACGATATTCCGCACCGCGGGCGTGCAGAGCAGCACCTCGACGGCCGGGACCATACCTTTGACATCTGTCCGCGAGAACAACGTCTGGGAGACAACCGCCTGGAGCGTGTCGGCGAGCATCGCGCGGATCTGGTTCTGCTGACCCGACGGGTACATATCAATGATGCGCTCCACCGTCTGGCTCGCGTTGACGGTGTGCAGCGTGGAGAGCACGAGGTGCCCGGTTTCCGCTGCGGTCATCGCGAGCGCGGTGGTGTCGAGGTCGCGCATCTCGCCGACGAGGATGATGTCCGGATCCTGACGCAGCGCGTGCTTGAGCCCGGAGGCGAAGCTGGGCATGTCCTGCCCGAGTTCGCGCTGCTCGATGAGGCACTGGTGCGACTGGAAGGTGTACTCGGTCGGGTCTTCGAGAGTGATGATGTGCTTGCGGTAGCGTTCGTTCATCGCCTGGATCATCGCGGCGAGTGTGGTGGACTTGCCCGAGCCGGTGTCGCCCGTGACGAGCACGAGCCCACGCGGTAGATACGTCAGCCGCGAGATGACATCCGGCAGGTTCAGATCCGCGAGCGGCGGTACTTTCGATTTGATCGCACGCATTGTGATGCCGAGCGCGGCGCGCTGCGAGTGCGCGTTCACGCGGTAGCGACCGAGACCCTTGACCTCGTAGGAGAAGTCCGCGTCCTGCTGCTTTTCGTAGATGTCCCGCGTGCCTTCCGAGGCGAGCTCGTGGAAGATCTCCGAGAGTGATTCACTCGTGAAGACCGGGAAATCCATGGGGGTCATCACGGTATGCACGCGCATCACCGGCGGGTGCCCCGCGACAAGATGGATATCCGAAGCGTCGGCCGCGTGGGCGGCTTTCAGGATGCTACCGAGGTTCATTTGAGCCTCCCTCAACTACTCTCCGACACCCTCTCCGGGGGCGGCGGCCAGCCTGCTCATCGGCCGATCATGTGCGTGGCATAACCCCAGGCACGCCGGGGTCAGGTCTCACGCAGCCCAAAAGGGGGTCGGGGTCGTCGGACAGGGATACCCCCCTGTTATCGGGCGGTATCGGGGCGTTGACTGGGCTTCTCCGGCGTGGTTAGTATTTCCTACGGAGCCGGTCATTCCGCGGGGTTGAGTGCGTCAAGTTCACACCCCGGGCCGGTGGATTTGCAGAGGGAGAGCCGACCGTGCCAGGCAAGGCCGTCGCTCGAGAACCAGAGACCAACCCCGGTGCGATCAAGTCACCGGAAGTGGTGGTGCGCTCTGCGCGCCCGGGTAGCGCGCGGGTTTCGATCCCTAGTTCGATCGTTGGGGCTGAGCCTCGCGCAGATTCGTGGACACTCAAACTGACGTATGCCGAGCGGCATTTCTTGCAGGGAGCGCTCAACGGGCTCACGCCGCGCGAGCGCGAGGTGGTGTATGAGATCTGTTCTGGTGGGACAAACGACGCGATCTCGGATCGTTTGTGTGTCGCGCTGCCCACGCTCCGCACGCACCTGATGCGCTTGAATCAGAAGCTTGGGACGACGAGCAAGGGCGATGTGGTGCGGTTTGTCGCGTGTCGCTTGCTATGGGGATACCGGAATACCAAGATCCAGACCGTGGACATCAGCACGGTTGAGTCGCTCGGGGTGTAACGCTCCAAGGTGCGCTGGAGAATGGGCTTGGGGGTCGGAAACTCCGATAAGATCATCGATGCCGATGATGTCTCGATGTGTCAGGGGCGTGACAATGCGTAAGTTGGTGAATACCAGCAAAGTGCTGTAGATCTAGGGGGCTATCGAGCCGATGGTCCGGGAATCTTGGTGGCATGGCGCTGGGAATTAGGATGTGAACGTCTCCCGACGCCCGGTAACTGAAAGTTTGGCACGAGGGACAGCCGATAACCACGCTCCACAAGAGCGTATGTAAGGAAAGTAGTTGATGAAGGGGCAGGATGGCCGAGCAATGGAGCCGGAAACGCTCTGAACAAGCCGCCCCGTTGGCGTCGAGATGGTCTCGATGCTGGGGCACTGAGATATGTCTGGTACGCGTCCTCGCCCACGGGCCGCGGCCTTACACGAGTTATTTGAACGGAACAGGATTCTTCACCGCGTGGAGAAGAAGAAAGGAACGTTGAGCATGAGTCTGAACTTTAAACGTGTGTTGGCTGCGGGCGTTGCCCTCGGGCTGACTGGCACGGCGTTCGGCCAGGGCGTGAACATCGATGCCCCGGAGAACGCCTCGAACTTTGAATTCACGGGGACGAGCACCATCCTGACCATCGATGTCGATGCCGATGGCTCGACCGATGGCACCGCGATGGCTGCTGCAGAGGTAGTTGATTACTTCTTCTCGATCATTGGTGTGCAATCCGGTTCGACCACGACACTGTGGCCCAGCACGCAGATCCCGCTGGCTCAGGTCGATTCGAACCAGGACGGCACCTTCGGTGACGGTTCTGCCACGGGTGCCCCGGCCGACTTTGTCGATGACATCGATCTCGGTTTCGCCGCGTTCGCGTCCGCGGTCACCGCGGCGCAGAACGCCGCTGCCATCGACCCGAGCGTCACGGACGTTGTGGTTGTCATCACTTGCGTGGACCAGTCCACGAACTCGAACTCCACCGAGATCACCGAAACCTCCGGTACGCTGACTGCTGGCGGCGAGGCTGCGGATCTCGACACCACAGCACTGACACTGGCGAACTGCTTTCTCGATGCGACGAACGAGTCGTTCTTCATCGAGATGTCCCGCTCGTGCCGCTTCACCGGCGGCAGCGCGGGCAAGAACGGC
Organism: Phycisphaerales bacterium; assembly: GCA_029260435.1. Taxonomy (GTDB): domain Bacteria; phylum Planctomycetota; class Phycisphaerae; order Phycisphaerales; family UBA1924; genus OFTM74. The sequence continues at coordinate 40,668 of JAJDDG010000141.1, read as the reverse complement.
ACTTCCTCCGGTGGTGCCGCTCCTGACGCGAATGCGGTGGTGCTTACGGACCTCCGCCTTGACACAGCTGACACCTTCGCCGCACCGCTCGCCCTGACCGGGACGCTCGCCGCGGTTGTTGACTTCGTTGCGGGTTCGGATTCGACCTTCGCGTTCGACCTGACCGGCGCACTCGGCAACATCGTTGTCGGGCAGTTCATCCGCGTCGAGGTTGCGGCCAACTTTGAGGATGTCCTCGGCAACGACCCGGTCTCCGACACCAATGGTGTGGCGGTCACCGCGCTGACCTCGTTTGCGGTGCAGTCTTGCGAGGCGATCGTCTCGATCACCGGTGCGGGTGCTGGCATCCAGGCCTTCCGCGTGATCTACAACCTCCCGGTGAACGCCGCGGATGTTGGCGACGTTGGCGCAGCCAGCTTCTACGGCGAGTTCGTGCAGAAGGCCGCCGCGAACACCGACCTCGCGACCGCCGGTGCTGCGATCGATCCGAACAACTCGTCTGCGGTGCTCGTCACGTGCAACGCTGGCGGCACGGATCTGATCTGGGCCGACGGTCTCGCGACCGACGGCGGCACTTACTCTTTCACGACCGACATCACGGGCAACCCGCCCTCGTCGATCTTCGGCTCCGCGATTGCTGCCAACTCCACGAGCAACTGCAGCGATGCGATTGACCCGTCTGTTGACGACTTCGCTTGGCACGACTTCAACGGTGACGGCAACATGGACGCCTGTTCGATCATCTTCGACGAGCCGGTCACCCCGATGAGCGTCACGGCTGCGAACTTCACGATCGATATCGTGAACGTGAACGTCAACCCCTTCGCTCAGATCACCCCCGGTGGTGCGCTCACGCTCGACGCGACCGCCGCCGGTGCTGCTGGCGTGACGATCACGAGCATCACCTCCGAGAGCGTCGGCATGGCCAACACCGCCGGCGCCCCGACCCGCATCGAGACGGGCAACGCGGTTGCCCTGAACTTCGACCCGGCCCAGCCCGACTGGGACGGCGACACCTTCGCGGGTGCGCTGGATACCGATGGCGAAGCGACCCCCGGCACGGGCGGCCCCTCGGCCCTCGAGCTCGACTACGACAGCGGTGGCACCTTTGATGATGCCAACGGGAACTCCCTGGACCTCGGCGTGCTCGGCAACGAGTCGATCGATACCGACCGGGCGGGCCCGGTCCTCGCGCTCGGTGCCTTCTTCACCGGCGACAACCAGACCAACGCCAACAACAACCAGTACCTCCGCGAGGTCGATGATCTCAACCTGGGCAACCCCCCCGGTCCGAACGACCTCGGCGATGAGCTCGCCAACAACCGCCTGGGCATCTTCGCTTCCGAGAACTTCTCGGCGGCCCCGACCGACGGCAACACCACCGAGACCGCGATCACCTACGGCCCGGACGGCACCCCGTTCGCCAACGGCGACGTATGGAACTTTGGTCTCGCAAACGGTGCGGTCCTTGGTGAGAACCAGAACCACACCGCCGACCTCGCTGCCGGCAACACGTTCAACGTCGGCTCCGGTGCCGGTTGGGCCGATGCCACCGGCAACGCGTTTGTCGTCTCGGCGGCGACCATCGCCAACGCGGTCGCTCCCTACGTGCCCTTCTCCCAGGCGCTCGACGGCTCGGTCGTCTACGCGGCGTTCCTCGTGGACTCCGACTCTGACGGCTTCGCGGATGAGTGCCGGATGACCATGAACCAGAACATCGACGCGACCACGCTCGCTGTTTCTGACTTCACCGTTGCCGGCTTCGGTGGTGTGATCACCAGCATTGCTGTCGATGGCTCCAACGGCAAGGTCATCATCCTTACCTTCACCGACGGTCAGATCTCCATGACCTCGACCATCAACGTCACCTACAACGGTTCCACCGATGCCTCGCTCGTCAACTCCGACACCGGTGCTGGCGAGCCCGGCGTGCCCACGAGCAACGTGGACGCCACCTTCGATGCGGCTGATATTGTCGCTCCGGACGCCGAGACACAGAGCGTCGCGATCATGCCGATCTCCGGCACGGTCACCATCGGCGGTTCGCCCGCCCCGCGTGGCACCAAGGTCTTCGCACTCAACGCGATCCCGGTTGTCTTCCGCGCCACGGCGACGCACAACAACGTCCGGTGGACCCAGAGCCGTAATGACGACGAGAACTCCATGGAGGCGTTCACGGATGTCATCCTCGGTCTTGAGCCCTTCATCTACTCGCACCGCGATAACGACAACTACCAGTACTACCGCAACTTCAAGGACAGCACCGACTCCGAAACCTTCGAGGACGTCATCGACCTGAGCCTCAATATCCGCTCCTTCTCCAACATCACCTTCTCCGGCACCGGCGAGACCAACGCCGACAAGGTCACCAGCGGCTCCCTCGATCTCTGCTGGGACGTCATGCGTTCCAACAACGGCACGATCCAGGACTTCTACAGCTCCGGCTTCGAGTTCGGCGGCGACCCGATCTTCTCGGCGACCGTCATCACCTCGGACGACGGCTCCTACAACCTCCACCACTCCGGTCCCATCGCGGCCTTCAACGGCCGTTCGACCCTCGACGCCATCGACCTCCCGGTCATCGTGGTTGTCGAGACTCCAGACGGGCAGCGCTTCGCGTGCTCGAGCCTCCTGACCTCGGTTGACCTGGCGAACCAGGGCGGCGGTCCGCTGCTCTTCTCCGCCCACAACCGCGTCCAGGATTCCGGTTCGGCGTTCGACGCAACCCCCTTCGACATCGAGCTCGACTACGTCGGCTCGCAGACCATCTTCCCGGGCTGGAACCTCGAAGGCTTCCCGCACGTCGGTGGTTGGGCTCGCGCCGCTGGCAACCGTCCGGCTCTGCCCGCGGGTGTCGTATCGGGCGACGTGTTCATCGGCACCGGTCTTCCGGCTGTCGGGGCGCTCGACCAGTTCGTCTTCTGGGAAGACGACACCACGGACGGCGTTTGGAACATCTCCGATGATGGCTCCGACCTGCTCGATTCGATCGTGATCGACGCCGACTGCTTCTCCCACTTCTGGTTCAACATGACCAGCTTCGGCGTCCAGATGGGCGACAGCGCTACCAACCAGGTCGGCGGGTACGGCTTCGGCTTCTTCAACAACGACGGTGGTCAGGAGTACGGGTGCTTCCAGTTCGGCAGCCCGCTGAGCTCCGGCGCGATCTTCGCCCCCGGCGACTTCAGCAACTCGTCGAGCAACCAGGGTTGGTTCCTCGGCACCAACACCACTTCCTACGACCCCGCGACCGGCTTCTTCACGGCGAACACCGATGCCGACTACATCATCACCTTCGATAACCAGGGCGGCGGCGTCATCGACGTGTCCTCGCACGCCAACGGTGCCGCGGGCAACCCGAACAACACCTCCTCGGTGGAAGACGGGCAGCCTCTCTTTGTCCACTTCGACAACTAATCGGGCATACGCCTGATCTAGACTGATCCCCAACGGGGGCCCATCGCGGGCTCCCGTTTTTCGTTTTTGCGCGGTACCATGACGCTCGCCCGATCTATGATCAGGGCACGAAGGAGGCGTCCGATGCACATCCCGGGGTACACAAGATCGCTCGTGTGCGGGCTGATCGTCATGATCGGCGCGGCGCATGGTTACGCGCAGGGATTCGGTATCCCCGGCTCGACCGATATCCGCGAGCGCGTCGCTGGCGCGATCATCCTTGAGGATTCGGTCGGCGCGGTCGAGATCGGTGATCAGGTTGGGATGTTCGCCGACGGCGAGCTGGTCGGCTCGTTCACGTGGGGCACGGGCGACGACACCGCGGAGTTCGCGGTGATCGTGTTCGGCGATATCCCTGAGACGCAGCTCGTCGAGGGCGCGACCAACCGCGAGACCGTGACCGTCAAGTTCTTCGATTCGAGCACCGACACGATCCGTGAGGACGTGCGACTGGAAAATGCCCAGGGCGAAGGGGTTACCTACCGTTACACGGGCGAGGATGTCCCGCCGCTCCCGGTCGATTTGCCCGGGTTCGATCTCACTCCAACCCGCGCGCTGAACCTGCACGTCGGTGTCCAGCCGACAACGGGCGGTGGTGGTACCGGCGACACAGGAGGCGGCACGAGCGGGCCGAACCGGGACGTGGATTCGGACGGAAAAATCACGACACGCGATGCGGCGCTCGTCCTTCGGATCGTGACCGGGCGCGGCGCGGGTGTCTCCGCGGACGTGATCTCCCGGGCGGATGTCAACGCGGACGGCGTGGTGACCACGGCGGATGCGATCGAGATCATGCGAAGCCGATAGACCAGTGCTCACGATCCAAGCGCAATCGGGCAGAGGGCGGGGGTTCACGCTCCTGGAGCTGATTGTTGTCCTCGCGATCGCGGGGATGCTTGCGGGTGTCGTCGCGCTCGGGATCGGGCGGGGCTCTCAGACCCGCGATCAGCGGAACGCGATCACCCATCTCGCCTCCGAGTTGCAGCTGGCTCGGGTGGAGGCGATGAAGCATGGCGAGGCGGTCGGGGTGACGATACGGGCGACGGAAACCGCCCTGGAGTGCGATTACGCCGATCTTTCGCGTCGTTTCACCTGCTCGGGGCTGGTGATTTCGCAGATCGATAACGAGCCAACACCCCTTCACGAGCCGGATGAAGGCATGATGGGCAGGGTAGAGGTGGTGTTTGAGCCCGATGGGCGGACACGTCGGCGCATGATCGCTTTCGCGAGTGGTGGCGGGTCCGATACACTATTGCCACGAATCGAGTTCGATCCAATTTCCGGGGCGATCGAACTTGGGCGAGCGATGGATCCTTCGCCCCGCGACCAAGGAGGGGCCGACCGATGAGGCCGACCAAGCACACCAACGCACTGCATGCGCGCGCTGGCTTCTCGCTCTTCGAGCTACTGATCGTGCTCGCGATCATCGGGCTGCTCGCAGCGCTGGTCCTGCCGCGCTTCGGCGACGCATTCGGCAAGGCGCAGGAGAAAACCACGAAGGCGCAGATGGCTTCATTGCAGATTGCGGTTGACGAGTTCAAGCTCGAATATGGACGCTATCCGTCTGAGGACGAGGGGCTGACAGCTCTTGTCAAACGTCCGGACTGGATCGACGAAGCGGATTGGGATCCAAAGCTTGACAAAGAGACGCTTCCGATAGACGGGTGGAAGCGCGACTTCATCTACAAGCTCGATGACAACTTCGGCTTCCGCATCATCTCCTACGGCGCGGACGGCACACCCGGCGGCGAGGGCGAGAACGAAGATTTGGACATCCGCAAATGACGAGCCCGGCGCTGGAGCCAACCCGGCGCGTCGCACCGCTCGTGTTCGACGCCGAGGTGTTCCGTGACCACGCGGTGCGTTCGGGTGTGCTCGCGGAGCATGACTGGCGCATTGCGCAGGAGGTCGCGCGTCAGCAGGACGCTTCGCCATTGCGTGCGCTGCTGGATCTCGGTGCCGTCGCCGAGCCCGCGCTCGCCGATTCGCTCTCGGCGATGCTGGAAGTGAAGCGATGGGTGGCGGTTGCGGAGCGTTCGCCGTTGAGCGCGAGTGTGTCGCACACGTTTATGTCCTCCGCAGGGCTGCTCGTGCTCGACGAGGACACCGACCGCGAGGACGCCGACGCGCCACCCGCGCGGGTGCGACTTGTCGTGAGCGATCCGGGTGATCGGCGTTCGTGGCAGGCGGTCGCCGCACGCTACGCCGGGTCGATCACGGGCGTGGAGATCGGCACCCACAAAGATATCGAGATATTCCTCGAGAGCCGCAGGCACCACACCGAGCGCACGGCGGACGCAGTTGCCGAGCGATTGGATGTCTCGGGTGAGATCAGCGCGCTGCGCGATATGGCGTCCGAAGCACCGGTCGTCCGGTTTTTCAACCAGACCGTCGAGCGCGCGATGGAACTCGGCGCATCAGACATCCACCTCGAACGGTTCGACCACCGTGTCGCGCTGCGCCTGCGTGTGGACGGCATGCTCGCCGAATCCCCGCCGCCCCCCGCGCGGATGTTCGAGCCCCTGCTGTGCCGCATCAAGATCCTCTCGAATCTCGACATCGCCGAACGCCGCAAGGCGCAGGACGGGCGCATCCGCATGCGCCTCCGCGGGCGCCAGGTGGACATGCGCGTCTCGATCGTGCCGACGATGTACGGGCAGGACGCGGTGATCCGTTTGCAGGACCGCGCCAAACTCGAAGACGTGGACCTCGGCGCGCTCGGGTTCTTCCCCGAACAGATCAACGAGTTGATGAATATCGCATCGCTCGCCCACGGCATCCTGCTCGTCACCGGCCCCACCGGCTCGGGCAAGACGACAACGCTCTACGCCATCCTGCAGCGTATCCTCGGCGTCGAACGCAAGATCATCACGGTCGAAGATCCGGTCGAGTTCGCGATGGACGGTGTGAACCAGATCCAGGTGAACCCGGGCGTCGGGATGTCCTTCTCCAACTCCCTCCGCCACATGCTGCGTCACGACCCGGATGTCGTGCTTGTCGGGGAGATCCGCGACGCGGAAACCGCACAGATCGCGTTCCAGGCCTCGCTCACCGGGCACATGGTGCTCTCGACGCTCCACACAAACGACGTACCCGGCTCGTTCGTCCGCCTGATCGATATGGGCATCGAGCCGTTCCTCGTCAGCGCCGCGGTCGAGGGCATCGCCGCCCAACGCCTGCTCCGCAAGGTGTGCAAAGCGTGCGGGAATGATCCAGGCAAACGAGAAGCGTGTGAGGCATGCGCAGGCTTCGGGTACAAGGGACGCGTTGCGGTGATGGAACTCGCGCGCACTACTCCCGGCATCAAGCGACAGCTCGCCCAGAGCGGAGACGAACAAGCGATCCGCAGATGCCTGATGGATGATGGTTTCGTTGATCTCGGCGCGGGTGCTCGCCGGTTGCTCGACGAGGGCATCACGGACGAAGCAGAGGTCGTCCGCGTGCTTGGGTACGCGCACGCCGGGGCTGCTGGGGGTGAGGCATGACGCAATTCGCGTACACAGCAGTCCCGTTTGCGCCGGGCAGCGCCAGTGCGGTCGATGCGCACGCAGCCAAGACATCGGGGAGCGGTGGGGGGAGCGGTGGAGGTGGGGTTGTCGCGGGTCGGGAAGAAGCGCCCGACGAGCAATCGCTGAGAGACCTGCTCCGCGAGCGCGGTTTGCTCGCCATCGAGATCCGCCCGGCGCACATCGGTGATGCGCTGCGCCGCTCGTTTGGTCCGGCGCGTCTGGGCAAGGGCGACACCATCTGGTTCTACTCGACTCTCCGCACGCTGCTCGAAAGCCAGGTGCCGATCGAATCGGCTCTGTCAACGATGCACGATCTCGCGCGCAACCCGCGCCTCGCTGGCGCGTGCTCTCGCGTGCGCAACGCTTTGCGATCGGGTGCATCGCTCGCCGACGCGGCCTCGCACGAGCGCGGGCTGAGCGAGCGCCAGCACATCGCGCTGCTCCGCATGGGGCACGAGTCGGGCAAGCTTGCGCACGCCGTGGATCTCGTTGCTTCCTCGCTTGAGCGTCGCCAGAAACTCGCGCAGACCGTGATGGGGCGACTCGCCTACCCGATCATCCTGATGATCGCGGCGCTGGGCGTCGTGTGGGTGCTCGCGACATTCGTGATCCCGAAATTCGCCGAAACGCTCACGACCCTGGGCGGCGAACTGCCGTTGCCTACCGCGCTCACACTCAGCGCGAGCCGGTACATCGTCTGGGCGCTCCCGCCGATCCTGATCCTCGCGATCGTTGCCTGGCTCATGCGTCGCACGCTGATCTCCCCATCGCTCAAGCGAACATTCGCCGAGTACATCCTGCGTCTGCCGGTGGTGGGGGGGCTCGCCTGGCACCGCGACGCCGGCATCGCCTGCGACCTGATCGCGACCATGCTGGAGGGTGGCGGCGACCTGCTCACGGGCATCGCGCAGGCGCGCGATTCGCTCTCCTCTCCGGTTCTCGCAGAGCGTCTGGAGTCTGTCCGGGCGGATGTCCGCGAGGGCATTGATCTGGGGGAGTCTCTGGAAACGCACCGCGTCCTGCCGCCGATGCCCCTCGTGATGGTGCGCATCGGCTCACGGACGGGCGAACTGCCCGGCGCGATGCGCCGCGCCAGCGTCGCATGCGCCGAGGCACAACAACGAACAACGGACCGCCTGCTGGTCCTTATGGAGCCCGCGATCATCCTGTTCCTCGCGGGCATCGTCTCATGGGTAGCCTATGCCCTGATCGTCGGCATGCTCGCGATGAATGATGTCGGCACTATGTGACCCAATACCCACGGAAGGGACCGCAATGCGTCACTCCCCAAGCTCGATCCAACTCCTCCTCGCCGCCGGGGCCGCGCTGCCGCTCGCCATGGTTGCCTCGTGCGCATCGGACGACCAGGCCGCGGTCTTGTCGCCCGAGCCAACATTCTCAACCCAGGTCCCCGTCTGGTCGGGCGAGCACCGCCCGGTTGTGCAGTTGCTCTCCGCGCAGGAAGTATCCGAGGGGACCGGGGCCGAGCTGGTTTCCAAGCGCAAGCTTGTCGCCGAGCGCACGCCCGAAGGAGTGAGCCCGGAGCTCTATGAAAAGCACCCCGGCGAACTGGTCCGCGTGAAATACGCCGCCCGCGCCGTGCAGGCGGACGAGGTGCTCCGCGTGCTCGTGGGCGAGTTCCTCCGGCGCGATTATGTCATCGATCCGAAAGTTACCGGCACTGTCACGATCGACATCGATCAGGACATGACCCGCCAGGACATCATGGACCTGCTCGGCGGGCTCTCCATGCTGCACGGGTGGTCCATCTCCGACCACGCTGGCGTGCTGCACATCCGACAGGCCAAGGACATCGCCCGCGCCGCGGAGGTGCCGATCCTCACCGCACGCACCGCGCTGAATACAGACGAACCCGCGATCCGCGTCCGCACGCTGCGCTACCTCAGCGCGAGCGAGGTGACGCAGCTCGTTACCGATCTGATGTCCGACGGTGCCAAGGCCGCCGCGGTCGGGCAGACGCTCATCCTCGTCGATACCGTTCGTCAGTTGAACAAAATCTCGCGCGTGCTCGCGGCGTTGGACGTGCCCGAGTTTGGCGACGTTGACATCTGGACCTACCGCCTCACATCGCGTTCACCCGAGAAGGCAGCCGAACTGCTCCGCACGATCGCGTCGCACTCCGGCATCGCTGGGGGCACGAACCCGCTCGCCGCGTTTGTCCCGGTCCCCGGCACAGACCGCCTCATGGTGATCTCCAAGGACCCGAGCGTGCAGACACTTGTGCGCACGCTCATCCAGGACGTGGACACCACGACAGACGCCGCGACCCGCTCGCGCTATCTCTACCACATCCAGCATTTCGAACCGACGCAGCTCACGTCCCTCCTTGAGCAGACTTTCTCCGAGCGCATGGAGAAGAGCAAGGACGACCCCGCAGACACCGGCATCCGGCTCGTGCTCGACGCGGACAACCATTTCATGATCATCCACGCCACGCCGGATGACTACGCCGAATTGATGCAGACCGTCAACGCGATCGACCGCGCACCCATGCAGGTCCGCGTGCAATCCATCATCCTCGAGGTCGAATTGAACGACGCCCTCCAGTACGGCGTCGAGTATTTCCTGAACGCGGTAGACGAGCAGGGCTTCGGCGTGCTCGACCTCACCGCCGCGGCGGGTGTCGTCGCGAACCCGACCGGCAGCGCCTTCTTCGTCGGCGGCGACGGGCTCGCGGTTGTCACCGCGCTCGAGAACGAGTCAAACGTCGAGATCCTCTCGCGCCCCGAGCTATTCATCCTCGACAACAGCATCGGCGAATTCCAGGATGGCGGCGAGGTGCCGTTCGTCTCCGCAGACGTGGACACCAGTGTCCAGGCCGATGGCAACACGGGCATCCGACGCGAGATCGAGTACCGCGACACGGGCGTCAAACTCACGATCACGCCGCACATCAACGAATCAGGACACATCCACCTCGAGATCGACCAGGAAGTCTCCGCGGTCGGCGCAGAAACAGACCTCGGCCCGTCGTTCACGACGCGCAAAATCAAGACCGATGCGATCGTCCCGCACGGGCACACGCTCATGATCGGCGGGATCATCCGCACCGAGTCGCGCCACTCGACCGACAAGATCCCGTTGCTCGCCGACATCCCCATCTTCGGCGCCGCCTTCCGCGGGCACGACGACCGAGAGATCCGCACCGAGCTGCTCCTCGCGATCACACCGACCATCGTCGAGAACCCGCTCTTCGTGAGCGAAGGGCTCTCCGATTTTGTGCAACGTGCGCACGGCGTACGCGACGCGCTGGTCGCGCTCGCCGAAAACGAAGACGAAGGCCCGATCATCCATGCTGCGCCCTTTATGCCCGAACAGTTCACCGAAGCGCCCGAGGCAGAAGAGCGCCGATCGCCCGAGCAGGAGCAGAAGCTCGATCTCAACAGTGCTCCGCCGATGCCCCCGATCATCAGGGCGATCCTGGGCGGCGAACTCAACAACAAGCAGGATGAGCACCCCGAATTGCCCGATGGAGCCGAGTTGGATTGATCACCCGCGAGCGCACATCCGCGATGACCCTGCTCGAGGCCGTGCTCGCGCTCGCGATCCTGACTACGGTGCTGGTTGTCTGTCTGGACCTGCGCGCCAGGATGCTCCGCCACACGGTATCGCTCCAGCGGTCTCAACTGATCGACCGCGAGGCGCAGAATTTGTTTGTCATGGTGTCATCCCGCTCGATCGACGAACCGCGCGTGGATAAAGAAGACCGCGCGTACATCTGGGAGGGCGATCACCTCGGCTCGTACTACACCATCACCGCACGCCCGGTGAATCTGCCTTCCCCGATAGCGGAAAATGCCGACAAAGCCGCACCGCAAACGGTGCCTATGTGGCGCTACGAGCTGGAGTACATGGGCGAGACCGTGGAGTTCCTTTCCTACTAAACCATGCGTACCCGAGCTATACAATCCGGTGCCTTCACTTTGCTTGAGATGCTGCTCTCGCTCGCGGTCCTCGCGAGTGTCACCGCGATGGTCGCCGCGATGTGGTCGCAGGCGGACGGGTGGGCGCGCCAGAACAGCGCGCACCACGACGCGATGCACCTCCAGCGTACCATCGCGTTCATGCGGAACCAGTGGGCCGATCGGCGTTCCACTGTGCAACTCACCGATGATGCTCCGGATGCCGATTCTTCCAACAATCCGGCGCACCGAACCGAAGATGGGCCCGCGAGCGCTGCGCCGGTGCCAACCAGATCGCCGGGCGTCTCCGCATCGCCAGAAACGCTTACATTCGTCACCGCGACACCGGTGATCGATCCGGATGCGCCGATCGTGATCGCCGAATACCGCATCGAGAATGAATACGACGAGGCGCTCGGGCGCGCCGTTGGTTCGCGCCTTGTGTACCGGGAGCACCGTGTGGGCGACCTCTCCGGGAAACACACCAGAACATCGCCCCCCGCAGAGCACGTGCTCTTCTCGGACTGCCGCAATCTCCGCTTCGAGCGGTTCGGGCTGCCGGTCCCCGATGATCGCAAGAACGAGCGGCGCGTTCGTGAGCCCGAGGCGCACCCGCGATCGGCGTGGCGGCGATTCGATGAACCGTATCAAGACCATATCCCCGCCGTGCGCTTGCTCGGCGAACTCAACGGAGAACCCTTCTCGTGCGTGTTTGTGATCGAGGCTTCGCGCTAATCCTCGTCCTCGTGGCGACCGCGACCGTGTTCGCCCTGGCGATCCAGTCGGGGGTGGTCGTGCGCGCCACGACCCTCGAAGTGATTGTCCTCCGCGAACGCGAGGCCGCGAGCCGCGGCGCACACGGGGCGGCGTCGCTGCTCGTCAAGTCTCTGCTGCAATCCGGTTCATCGACATTGGACGCCGAGTTCGCCGCCTCCGGTGACGCCGACGCGGCGCCCCCGGAGGAGGAAGACATCGAACTGCCGCCGCTTGTCAAGGCGATGCTTGGTGACGCATTGAAAGACCTCGAAGACGAAGCCAAAGATCAGATCGAGCAGGACAACCAGTCTCTGAACCTCGCTTCTCAGGGGGGGGCCGTCTCCGGACGAACAAACGCCGTCGGCGCCTACCGCCTGCTCTCGCGGACAATCGCCCGGGCGGAGCCTGTCACCGTGCAACTGCCCGGCGACGATCTCGAATACCACATCCGCCTCACGGACGCCGGCGGGCAGCTCTCCATCAACACCGCCAACGAGCAACAACTCGACGCGTACCTCGAAGCCGTCGGCGTCGAGACACTCCAGCGTCGGCGCGTCATCGATCAACTCCTCGATTGGCGCGACGAGGATTCCGTCACGCGGCGCTACGGCATGGAGCGATCGCGGTATCAGGCACTCGACATCTCGCCGCGCAACGGCGCGCTCCGATCGATCGAAGAACTCCTGTACCTGCCTGCGATGACCCGCGAATTGTTCGAGCGGATCGCCCCGGATTGTTCCGTCGCGGGTGACGAGAGCATCCATGCCACTTCCGCGTCCCGCGAGGTGCTGCTGTCCGTGCCAGGAGTCACCGCGCCCATCACCGATCGGATCATCGATCTGCGCACGCGGGGCGAGCTGACCCCCGAGTCGCTCGAACACGCCCTGCCCGTGACCGCCGACAAAGCCAGAGCGATGCTGCGGGCCGAGCCCGGCAATGTCCTGCGGATCTCTGTCGAGGTTTCCGGGGAGGCCCGCCACCGTTTCGAAGGTATTGTTGTTATTGATGGAAATCGAATCGCCGCGCTGGGGCTTCGCCCGGCGTGACGCGCGTATACTTCCCCCTTCCTAAAGACACACCCGATGCAATTCCTCTCACGCACCCATACCTGCCTCGCCATTGACCACGACGATCTCGTCGTGTCGTTCGTGCGCACGACGCCTCTGGAGATCCATACCGCGCTCGGCCCGCGGATCGGTTCGTACCTCGACGCGAGCGATGCCGATCGCTCAGAGCTCGCCCCGATCGATGGCGCGGACAAGCTCACACTGGTTATCCCCGGCGCGTGGTGCGCTTCACGACCCATGCCGCTCTCCTCGCAGCGCTGGGAGAAGTCTCGCTCGGAGATCGCCTCCTCTATCGATTCGATTTTCCCGCTCTCGCCCGATGACGCGCTGCTCGAATTTATCCAGTTCGCCCCCGCACCCTCTTCGGATGAATCCGCCGAGTTACCAGCTGGCGGCGTGCTCATCGCAGTTTCCAGAGAGCAGCTCGCGCCGTGGATCGAACACATCACCCGCGACTTCGGACGCGCGCCAGACCGCATCGTCTCGTCCCATGCCGCACTGCTCGGCGTCGGCCTCCAGCGTCACGAGCGCGCGATCGTGATCGAGCCGGACGCCGTCGGCGCTCCGATGGCGCATTCATTCTCCCATGGGGAGCCCTGTTCGTTCGATGAATCAGCGCCCGCTGGCGCGAACGCGTCGGTCGTGCAGCTCGCCTTGCCCGGGTTAGATCAGAATGCATACCCCGATGCGTCGCGGATCGATGCGCACGATCTGGCTTCCGGCGCACAGATCGCAGAACGGCTCTGCCCCGGGATAATCTCGCCCTTCCTCGGCCGACGCACCCCGTCGCTCACCCGAATGGCGATGCCCGCCGTTATCGCCGCAGTGGCAATTCTCATTCTCGCAACAGCGCCGATCTCGTCGCGCGCTAGATTGCAAGCCGGGCTCGACGCGCTCGCCGCCGAGCAGGCAACGCTCGCGCCGCTCGTCGATCAGGTCCAGCAGAGACGGGCAACTACCGAACAGCTCATCCGAAATACCCAGCGCGTCCGCGCACTGACCTCAGAGGATGGCGAGCCGATGCTCTCCCTGCTCGCCGCGGGTCACGCCGTGCTCCCGCCGGACGGGTACCTCTACCGCGCCCGTTTCACACCGAACGCCATCGAACTGCGCGGGCAGTGCAGCGCCGTCGGCGACCTGCTCCGCGAGATCGAATCGAGCACGCACTTCTCAGACGCCGAGCGCCTGTCCCCCAGCGCCCCCGTCGATGGAGGCGCAACGTTCGATATCGCCGCGACCGTCTCGAACGCAAGTGCGGGGGCAGCACCATGAGCACCATGACAAGGCAACAACAGATCCTCCTGCTCGTCGTGGGCGTGCTGCTCACGGCCGTGATCATGGACAAGGTCGGGCTGTTCGATTCGGGAGCAGCATCAGGATCGCTGCGTTCCCAGTACACCGAGCAGGCAGCGCTCGTCGAGCGCCAGCGGGCGCTGGTTGATTCGAGCGATACATGGCGAGATGCCGCGGACCATGCCACCGAAGCATGGCAGGGCGCTTCGGCCCAGGTGCTGCACGCCCGTTCGACCGACCTCGCCGAGCAGGATCTGCACGACCGTATCGATACAGAGATGCGCTCGCAGGGCATCTCGATTGCCGCGTGGCGCGCGATCGATCAGCCCGTGCCGCAGAATCCGCCAGACACGAGCGAGATCCGCAGGATCGAAGTCGTCTTCGAGTTCCCCGCACCCTCCTCCGATGCGCTGTACCGCGTCGTCGATCGGATCGAAAATATGCCGGACCTCTGGGCGCGAGTCGTGAGCATCGATATCGAAGGCCCGGGCATCATGCGCCTCGATAACGCCTCCCTCGACGTCACACTCCGTGTCGTCTCCGTTGCCTCCCTCTCGTCCGTGCCCACGCGCACCGCGATGGCAACTGTCACCGGAGGGCGCACCGATGTCCACTGAATCGACAAAGTGGGATCAACTCCCCGCACCCCGCTTGCGCACACCCGGCTCTTCCGGCGCGAGCGCCGTCACCATAGCGATGCGCACAGCATGCGCGTTACTCGCACTCTCGCTGCTGTGGCACGTCTTCGTGCTGCTCCGCCCGCTTCCCCACCCGCCATCGACAGCATCGACTACCCCGCCAGCGACAACCGAGTTCGCGTGGCGCGCATCAAACCTTGAGCAACGACAGGCATACATGGACTCGCTCCAGGGTGTGAACCACTACGCGCACGACCGTCTCCCCTGGACCACCGACCTGCCACCCGGGACGCCTGCCCAACCCGGTCTCGCGCACTCGGAGAGCAGTACCAGCTCCCGACCGGCGGGCGTGGCAACAGCATCGGGCGAGCTGCTCATCGACGATGTCGAATCGCTCCCCGAAGACATCAAGCAGGCGCGCGATTCACTCAAACTCAGAGGCATCCGTTCCACGCTCACCGGCGGTTTCGCTGCTCATATCTCGCTCGTGCATACAAAGAATCCGCTCGCATCGACCACCTATCGTGTCGGGGACACGTTCACCGATCCGAAGCACGCCGCTGCCGAATGGCGCATCGCCGCGATCGATCCGCGCCGAGACCGCGTCGTGCTGGAGCGCTCCGGGAAGCGTGTCGCGCTGGATCTCTACCCAGTGTTCATTGCGTCGTTGCCGCGAGCGATCGACTCGATCTATGCCTCGCCAGGAGCGGTTGGAGCGGTCAGTATTGAGCAGAAATCCCGCGAGCAGGTCATCTCAGAGCTGCTCGACGCAGAACTTTCTACGCAAGACATTCATGCGCTGCTCGACCTGATCGATGCCGAATCATTACCCGAAATCGTGCGCCGTGAGATCCCCGATCCGGAGGAAGTCGTGCAGAGGATGCGCCAGGCCCACGGGGCTGCGCCCCCTCCTTCGAACGATATGCAATTGCTCATCAAGCTCATGAGTTCCGGGCAGAACCCGGTCGAGTTCATGGAGCAACAAGCCGAGCAGGCGAAAGCAGAAGAGGAAGACGAGTAGTCAGACTGTCGCCTCGGTCACCCGAAGGATTTCCTCAACGCTCGTCTTCCCGTCGCCGACCTTCTTGAACCCGTCCTGGCGAAGCGTCACCATACCGCGTTCGCAGCACAGCCTGCGGAACTCCGTCACGCTCGGATTCCTCGCGATCATGTCGCGCAGCGAATCGTCAACGACCAGTAGCTCATACAAACCGAGCCGCCCGGAGTACCCGAGGTTGCGACATCGATCGCACCCCTTGCCCGACATGATGTGACCCGCCTCGATGCCTTGCATCAACGCGAACTCCCGCAGTTCTTCGTTGAGTTCCGCTGGCTGCTTGCAGTGCTCGCAGATCTTCCGGACGAGCCGCTGCGCGAGCACCGCGTTAATCGCGGCGCCGATGAGGAACGGCTCCAGCCCGATGTTCACCAGGCGCGTGATCGCGCTGGGCGCGTCGTTCGTGTGGAGCGTCGAGAGCACAAGGTGACCGGTGAGCGCGGCCTGGATCGCCGTGTGCGCCGTCTCCTCGTCCCGGATCTCGCCCACCATGATGATGTCCGGATCCTGACGCAACAATGCCTTGAGTGCCTTGTCGAATGTCATCCCGATCTTGGCGTGCATCTGCGTCTGCGTGATCCCGCCGAGGTGATACTCGATCGGGTCTTCGACAGTCGAGATGTTCTTCGTTGCCTTGTCCATCTGGTGGAGCGAGGCGTACAGCGTTGTTGTCTTGCCCGAGCCCGTCGGGCCGGTGACGAGCACGATCCCGTGCGGCTGATTGATCTGTGTTTTCCAGACCTCCAGCGCGGACTCCCCGAACCCGAGATCCTCGAGCCCAACATTGATCGACCGCGTATCAAGGATACGCATCACCGTTTTTTCCCCACTCGCAC
Organism: Phycisphaerales bacterium; assembly: GCA_029260435.1. Taxonomy (GTDB): domain Bacteria; phylum Planctomycetota; class Phycisphaerae; order Phycisphaerales; family UBA1924; genus OFTM74. The sequence goes on along the minus strand of JAJDDG010000141.1, from coordinate 24,133 downwards.
AGGGCAGCGTGGACATTCGCAGGTCCAGCTTGCGCCCCTGCACCATGCACCGGATGCGTCCGTCCTGCGGGAGGCGGCGCTCGGAAATATCCAGATTCCCCATGATCTTTAATCTCGATGTGATCGCCGCCGCCATCTTCGCTGGTGGCTGCATCGCGTCGAACAGCACGCCGTCGATACGGAACCGCACCTTGAGCGATTTTTCACCCGGCTCGATGTGGATGTCACTCGCGCCCTCTTTCACCGCCGACTGGATGATGAAGTTCACATACCGGATGACCGGCGACTCGGCCGCCTCGCGCTCGAGATCGACCTCCGAATCGTCGTCCTCCTGCACCTGGACATCGTCTTCCTCGATATCCGACAGGATCGATTCGACGTCCGTCGTTTCCCCCGTCTCCTCGAGCATCTCGAGCAGCTCTCGGATGTCCGAAGCCGGGACTGCGATGACACGCACCGAAGGTGTGCGCATCAGCATCCGCGCATCGTCGATGGTCAGAATGTCATCCGGATAGGCAGCCGCGAGAATCATCCGCCGACCCTCACGCCGCACAGGCAGCACGAGATGGTCCTTGCAGAATGTGATGCCCGCCCGTTGCACACACCTTGAATCAACCGAACTCGGCCCGAGCGTCAGGTCAAGCCGTTCGTACTCGAGCCCAAGATCCTCCGCAACGGCGCGCAGCAGGGGTTCTTCCTCAACACCCTGGCTGTGCAGCACCTCCAGCAACCGCGCCCCGGGAGACTGCTTGAGCACACTCTTTGTCTGTGTCGCCTGGCGCTCGCTGACCACCTCGTCCGACACGAGCCGCTCAAGCAGGCCCATCATCCCCATGGTCCTCGACAGCGCAGCAGGAGCATGCACATCGCTAAACGCGCAATCGTCCCACGCGAGCGGGCCGGTTGCCCCTTCCCCACCCTCGTGCTCATGATGCAGCGAGGCACCGGGGTTCGCCATCTCGTGATCATCACCCAGATCATCGAGCAGTCTGTCGATATTCAGCTTCGCCACTCTTGCCTTCCCGTGTCGCGTGATTACTCGCCCAGCGCGAGCGAATACTGCTCGCCATCAACAGATAGTTTCACCATGCGCCCGCCGATCGAATCCACCCGGAACAGATCCGAGATGGTGTCGCCCACGCGCACCAGTTCGCCCGAGATCCGCGCCACGCCAAGCTCCCCGGATCCCATCACACTGTTGAGAGTGAGCGCCGTGAGTGTGTCCTGGATCTCGTTCATCCGGGCTTCCGCAGCCTGCTTGGCCCGCAGTGCGGCGAGCGCCGCGGGATCGGCAACCGTCTGCGCATTGTCCCCGCTCGCCGTAATCCCCTTCCACTCGAACGGGTTCTGTGTGATCTCATCGAGTGGGATCTGGTCGATGTCCCCGCTCGTATTCAGATCGGCGATGATCGACTTCGCGTCCGCTGTGGTGATCGTCGCCTGACCGCCCTCGAGCGGGTAGTCGATCGTGATGTCGGGCATCTCGATCAGCGCGCCCATCCCCAAATAACGCATCCCGCCGAGCACACCGCCACCGACAAGTATGACCAACGCGAGCACACCGAAGCCGTGCAGGTGGTTCGTCGCCTTGCCCCCGCTCGTCTCGAACGTCGCAAACGCGCTGTCTTGCTCAAGCCCGTCGCCGATCGGGTCGCCGAGCGAATCACTGTCGTTCTGCATCAGGTTGAGATTCATCCTTCGCCTCCCATGCCTGCTTCGGGCTCGAAATAGATGCTCAACGTGAACGATGCCTGCATCATCCCGTCCACTTTTTCCTCTTTCTCGATATTCAGTTCCGGCATCCGCGTGATCCGATCCAGCTGCTCGAGATCGAGCAGGAATGTGTAGAACGAATCAAAGTCTCCGGAGATCGTCATCTCCAGCGGCTGCTCCATGTACCGCGCCGACTGCACCGGTTTCTCGGTCTTCACCTTCGTCAGATCAAGGCGGTTCGACCGCGCAAGGTCCGCGACCTGTTGCAGTACGACCTCGACCTCTTTCGTCCCGGGAAGCCGCGATTCAACTAGCGCGATGCTCTCAGCGATCTCTTTGTTCGCACGCTGCAGATCCTCTGTCTGAGCCGTCGCTTGCGAAAGCTTTCCGAGCATCAATTCCTTGTGCTCGATCTCGCTCTTCGCTTCGGCGATCTCAAGGTTCTGCGGCTGAAACACAAACCAATACGCACTCACCGGCAAGGCCAGCAGTACAAGGAAAAATACGAGTTCAAGAAATCCCAGTTTCATATCACGGTCCCTCCTGCGCATTGACCGTCACGCCGCTCATCACGCCATCGCGGATCTGATCTACAGCCAGCGTCGGGTTGTCCTCGGGGTTGAGTTCTCTCGCGTCCGCAACCGGGTCGAGCGTGCAGTCGAGGCGGAACTTGTACATATTCTGATCCTTGATCTTCGTCTTGTCAGAGAAGCGCAGCTCCACATTGCTCAGCAGCGTGCAAGACTGCAGGTTCGACGCGTACGCAGCAACAAGCGAGTGCGTCGGCGCCACGCCGATCAACGTCACGGTTGTGTCAAACCGAGGCGCGTCGTACTGCGGCACCGCGCTCGCGCCGTTTGCCGCTTGCGCAGACACCCGAGACGCCAGAGTTGACGAGCCGGTGCTCGAAGCCGCGGCGGGCGGTTTCTTCTGTACCTTTACCCGCTTCGCTTCCAGATCAAGCTCCAGCAGGGTCATTTCCTCCGGCATCCGGTTCACCAGCTCCGCGAGCAGAATCGAACGCGGCACGCGCTCGATGAGCGAGGTCGTCAGCTCCGCCTTCGCAAGCAACTGCGTCTTCTGCGCTTCGAGCTGCTTGAGCTGTTCGATGTCTTTTGCCGCCTGCGAGTACCGGACGTTGATCGCTTCCTGATAGGTGCGCACGTCGTTCCACTGACGGTGTGTCACGAAGAACGCCCCGATCACACCGACCGTCGCAACGGAGAACAGCGTGAGTGCAATCGTGTTCGTTCGGCTGTGCGCCTTCTTCGCAAGGTAATCCTCGGGGAGGAAACTCCCGTCCCCGCCGCTTGATGTGTTGCCCAGCTTCAGCATGATTCCTGCCGTTCCTGCCGCCGACGCGCGAAGCGCCGAACGAGTTCCAAGTGCCTGCTCAGATATCCGATGGCGCGAGGCACAGACCCATCGCGACCGCCATCCCGGGGTGCGGCTCGCTGGCCGACATCCCGACCTCGCCAACCTTCTTCGCCTTCTCGACCAACGCAAACGGATCGAGCACCTGCATCGGGATGTCCACCAGACGGGCGACACGCCCCGCAAGCTCGCGGTCTCGCGAGTCGCCGCCGACCAGCACCGCCCGACCGATGCGCGCATCTTCACGCACCGCGCCGAAGTGACGCAGGCACATCCAGATCTCCTCGCCGATCGCGTCCATCACATCGTGACGCTCCCCCGTCGCGCCGCCGCTCGTGCCCAGCACGGGCTCCAACGGACCCCCGCAAGAGTCATGCGCGTCGCTACCGCTATGCCCGCCCGCAGCAACCGCACTCTGCCGCGCAACCAGATGCGTGATATACGCCCGCTTGCGCTGCAGATTTGCCTGCTCCGCCGAGCACTTGCGCTCGCGTGCAAGAGCACGATCAATCATCAGCCCACCCATACTAATTGTCCGCGCCAGTGCTATCTCACCGTCCTTCGCGATCACGGCCTTCGTCGTGCCGTACCCGAAGTCGATATACAGCTGGTGCGAATCGTCACCGGCAAACCGCCCGAACCCTTCGAATAGATGCACCAGCGCCGTGTGCTCCGAATGCACACCGACAACCTCCAGCTTGCACGCACGCATCGCGTTCATGTGCGACAGCACAGTCTCGCGCGGCATCACGGTCACTAGCAACTCCGCCCATTTCCTGCTGTGGTGATGCACCTCGCCAACCTGATGGTGCCGGACAATGCACGCCGCCGGAAACACCCCGAGCTTCTGCTCGAGCTGTTCCTCGACCTGGCTTTTGATTGTTCCCGCGTCCCCGCCCTGCACCCGCAGATGCTGCACCAACGCCGTGCCCGCGGACACCGAGCACACCGCCCGCTTCGCCTTCATCCCGCCTTTGTTCAGCAGCCGCTGCAGTTCCTGCGCCTGGAACGCAAGGCGCTCCACCGGCTTCTCGTACAATTCTGCTGGCACGTCCACACGCCCGCAGCCCATGAGCATGAGCGGTTCGTCGTTGCTCCCGCCGCTCACCTGGATCGCCTTCAGCGCATACACGCCGAAGTCAACCGCGATCAGGGGAGATGAATTGCGCCGTCGGGCGATCGCCATTGCCTGAGCTCCGTATCCGCGCCGCGCAAGATAAACGCGCGCCACGCCACGAAGATCGGCGGTTCCCACCCCGCCGTGAAGCCCCCGCCACGAGTGCCCCGTCCGTCCACCCCCACCAACCGTCCCAGCCCGTTCATCTCCCCGCGCGTTATAGGAAGCTCGCCGCGCGGGCAAGCCCCGCGAGCCCGGCGCCGATGTCCCACAGCTGCGCCCCGCGATCCCCCGTCGTGTTGCTCACGCACCGCAGTTCAAGGAATCGCGCGCCCGCTCCCCCGATCCGCAGCACCGCCGCACCGATCGCAGCCCCCTCCATCGCCTCCGCGATCGCGCCCGTCCGAGAAGCAATCTCCCGCGCCAGCGCATCCGTCCCGCTGCACGTCGAAACCGTAGCGATCTCGCCTACCGCGCAACCATCGCCCGCAGCATCGCGCACCGCCTGCACCATCTTTTCGTCACACCGGATGCCCACCCCGTCTACTCCGATATCCACCACAGGCCCGAACCCCAGCGACGCGATGTCCTCAAACCCGCCGGGCACCGCGACCCCCTCATCCGCGAACACCGCCATCGTCCCGATCACCACCTGCCCGATGTCGCACGCCCACCCCCCATTTCCCGCATCATCTATACACGCCAGCGCTCCGCACACCCCCATGCTGATCACCCCGGCGTGCCGCTCCGGCGCGTAGCACCGCCCAACCGCACCCGCAGCATTCGCCTTCCCCACGCCGCAGACAACGACCCCGAACCGATCGTTTACGCGCTGCTCCGTCCACCCTTTGTCGCTCGACAGATCACCCCCGCCCACCCCGCACACGACCGCCTCCGCTTCCTGCATCGTCGGCACGGCGATCAGCCAGCTCCCTCCCACAACCACTCGCTCTAATGCTCCGCTCGCCATGCGCTAAGCGTACCCCCTCCGCGACTCTGGCGAGTCCCCCCCGGATCGCCTAGGGTTGTCGGTATGCCCGGTCCCTCCGATCATCCCGCCCGCCGAACCGTCGTCACGATCGGCAACTTCGAGGCAGTCCACGCCGGGCACCTCGCGCTGATCCACCGCGCCCGCGCTATCGCGGACGCCGTTTCGCCCGCCCTCCGCGTCGCCGTCCTCACGTTCGATCCCCACCCGTTCGCGATCCTCCGGGGTACCCCGACCAGACCCTGCATTCACCCCCTCGAGCGTCGCATCGAATTGCTCAAACAGGCCGGTGCAGACAAGGTCGTGGTCATCGAACCAACCACAGACATGCTCGCGCTCTCACCCGAGCAGTTCATCCAGCGTGTCGTCAATGACCACGCCCCCGCGTGTTTCGTCGAGGGCGACGACTTCCGGTTCGGCCACAACCGCGCGGGCGATGCCGACACCCTCCGCGCATTTTCAAAGAAGCACAACTTCGATGTGCAGATCGTTGAAGAAATCGACATCGATCTCGCAGACCAAACCATCGTTCGTGCATCCAGCACGATCACCCGGTGGTTAATCGAGCACGGGCGCGTGCACGACGCCGCCCGCGTCCTCTCACGCCCACACCAGCTCACCGGCATCGTCGTCATGGGCGACCAACGGGGGCGCACCATCGGCTTCCCCACCGCGAACCTCGATACACCCTGCCTCCTCCCCGCCGACGCCGTTTACGCAGGCTCCGCGATCCTCCCCTCAGGACAGACCTGCCCCGCCGCGATCCACGTCGGCCCGCGCGCCACGTTCAACGACACCCGGCGTACCGTTGAAGCCCACCTCATCGACTGGTCGCCACCCAACCCCGCGAACCCATACGAATACAACTGGCACCTCCGCCTGGACCTGCACCATCACCTGCGCGATCAAGCCAGGTTCGAGGGGATCGAGCCGCTCGTCGAGCAGATCGAGAGCGATGTCCAGCGTGCCCGCCATCTGGTCGAGCACAAACCGACCCAACCCGCACCCCATCAGGAAGCATCCGCGTGAACACACCCCCGCGAGACACCGCAATGACCCAGACCTGGGAATCCAACACGGACGTGCCCTCGATCGCCGACCGCCTCCGCGCAGCGCAGCGCATAGCGATCCTGACCCACGCCAAGCCAGACGGCGACGCGATCGGTTCCACACTCGCCCTGGCGCGCACACTCACCCGCATGGGCAAACACGCGATACCTGTTTACCTCAACCCCTGGCCCGCGCGTTTCGACCCGGTCCTCGCCGACACACCCGTGATACACGAACACGCCGACTGCTGGTCCGAAGCCGCGCTCGACAACATCGATACTGTCGCCATCCTCGATACCGGCTCGTGGAACCAGCTCGCCGACGCGCGCACATGGATCGCCGGGCGCGAAGATTCAACCATCATCATCGACCACCACGCGCACGGCGACCCCGAGATCGCCGCCGCGCGCCTCATCCGCACCAGCGCCGCCGCCGCCGCCCAGATCGCCGCCGATATCTGCTGCAACCTGCTCGGCGCCGAACCGAGCGACCTGCCCGTCTCCATCGCCGAGCCGCTCTATCTCGGCATCGCGACCGACACCGGCTTCTTCCGATACTCGAGTGTCACCCCGGACACCATGCGCCTCGCCGCAGATCTCATCGACGCGGGCGTACAGCACAACGCCCTCTACCGACTCGTCGAGCAGAGTGACGACGTCTCCCGCCTCCGCATCATCACACGCGCGCTCAACAACATGCAGCTCTTCGCCAACGACGCCGCCGCCGTCATCACAATCTCCCAGCAGGATGCAGACGAGTGCGGCGTATCGATGGACGACGTCGGCGGGCTCGCCGACCTGCCACAGTCCGTCGCCTCCGTCCGTGCCGTTGCCGTGATCACCGAGGTGGACCCAGAAATGTCCAAGGTCTCCTTCCGCTCCAAAGCGGGCCCGGACCACATCGATGTCAACACCCTCGCCCAGCAGTTCAACGGCGGCGGTCATGTCCACGCCGCCGGCGCAAAGATCCACAAGCCCCTCGCCGAAGCTCGCGCACTCATCATCGCCGCGCTCGAGGGTACCGCAGGGTGAAACCACCCCGCCAGACACCACCGAAGAAGCGCACCAGGCGCGAACCCTTCTCCAAGCCGCCGCTCAAAGTCTTCTCCACCACCCTCTGGGAGTACCCCTCCCAGCACTACGCCGACACAATCCAGGGCGACAAAAACTACACCGGCGCAACACCGAGCTGGGTCATCTGGCAATGTCTTCAGCGATACACCCGAGAGAAAGACCTCATCGTCGATCCCATGTGCGGCTCGGGGACAACAATCGATGTCGCCCGCGACCTCAACCGACGCGCGCTCGGCTACGACCTCGGCCCCACCCGTGAAGACATCTTCCGCGCCGACGCACGCAAGCTCCCGCTCGAAGACGCCAAAGCCGATTTCATTTTTATCGATCCGCCCTACTCAACCCACATCGAATACACCGACGACCCCCGCTGCATCGGCAAGCTCCCCGCCTTCGGGCAGGACGCCGGCACCGCGTACTACGACGCGATGCGCGATGTCATCACCGAGTGCCACCGCGTGCTGAAAAACCGCCGCTACATGGCGTTGTACGTCTCCGACTCGTTCAAGAAAAATCAGCCGTTCATGCCCATCGGTTTCGAACTTTTTTCGATCATGCGCGAGCAATTCCGCCCGGTGGATATCATCGCTGTCGTCCGCCAGAACGCCAAACTCTCCAAAGGCAACTGGAACAGAGCCGCCGTCGAGGGCAACTACTTCCTCCGCGGCTTCAACTACCTGTTCATCATGAAAAAGCAGGATTCCGACCGCCCCGCCCGCTAGACTGGCAAGCCACCCCCAGGAGAAACCACCATGAACCGCATCATCCTGCTGAGCATCGCCGCCGCAAGCCTCGCAGCAATCTCCTGTTCCTCCATGCAGGAACAGCGCCGCCAGGCTGTCATCCGCCACATGCCCGAGCCCTCCTCGTTCGCCGAGTTCCAGGCGCTCGCCCAGCAGCACAACGCGGTCCTCTCCATGCCCATCTTCGAAGACACGCAACAGGCGATCGAGCAGGCCGCGAACAAAGCGATGCGCACCGCCGACACCCGCATGGATGCACTCGCCGCGCAGGACCGCGCCCTCATCAACTTCGATTCCACGATCCTCGCCCTCGACGATATCTACTACGAACTCAACACCACCCTCTCGCGCATCTACCTCATCAAGGAAACCTCCCCCAGCGCAAGTGTCCGCAACGCCGCAACCCAGCAGGTCAAGGACATGTCCGACTGGCTTGTCGAAGCCGGGTACCGCGAGGATGTCTACACCACCTGCAACACGTACGCGAACATGGTCGAAGCCGGATCGCGCGCCGCGCCGACCGACGAGATGGCGAGACTCCTCGAGCACACCATGCGCGACTACCGCCGCGCCGGCATGCACCTCGACAAAGCCACACGCGCCATACTCGAAGACCTCCAGAAACAGCTCTCCCGCACCACCACCGATTTCTCCAAGAACATCGCCGACGCCAAACTCGAACTCCGCCTCATGCCCTACGAGCTCGAAGGCACACCCGAATCCGTCCTCGAACAACTCCCCCGCGAGGGCGACCAGTATGTCATCGCGGTGACAAACGTCGCGCAGTACATGGCGGTCATGAACTCCTGCCCACGCGAGGAAACCAGGAAGAACCTCAAGCTCGCCCGCTACTCCATCATCCAGGATAAAAACGCCCCCGTCCTCAACAAAATGGTCCGCCTCCGCCGCGAGGTCGCCACCATGCTCGGCTACAACTCATGGGCCGACTACCGCACCGAGATCCTCATGGCCGGCTCGGGCGACACCGCGCTGTCCTTCCTCGAAGAACTCAACGAAGGTCTCCAGCCCAAGTTCGATACCGAGATCGAGCGCATGCGCAGCATGAAAGCCAAAGACACGGGCAACCCCCACTGCAAGCTCTACCTCTGGGATTTCCGGTACTACCAGAACGAAATCGCCAAGCGTGAGTTCTCTGTCAACGCCGAGGAACTCCGCGTCTTCTTCCCGCTCGACCGCACCCTCGACGGCATGTTCGATGTCTACGAAACCATCTTCGGGCTCGAGTTCACTGAGATCGAGCCGCCGCAGAAGTGGGTGAACGACCTGCGCCTCTTTGTCACGTCCGACGCCAAAACCCGCGAACCACTCGGCATGTTCTACCTGGACATGTTCCCCCGCGACGGCAAGTACAAGCACTTCGCCCAGTTCGACATCATCACCGGCAAACAGCTCACACCCTCGCGCTATCAGCGCCCCGTCGTCGCGCTCGTCTGCAACTTCACACCCCCCGTCGGCGACAAACCCTCTCTTCTCCTGCACACCGAGGTCGAAACACTCTTCCACGAATTCGGGCACGCGCTCCACTCCATCGTCACCCGCGCCAAGACCGGACGATTCGCAGGCACGGGCGTCCCGCGCGATTTCGTCGAAGCCCCATCACAGATGCTCGAAAACTGGATCTGGGACACGGGCGTCCTCAACAAGTTCGCCGGGCACTACCAGGATCCATCACGCAAGATCGAACCCGCCGTGCTCGCGCGCATGCAGGAAGCCAAGCTCGCCACCGTCGCCACTTTCTACCGCCGCCAGCTCTGCTTCGGCATCGGCGACCTCCGCCTCCACACCGCAAAGCAATCCGTTGACGCGGGCAAGGTGCTCAACAAAGCAATGGGCGATGTCTTCCTCGCCCCACCAGAGGGCACCAGCTTCTCCGCCACATTCGGGCACATGGCCGGGTACTCCGCCTCCTACTACGGCTACGCCTGGGCAGACGCCATCGCCGCAGACATGGCGACCGTCTTCGAAAAATCCCGAGGCGGATACATGGACAAGAACATCGGCATGCGACTCCGCGACGAGATCTACGCGACGGGCGGCGCACGCGATGTCAACGAATCCATCCGCGCATTCCTCAAACGCGAACGCTCCATCGAACCCTTCCTCAAAAGCATCGGCCTCTGACATTGCGAATACGTCGGGTGCCACCGCTTGATCACGCAGCAGGGTGCCGTGGTACAGGCGCAGCCTGAACCACGATCACGTTATGGTCAACTCCCGTGCCACTGACCGGTCTTCCGGTCAGTGTTCTTCTTCTAACCCCATTTTTTCTCTTCCTGATGCCCGGTGCCTGATCCCTGATGCCTTCTTTACACCCGCAGCACCTTCGCTTCGCGGAACCGCTTGCCCAGCACCTTCCGCGCATCTGCGCCCATCCACCGCTCCAGCACCGCCGTGTACACACTCCTGAAATCCACGCCGAACTTCAGATCCCCGTTATCAAGATCGCGCAAAGACGGATGCGTCCCCAGCACACCCGGGCGCACCATCGGGCCCGCGAGGAACATCGGCGCCGCCGCACCGTGGTCCGTCCCGTTGCTCCCGTTCTGCGCTACCCGTCTGCCGAACTCGCTGAAGCACATCGTCAGCACGCGCCCGCTCTCTCCCGCTTGCCCCAGCTCATCGTAAAACGCCTTGAGCGAACCGCCGAGCTGCCCGAGCAGGTTCCCATGTTTCCCGTTACTCCCGCCCTGCCCCGCGTGCGTGTCAAAGCCACCATGTGTGACGTAATACACCCTCGTCTTGAGCCCGCCGCGGATCATCGCCGCGACCATCGCGAGTTGTTTCCCGAGCGTCCCGTTCCTCGGGTACTTGTTCACCCGCGCATCATCCACCGTCGCGCGGATCCGATCGGAACTCACCCGCGCATCCATCGCCGTGCGCATCAAAAACGCCGCGTTCGAATGCTCATCCACCCCGCCCGTCACGCCCGTATCCACGATCCCGTGGTACGCATCACTCATCCCCTCGTGCAGCCCCTTGCCGCTCCACTCAAACATATCCGCCGTCTCGAAGTTCACCGCGCTAAACGCTCGCCCCTCCATCGCAAGCGGCGCCTCGTTGCCGATCGCGATCCCCGCGTCCGGCTCGCAACCGCCCGCCTTGCCCGAGCACTCGTTATCGAAGTACCGACCGAGCCACCCGTCCCCCGTCGCGTCCGTGTCCGCGGTGTGCCAGATATCCATCGATGTGAAATGTGAACGATTCGGGTTCGGATACCCCACGCCCTGGACCACACTCAACAGCCCATCGTCGTAGAGTTTCTTGAGCCCGCTCAGCTTCGGGTGCAGCCCCATGTCCAGCTTCGGATCAAGCCGGATCACATCGTTTTTCGGGATCGCAATCTGTTTTCGTGCCCTGTAGTACTCGTCCATCCGGAACGGCACCACCGTGTTCAGCCCATCGTTCCCACCCGCGAGCTGCACAACAACCAGCACCCGATCGTCCGGCACACCCGCCCGGCTCCCGATCACGCCCGGCTGCGCCGCGATCACCCGCGCGCTCGCGTGCAGGAACCAGGGTGTCGTCGCCGCCGCAGAAGCGAGTGTGAGCCCGCGACCGATGAACGCCCGTCTTGTATAGGTGCTGTCGATCAGCCGATCCATCACAACTCCTCCGCGCACATCATGTGAGCTGGTACTCCGGCATCACCGCCACCAGGCTCATCATCCCGATCAGAATATGTTCAAACGATTCTCCCTCCGCTTCCCTCGCGAACGCAACTAGCGCACCGTGCCGCTCTTCGTTCACCTCGCCGCCGAGCATGAATGTCAACAGCTCGCCCGCCGCCCGCTCGATATCACCCGTCCCCGCCCCGAGCCCGCGCAGCACAACCTTCGGGTCGTACCGGTCCTCGCCCCCGCCGCGCCGTTGCTTCCTCCCCGCGAGCCGCATCATGCCACCTCGTCCGCCGCCAACACCGCTGGGCACCACGCCCGTCAGCAGATACGTCATCACGTTCTGACGAACATACAACGTGCTCGTATTGATCCACGCCCTGCCCCCGTCCCATCCCTTCACGCTCGGCGGCATAAACAGACTCTGCCCCATCAGCTTCATCGCCTCATTCAAAATATCCAGACTACGCGTCGGGGTCCGCAGCGAACGGATCGCCCCGATCACCAGCTCCGCCGGCGATTTAATCTTCGTCAGCCGGTGCTCCGCGTCGTAGAAATGCTCGCTCAGCAAGAGCTCACGCATCATCGGTCTCACCGCGTACTTCGACCCGCGAAGCGTCCCCGCCATCCGCCGTACAAACCGCCGCACACCCTGCGCTGCTTGACCCTTGCCCTCAGGGATCTCGCCCACGAAGAAACGGTAGAGCTTCGAAGCGATGAACTCCGCGCAGACCCTTTGTTCAAGGATCGCCATCACGAACCCGTCGCCATCCAGCGCGCCGCTCTTGCCGAGGATCCGTTTCACGCCCGTGTCGTGCCGACCCCTGCGGTACAGAAAATCATTGCCCCGGTAGGTGTACCCCGTCAGCGCCCGCGCCCCCTCCCGGATATCCCGCTCCGCGTAGTTGCCCTCTCCCAGGCTGAACAACTCCATCAGTTCCCGCGCGAGATTCTCGTTCGGCTCCTCCTTCGAGGACATGATGTTGTCGAGGTACTTGAGCGTCGCCGGGTCATGGATAATCGCATGCAAAAGCGAGCCGAAGTTCCCCAGCGCGTGCGAGCGGAACAACTGGTTCTGCTGGAACATGTGGTAGCTGTTCTCGGTCTTCCGGTAGCTCGTCGCGAAGTGCCCGTGCCAGAAGAGTGTCATTTTTTCTTCGAGAGGCCTCGGTGATTCGATCAGCCGCCCGAGCCACCACCGCTGCACTTCCTTCGCCTGCTTGCGATCCTCGCGCTGCATCTTCTGCCGCCGCTCGCGGAACCGCGCGACAGTATCCTCGTCCTGAGTCTCCCGCGCCCGCTTGAACTCCCGCTGCTCCACCTGCTTCAGCGGCTTGATAATCGTCCCATCAAACTCGTTCTCGCCGGGCCACCCATACGCATCTGTAGCCCCGCAATCCAGCAGGTGCTCCACCGCCCGCTCGGGCCCCCATGCCGCAAGCGTCCGGATCTGCTCGGGCGTCCCGCCGAACCCCGCCCGCATCAGCAGGTGCCGGGCCTCCGCGAACCCAAACCGCTCCCCCTCGATCGCCCGCATCGGGTCCGCATTGGCTGCCGTGGACTGTCCCATACGCCGATCTTCGTCCTTTCTGCCCCGACCGCTCAACGCCCCGCCGCACGCCCCGATTGCCCTCCCCCCGTCCTACCACTCATTTTCGGGCACACAGCCCTACGGTTCCACACCTTATGGCTCTTTCGCCCCCCCTCGGGCTTGCCCGATGCCCAACCCGAGCCGATACTTCCCCCGGATGTCCACCGCACCACGAGCCACAGAACGCCGACCCACCGCCCCCATCGGACGGTACGCCGTCGTGCTCGCGATGTTCATGCTGGTCCCAGCATCAATCCTCGCCGCCGAGGCGAACGCCTGCCGCGAGTCCGCCCGCGTCCACACCGTCTTATCCCAAGCCACCTCCCGCCACGCCGCCGATTCGCTCGCCGCGACCTGGCTCGGGCTCCTCGTCGCCGATCGCGTGCCATCGGGCACCGCCGTCGCCGTCGTCCCAGACGCCCCGCGGATGCACGAAGCACCCGCTCTCGTCTCGCCCACCCGCCGCGCCGCGCTCCGCGCGTCGCTGATCGACCTGCCGCCCCCGTCCTGCTGAGACCATCCCCCAGCAAGACCACAAGGCAACGTCGAATCCAAACAAATAAAACCCACCCCCGCGTGCGCACCGGGTACCACCCCCGCGCCCGCCATCACACCGAAAGATAAATCATGGGCCAGGACATCCCACTCGTCGGACCGATCATCAACAAGCTCTTCGGCTCGCGCAACGAACGCTTCGTCAAACGCTACACCACACGCGTCGATCAGATCTCGGCGCAGGAATCAGACATCCGCTCACTCACCGACGAGCAGATTCGCGCCAAAACCGTAGACTTCCGCGAACGCTTCAAGCAGGGCGAGTCAGCCGGCGACCTCCTCATAGACGCCTTCGCCGTCGCACGCGAAGCGATGGACCGCGCCGTCGGCATCCGCAACATCTTCGACCCCAAACACCGCGAAGCCTTCCCCGCCGACCAGCTCCCCGCGAATATCAAAGCGCTGTACGACCAAACCCTCGCGAAGATCGATGCCGCCCAGGACCGTGCGCCCGAGGGTGATCTCCTGGGCGGCGAGGAGCCCGTCCCCGCGTGGCAGTGGATCGACATCCCCCTGGAGATCTACGACGCCGTCCGCGAGCTCTTCCCCGAATCCCGCCCCCCCTTCCGTGCCCGCCCCTTCGATGTCCAGCTCATCGGCGGCGTCGTCCTCTACCAGGGCAGGGTCGCCGAAATGAAAACCGGCGAAGGCAAAACCATCGTCGCTCCGCTCGCCGCGTACCTCGCCTCCATCGAAGGCTTCAAGGTCCACGTCGTCACCGTCAACGACTACCTCGTCCAGCGCGACCGCGACTGGACATTCCCATACTTCCACGCGCTCGGGCTCACCATCGGCGCCATCCACCCCTCGCACATGCAGTCCGAAGACATCAAACGCCGCATGTACGAGTGCGACCTGGTCTACGGCACCACCGCCGAGTTCGGCTTCGACTACATGCGCGACAACATGAAACGCTCGGTGGACCAGCAGGTCCAGCGCGTCCGCGAGTACGCCATCGTTGACGAGGTGGACTCCATCCTTATCGACGAAGCCCGAACACCACTCATCATCTCGGGCCCCGCCCACGAAGATCAGCCGCGCTACGAACTCGCCGACAATCTCGCCAAGCAACTCGTCGAAATCCAAAAGCCATGGACCGACGCGGACAAGAATGTCGATCAGTGCAAAAACCTGATCAAAGGCACCGAGGGCGATATACGCAACGCCCGAGAGAAGGAAGCCGTCCCGGCGCTCCAGAAAAAACTCGAAGACGCGAACAAACAACTCCCGATCCTGCAAGAGGCCCGCGACCAGTTCGTCCAGTACTTCGAGATCGAGGAAGAACGCAAAACCGTCCACCTCACCCACCGGGGCACCGACGAAGCCCAGAAGCAAGCAGGCGTCGGCTCCTTCTACGTCGGCGAAAACACCGACGTCCCCCACCTCCTCGAACAGGCACTCCGAGCACACGCCGTCTACGTCAAAGACAAGGACTACGTCATCCTCCCCGTCCCCGATCAGCAGACCGGGCAGACTGATATGTCCATCGTCATCGTCGATCCGAACACCGGACGCCCCATGTACGGCCGCCAATGGTCCGACGGCCTCCACCAGTCCATCGAGGCAAAGGAAGGCGTCAAGGTCAAGCAGGAAACCCAGACCGTCGCCTCGATCACCATTCAGAACTTCTTCAAGATGTACAAGAAGCTCGCGGGCATGACCGGCACCGCCGACACCGAAGCCCAGGAACTCCACGATATCTACGGGCTCGATGTCGTTGTCATCCCGACAAACGTCCCCGTCATCCGCGAAGACCATGACGACGTCGTCTACCTCACCGAAAAGGACAAGTGGGAAGCCATCGTCGACGAGATCAAAGCCTTCCACGATACGGGCCGCCCCGTCCTCGTCGGCACCACCAGCGTCGAGAAGAGCGAGATGCTCGCGAAGATGCTCTCGAAAAAATACAACATCAACCACAACGTCCTCAACGCCAAGCAGCACGAACGCGAGGCAAACATCGTCGAGAGCGCCGGGCACCTCGGCGCCGTCATGATCGCCACGAACATGGCAGGGCGAGGCACCGATATCAAGCTCTCCAAACTCTCCCGCGAGCAGCTCCGCGAGCACTGGCTCAAACGCTCCATCGCACCCCGCGAACTCTCCGTCGAAGACGACGAAACAACCCTCCGCGCAAAGGTTTTCGCCAAGGTCGCCCCGACAGAACTCGGGATGAACAAACGCGACGTCGAGCAGATGAGCCCCGACGAAATCGGACTCGCCCTCCTCCGCCACTGGGCCGTCAAATACACATGGCTCGAAGAAAAGAAAACCCAGTCCATGTCCGCCGACGAATGCCGCACCGCGCTCGACGAACAGGGCCGATTCACACTCCACCGCATCTCGTGGACCGAATCGATCGAGCAGCTCGGCGGGCTCCACGTCATCGGGACCGAACGCCACGAATCAAGACGTATCGACAACCAGCTCAGAGGCCGCTGCGGCCGCCAGGGCGACCAGGGCTCCTCCCGATTCTTTGTCGCGCTCGACGACGACCTCATGCGCATGTTCGCCGGCGATACCACCACCCGAATCCTCTCCCGGCTGGGCATGAAAGAGGGCGACGCGATCGAGCACCCCATCCTCTCCAAGTCCATCGTCAGAGCGCAGCGCAAGGTCGAAGAACGCAACTTCCACGGCCGCAAAAATATCCTCGAGTACGACGAGGTCATGGAGCACCAGCGCCAGGATTTCTACGCCCAGCGCCAGCGTGCCCTCGAAGGGCGCGACCTCCGCGAGATGATCTTCGATTTCGTCGAGGCCGCTGCGGTAAACGCCGTCGGGCGATTCCTGGACAAAGACTATTTCGCCGAGTGCGTCGCCGAATTCGCACGCGAAAAGCTCAACTGCTCCATCCCCATCGACCGCCTCCGCGGCAAAGATGCCGAGGACATGGACCGCCTCATCCGCCGCGAAGCAGTGGACGACGCCCGCCACGAGATCGATGTCACCATCGGCGAATACCTCGCCGAAGGCTCCGAGCCGGTAGACCAGGATCTCGCCGGATTCTCCCGCTGGGCCGAAGACCGTTTCGCCGTGGAAATCAAAGCCGCCGACGTGCACGAACACTCAACCGCCGAGATCAAGGCCCAACTCCTCAACGCCGCTTCACAACAAATCGACGGTGCAGACCTCGAAGGCATCGACCAGTTCCTCGCCGAAAACTACGGCCCCCTCCAACTCTGCAAGTGGCTCGAACACTCCCTGATCGTCAAGCTCGACCCCGAGAAGGTCGCCGAGAAGGAAACCCACGAAGAGATCGTTGACCTCGTGCTCGACAAGGTCCGCGATGCCTACGACAAACGCGAAGCCGAATACCCCGTCGATTTCCAGATGCAGATGACCATGGCACGCATGCGCCAATCCCCCGAGCAGGCCGGCGCATACCTCGTCGAATGGGTCAACAAGCGCTACGGCCTCGAGTGGGAAGACTCCATCCTCCGCACGAAAATGCCCCAGCAGATCCAGGACGACCTCGTCCGCGCTCAAAAGCAATACATCGAATCCGGCAAACTCGAACAGGCGATCGATGCCGCCGTTGCATGCAAAACGTCTGAACAACTCGTCGCACACTTCAAAACCGAGTACGACATCGAACTCCCGCACTGGGTGCTCCGCCTCCAGGGCGAGGACCGCGAAGCGCAGGTCCGCGCCCGCGTCGAGGGCATCCTCCGCGCCGAACTCGTCCAGTTCGAACGCTTCGTCCTCCTCGAAGTCTTCGACCCCGCGTGGAAGGACCACCTCTACCAGATGGACCAGCTCCGCGACACCATCGGCTTCCGCGCATTCTCGCAGCAGGATCCCCGCATCGAATACAAACGCGAGGGCGCACGCATGTACCAGCAGCTCCTCGAAACCATGCGCGACCGAATCACCGAATACCTCTTCCGCCTCCGTGTCGTCCCGCAGATCACCCCCCCCGGCGGACAGGCAGGCCCCTCGATCCCCCCGAATCCTCAACCCCAACCCGTCGGCGCGGGCGGACCAAGAGGCAATGCCGGCGGCGCAACCGGCGGAGCAGGTGGCGCGGGCGGTGTCGGCGGCGGCATCGCCGGCCCCGGAATCGCGTAGCAAGACACCAAGCTTGAATCATCGGGTGGCATGCCCACGCTTCAGCGCGGGCATGTCTTTTTTCCCCGTGCCACTGACCCGTCACCGGGTCAGTGCTCCATATTCTTGGGTGCCATGCTCACGCTTTAGCGCGAGCATGTCTTCTTCCGCACCCTCTCCACTCGGGGGAGAGGGTGGTTGAGCGCAGCGAAACCGGGTGAGGGAGTTCCCCAATCCGTGACGCAGCGTCACATGAAAATTGTCAGCGAAAGTCAACTTACGAATCAAGCTGTTCAAGCAGCCGTTTCGCCGGACCGTAATCGGTATGGCGATTGATAATCCGTTGCGCGATTGCTCGCGCCTGTTCAACTTCCCCACGCTTACTCATCCATTCGGCATACCGAATCGCACCATTGCTGTTGTTCGGATTCGCTTCGTACGCCTTGGCGAACCACTCACCCGCCGCCTCATCGCGCAGCAATTCCAGACAGTGAGCGAGTCGAAACGCAGCCGCTGCATGTTCATCCAGTGCCCAGCTATCACGAAATGCTTCCACGGCTTCTTTGGCTTTCTCAGCCTCGAGCAGCCCTACACCGCGGTAGTAGTGGGCCTGCGATGCTTCGTAGTTATTCATATGCGTTGGTGCTGAGTCTATATCCAGATGCATTCATGTGCCTGAATAGGTAAGCGCAACAGAAAAGCATCCCAGATATCCCTTCCTCAGAAAAGCGTGACGCGCAGCGTCACATGAGAACAGCATCTTCCCGATCCCCACCGCCCTCTTACAACCGCACCCGATCCGCAGCCTTCACCAGCTGCTCCACCCGCGCCGGATCCGGATCATTCTCCCACCGCCCACCGGCCTTATACCACGACCCAATAATCACCGCGTCCGCGTACTCAAACAACTCCCGCAGCGTGTCGGGTGTCGCGCCGCTCCCAACAGCAACCGGCAGCTTCGTCGCCTGGCGCACCTCGCGCAGATCATCCAGACTCGTCGGGCGTCCCGTTGAGACCCCCGTCACGATCACCCCGTCCGCGCAGAAAAACTCCGCCGCCCGCACCGTCTCCGCGAGCGTCACATCCGCCGTGATCGAGTGCGCACTGTGCTTCTTCTTGATGTCACAGATCACCCGCACATCTTCCGCGCCGATCATCTTCCGGTAGCGCATGAGCCGCCCCGCGTCAGCCTCTTCGAGAATCCCCTCGTCCGCAACCGCCGCGTACACAAACCCCTCCGCGCGTATAAACCCAAGCCCCGCCGCGTGCGCAACCGCGACCGCCTCCCGGTTCGCCCCCGCCAGGATCTGCACACCAACCGGGCACGCCACCGCATCCCGCACCGCGCTCGCCACGATCGACATCCCCGCAACCACCTCGGGTCCGACCTCCCGCCTCAGATAAGGCACGTCGTGCATATTCTCGATGATCACCGCATCGAACCCCCCCTCCGCAAGAAGCGTCGCTTCCTTCCGAGCCCGATCCGCGATCTCCTGGATCCCGTGCGCGCACCGCGGCGTCCCCGCCATCGCGCCCACATGCACCATCCCCACAAGCGCCCTCGCCTGCCCAAAGATATCCGCGCCGATCGTCACAACCTGTCTCCTGCCCGCACCGGTTCACCCGTGATACGCTGCGCCGATGATACCCGCCGCGCGCACCGCGCTCATCATTCTCACCCTGTGCTGCCTCGCCGCCTGCTCCGCGTCCGCCCCGCCCCCCGCCGACGCAGACCGCCCGGGCGAACCTCAAGAAACCGCCCGTCGTGTCCGTGACGTCACAAACTGACTTCGGATTTGTCTTCTCTGCACCCTCTCCCCTGTCGTAGATCCGCCGTGGCGGAGGAGAGAGGTCGAAGATCTGCCGGAGGCGGGGCAAGTCCCGATATGTCGGGACGCGGGTGAGGGGGACGTTCTCTTTCCTCCTCCTGGTGCCCGGTGCCTGATGCCTGGTCCCTACACTTTCACCAGCCCCATCATCTTCGCCATCGCCGTCAGCGCCTCGCCGATGCTCTGGCGTTCCGCCTCGCCGCCGTTGTGGTGCACCAGCATCACCGTCAGATCGTCATCCACCACCTCCCCGTTCTGCATCGCTTTGATCCGAGCGACCAACCCCTCCACCAGCTCCTCGGGCTTCCCCGCGTCCATCCCACCCAGCAGATCAATCAGCCCCTCTTCACCAAGAAGCTGACCATCCTCGCCCCGGCGCTCCGTCACCGAATCCGTGCAGATCACCACCATGTCCCCGCGCTCCAGCTTCACCGCCTGCTGCGCGTACTCCGTCGGCTCGATGATCCCCAGAGGCAGCCCAGAAGCCTTCCCTTCGCTCCGCAATTCCTCCGTGATCACCATCCACCGCCCCTCGCCCGCGCGGTACAGCATGGGCCGCGGGTGCCCCGCGTTCACCATGATCAACTCATCCGTCGGTGCGAAATAGCTCACCACCAGCGCCGTCGCAAACTTCCCGTCTTTCGCTGTCCTGTGAAACGCCCTGTTCAGTTGCCGCGTCAGCTTCCGCTGGTCGGGCGTGTTGATGTTCTTGCGCATGAACCCGCGCAGCGCCCGCGCGAGCTCGCTCACATCCGCCCCATGCCCCGACACATCCGCCACAACAATCCGGGCGATCTTCCCCGCCGCGCACGCCGAAACATAGTGGATATCGCCCCCGCTCTCCCCCTCCCCAAACGGCTCAGCATGCACCCACAGATCAATCCCGGGCGTGCTCAGCGCGCTGCTCGCCGCCTCGTTCCCCCCCCAGATCTCCATGCACTGCATCTTGTGTACCGGCTCGCTCATATTGCCTCTCTCCCGGACCAACCGCCCTCGCCGCTATCGTATGCCATCTTCCTCAAACAAAAACACGGACCACCCCATGAACCAACCCCCCCAAGCCTCCGCCCGCACCATCACCCCCCGTCTCATGGCAGTCGCCCGGGGCGATGAGAGCGGAGGGACCGCGGATCTGGCGATCACCAACGCTCGTGTAATCGATGTCTTCAACCGCTCGATCACCGACCCGACAAACATCTACATCTGCGACGGCATTATCGCCGCGGTCACCCCCGACAAGCACAAAGCCAAACAATCCCACGACGCCGCAGGGTGCTACTGCGCACCCGGGCTCATCGATGCGCACATGCACGTCGAGTCCACCATGCTCCCCCCCTCGCGCTTCGTCGCGCTCGCCCTGCCCCACGCCACAACCGCCGCCGTCTTCGACCCCCACGAGATCGCAAACGTCCTCGCCCTCGAAGGCATCCGCTACCTCATGCAAGACGCCGAAGACCTCCCATTCCACGCCATGTGGGGCGCCAGCTCCTGCGTCCCCTCCTGCCCACTCGAAACCTCCGGCGCAGACCTCTCCGCCGAAGACCTCGCGCCCCTCTTCGATGACCCCCGCGTTGTTGCGCTCGCCGAGATGATGAATTTCCCGGGAGTTTTCCTCGCCCTCCCCGACGTGCTCGACAAAGTAAACCTCGGGCTCGCCCATCGCCTCGTAGATGGACACGCCCCCGCCCTCTCGGGTGACAACCTCCAGGCATACGCCGCCGCCGGCATCTCCTCCGATCACGAGTGCACCACCCTCGCCGAAGCGCAGGAAAAACTCGCGCTGGGCATCCGCATCTTCATCCGCGAGGGCTCCGCAGCACGCAACCTCGAAGCGCTCTTCCCCATCATCACCCCCGACACCGCGCATCTCATCTCGTTCTGCACAGACGACCGCCACCCCGCGGACCTCCAGGACGACGGGCACATCGACAACATCATCCGCCAGTCCATCGCGATGGGCCTCGATGCGCCAACCGCATTCATGATCGCTTCCTCCAACACCGCCCACCACTTCCGCCGGCCAGACCTCGGCGCGATCGCTCCTTCCCGCTGGGCGGACTGCTGCCTCTTCGACGACCCCAAAGATTTCCAACCCCACACCGTCTTCTGCAAAGGCATGCTCGTCGCGCAAAACGGCGACTACATCGGCCCCACAAAACCACTGGCTCCATACCCCGAAGCCCGAGTCACCCTCCCGGCAGACCTCTCCGAAGCATCCTTACGCGTCCCGCTCTCCTCAAAAAATGCGCAGATCAGGGTCATCGGGATGGACCCCCACCAGCTCGTCACCGAGCACCTCACCGATTCCCCAACCACAGACGCGGCCGGCAACGCCATCTCCGATACCTCCCGCGACATCCTCAAGATCGCCGTCATCGAACGACACAAAGGCACCGGCAACATCGGGCTCGGATTCATCAAGGGATTCAAGCTCCAGCGCGGCGCAATCGCCTCAACCGTCGGCCACGATGCGCACAACCTCGCAGTTGTCGGTACCAACGACGAAGACATGCTCGCCGCCGCGCGCGCGCTCGTAGACACAAACGGCGGCCAATCAGTCGCAGTCGATGGCAAAGTACGCGCCGTTCTCCCCCTCCCCATCGCCGGGCTCATGTCCGATCAACCAGCGCAAACCGTCATCGAACAACAAACCGCGCTGCTGCAAGCCGCAGCATCATTGGGCTGCCCGCACCACGACCCCTTCATGCCCCTCAGCTTCATGCCCCTGCCCGTCATCCCGAGTCTAAAACTCTCCGACAAGGGCCTCGTCGATGTAGACAAGTTCGAGATCGTCACCCTCGAAGCGGACTAACCCCGCACCTCTTCGTGTTCAGCTTCCTGCTCGCAGTCATACGCGCGCAGGCTCGCTTCTTTCTCCTCGCGCTTCTCGAGCCGACATTCCTCCCACTTATCGCGCTCCGCTTCCTTTGGAGGCGTCACCCCGATCGACAGCAGAAACCAATCCCAGTACTTGCCCATCGCACCATTCCCTTCATGTTCAACCCCGACCCGCCCCAAGGGTATCCTCATCATCGTCAACCCGCCCCCGCCCCGCCCACACACGGAGCAATCCAATGATCCGTTTATCCCTCGCCACATGCCTCATCATGTCCCTCGCCGCGTGCGCGGCCCGCCCGCCCATCGCCGAGCAACCACCCCCCACAACCCTCACCGAATACACATTCCCCGTCGCCGCCGTCGCCTGCGACCACCCCGCCGCCTCCGAAGCCGGCGCCCGAATGTTGAGAATGGGTGGCAACGCCATCGACGCCGCCGTCGCCGCTTCCTTCACACTCTCCGTCGTCCGCCCGTACTCCTGTGGCATAGGCGGGGGCGGCTTCATGCTCATCCACATGCCAGACAACCCCCAGACCGAAGCAGTGGGGGATCCCCTCAACCTCGCTATCGACTACCGCGAGGTCGCCCCCCTCGCCGCGCACGCAAACATGTACCTGGATCTCCCCGCGGATGCCTCCCGGGTCGGCGCACGCGCCGTCGCCGTGTCGGGCACCGTAGACGGCCTGCTCTACGCCCTCCGCTCGTTCGGCACCCTAGACCGTGCAACTGTCCTTGCACCCGCGATCGAAGCCGCCCGCCAGGGGCACACCTGCGACGCCCACTCCGTCAAACTCGCCCGCCAGCTCGAGCGCGCCGTCGCAACCCAGCTCCGCGTATCCGGCGCACAACCCAACCCCTCCCAGCATTTCCTCCGCTCACTCGCCGCGCAATACCAACACACCGAGTCGGGCTTCTCAACGGTCCGCAACCTCGCGCAGGCCCGCGCGCTCGATCTCATCGCCGACCAGGGCAAAGACGCCTTCTACGCAACACTCAACAAGCCCGGCCCCATCGGACGAGCGATCGTCGACGCGATGCAAGATCACAACGGCCTCATCACCGCGCAAGACCTCGATCTCTACACCTCCTACCCCTCAAACACACTCGTCACACACTTCGCAGGCAGAACCATCCACACCATGCCCCTCCCGTCATCGGGAGGCGTCGCCCTCTTCCAAATCTTCAGGATGCTCGAGTACCACACCTCCCGCATCGCCAACGCCCCGCACAACTCCGCCGACTACATCCACCTCATCTCCCAGGCATCCCAGCTCGCCTTCGCCGACCGCGCCATCCACCTCGCCGATCCTCGCTTCGCAGATATCCCCGTTGATCAGCTCCTCGACCCCGCCTACATCGACTCCCGCGCACAGCAGATTCTCCCCTACCGCGCCTCCCGCTTCGGCGGCGCAGGCTCCTTCGAGATCATCGAAGACGCCGGCACCTCCCACATCTCCGTCATCGATCAACACAACAACGCCGTCGCCTGCACCGAAACCATCAACACCGAGTGGGGCTCCCTCCTCGCCGTCCCCGAGTTCGGATTCCTCCTGAACAACGAAATGGACGACTTCGCA
>JAJDDG010000140.1 GCA_029260435.1 Phycisphaerales bacterium | reverse complement strand
TGTCTACCGCAGATCGTGGGGCATGTGCGCCAATGGCTCCTGCTCCGAATCCACTTCAATGGTGGACGGGCTCTTCGCCGATGGCACCGACGGCTTCGCTTGCGCGGGTGTCTCCCACGTCCTCGATACGGCAGCCGCGCCTTCCTACGACTGGCCCGATTCCGGCGCCGCGTCGAATGTCTTCGTCGATACGGGCGGCGGGCTCGTGGTCACCCACCGTCCTTCGCCCACCGACGAAGCCTGGGTCAATGTCATCCCCGATCCAGCCACCTTCGGGTTCGCCGTGAACGGTTTCCCCCAACCCATCCCCGCCGACTTCTTCGCATTCCCTCTCGACAACAACTACGGACGCCAACAGATCCAACTCCAGGGGAACTGGGCCGTTGATAGTTTCTTTGATGTCTCTTACGAGATCGATTTCCGGGGCGCTCTGAGCTCTCCCCGCCCGGTCATCGATGTCGAGATCGTCGAGTTGAGTCTCACCGGTGGTCCCACCGGGCTCGAAAACGAATCGCCCGGCGCCATGGGGCAACTCGCCATCCAGGCGCTGGATACCAACGGCGTTCCGTTCGACAGCGTGCTCGAAATCACCAAGCAGCTCTCCACCTACGCCCACCTGGACAACGGCGAGATCTTCCAGATGCATCTGGTGAGCCCGCCGATCATACTTCCCATCCCGGGCACGAGCCGCATGCAGGTGCAGTTGCAGACCACCGCTGCCGGTGCCCCGCCCACAGCATCGATCGTCGCGATCGAAATCATGGACGATACCCGCGGCTTCTCCTTCACTTCCGCGAACGCCACACCCCCCGGCTGCGCCGGCGACGCCAACGGTGACGGCTTCGTCGATGTCAACGATATCTCCTTCGTCCTCTTCCGCCTAGGGCAGAACAACGGTCCATGTGGACCCGGCGATGCCAACGGCGACGGTTTCAACGATGTGAACGACATCTCCTTCGTCCTCTTCCGCCTCGGCACCTGCAACCCCGGACCCTGCTAATCCCTTTGTAACCACGAGACGTCTACATCCACTACAAGTAGCGGTTTCTCATAACAACGCCCCGCCATCCAAGTTGATGACGGGGTGTTTTTTTCATTGTGCAATTGATCACCGAAAACGGGCGTTAGTCCTCCCGCTTTTCTTCGATCCAGTACTTCGTCCCCGCGACCGAGGCCTGCACCACAAGCCCGCTCTCCGTGAACTGGTACACCGTGATCGGGTCGTTGAAGCTGTCCGCCGCGCCCGCGCTCCCGCCCGAGTCGCCCGCCTGCGCCGCGGCGTCCCCGCTCGCGCCGAACTCCCACCCCGCATCTACGAACCGCTCAAACGCGCCGCGCTTGTTGAACACAAACACCGCATAAAAATCCTTGATCCCGAGCCCGAGCCCGACACCAGCCTGCGCCATCCGCATCTGGTATTCCTCGCCCGACTCGTTGTCGTACGCCACCCCGTACCCGTTGCCCGCGGTCAGGAAAATGTAGTTCGTCTTCACGTTGGAAAACACCGCGTACCCCGGCGCGTTCTCGACGTGCTCCCGCGCATGGGACTGCTCGCGGTACAGCCGCCGCAGCGTCCGCTGCGCCATGTCGTTCGCGAACACCCGTTTCTCCGCCGAGGTTTCACCCTGCGGAGCCGCGCACCCGCCGACCACCAACGCGCCACACGCAGCGCCCGCGCCAAGTACCAATCCAATCAATGCTTTGTTCATCTCGTTTGTCCCTTCGAGGTCAGATCAGGCTGTCTTCTTTCCGAATCCCGAACGCTGGCGCCACATTCACCTGCACCAGCCCCCCCTCACCAGACTCCCCACCCTGCACCTTCTTTGCACCATCATCATCCACGAAATCAGAGTGGCATGTCGCCTTGCCGTCGTCGTCCTTGGCAATCTTCCCCTTCACCTTCGCCGCGAGCTTGTGGATCTCGTCGGGCGAGAGGTTCCCGCGCTGCTCCAGGATCACCCGCTGCTCGTCCGTCAACGCGTCGCTCCGCACCACCGCATCCCGCGTAAACCCGTCGGCCTTGCCGCTCGCGAACTCCTGGATCTCCTTGCTGATCCGCACCGAGCACCAATCGTGCCCGCACATCGCGCAGAAATCGGTGTCCACATCCAGATCCTCGTCGTGCAGCGCACGCGCCGTATCCGTATCAAACGCCAGATCGAAATGCTTCTGCCAGTTCAACGCTGCCCTTGCCTTCGTGAGCTGGTCGTCCCAGTCCCGGGTGCCGGGGATCCCCAGCGCAACATCCGCAGCATGAGCCGCGATCTTGTACGCGATGCACCCCTCCTTTACATCCTGCTTCTTGGGCAACCCCAAGTGCTCTTTGGGCGTCACGTAGCACAGCATCGCCGCACCGTGATACGCCGCGTTCGTCGCGCCGATCGCGCTGGTGATATGGTCGTACCCCGGGAACACATCCGTCACCAACGGCCCGAGCACATAAAACGGCGCGCCGTGACACAGCTTCCGTTCCAGCTTCATGTTGTATTCAATCTGATCCAGCGGCACATGCCCCGGTCCCTCAACCATTACCTGCACGCCGTGCGCCCAAGCCCGCTCCGTCAGCTCGCCGATCGTCGCAAGCTCAAGCAGCTGCGCCTCGTCCGTCGCGTCCGCCAGCCCGCCCGGGCGAAGCCCGTCCCCGATCGAGAAGCTCACGTCGTATTCCCGCAAGATCTTGCAGATTTTGTCCCACGCCGTGTACGTCGGGTTTTCCTTGCTATGCACAAGCATCCACTTCGCGAGCAACGAACCGCCCCGCGATACAATCCCGATCAACCGATCCTTGATAAACGGCAGGTGTGCGCGCATCACCCCCGCGTGCACCGTCATGTAATCCACACCCTGCTTCGCCTGATGCTCGATCGTCGAGAGGATCATCTCCTCGTCGAGATCCTCGATCTGCTTGCCGATGATCATCGAATAGATCGGCACGGTCCCGATCGGCACCGTCGAGTTCCGCAAAATCGCCTCGCGGCACGCATCAAGATCACCGCCCGTAGACAGGTCCATCACCGTGTCCGCGCCCCACCGCTCCGCCCATTGCAATTTCTCGACCTCTTCATCGGTGCCGCTGCTCACCGGGCTCGCGCCCATGTTCGCGTTCACCTTCGTCTTGCTCGCCCTGCCGATGCACATCGGATCGAGCTGGTGCGCAAGGTGTACCCGGTTCGCCGGAATAATCAGCCGCCCCGCCGCGATCTCGTCGCGCACCTGCTCAGGAGTAAGGTGCCCCTCCCGCTCCGCCACGCGCCGCATCTCGGGCGTGATGACCCCCAGCCGCGCGGATTCGAGCTGCGTGATGGGCTCGAAATCACTCGGCAACGTCACCCGCACAACCGCACCCTGCGCGTTTGTAAACGAAACGCACCGCCTCCCTCCCTCTCCCTCTGGGAGAGGATGTCGTGGCGAAGACGCGACAGGTGAGGGCTCCCCATTTTTCCCTTTTTCTACAACCTCTACTTCCCATCCCTCAGGCAGAAAATCCCACGCCGTCTGCCCGCTCACACCCGGCATGCCGGGCGTATCAGGAGATGCAAACATCAGCGCCCCGCCGACATCAGGCTTGAGTGCAAACGA
>JAJDDG010000139.1 GCA_029260435.1 Phycisphaerales bacterium | reverse complement strand
CCCACACCCGGCACGCTGGCGATCGCGGGGCTCTCGGGCCTCACGATGATCCGTCGTCGTCGCAAGTAATCACAAGCGACAACAATCAAACAACCACAATCCGTCGGTCTTCCGGGCCGGCGGTTTTTATTTTTGGTGCTTCGCCCGACGGATCAGGCATCGGTGCGGTCGATGACCACGTAGTTCTCGCGTTCGCCGAGCCCGCGGAGGGGGTAGTCCTTGCGGAGGGGGTGAGCGGGGTAGTCCTTCCAGGTGAGGATGCGGCGCAGGTCCGGATGGTTGCGGAAGCGGATACCGAACATGTCGAAGGTTTCGCGTTCGTTCCACTCGGCGCCGGGCCAGATGTCGCAGACAGAATCGACCCAGAGGGCGGGGTCTTCTTCGATGCCCTCGGTCGGGATGGACGGGTCGAGGAAGACCTTGACGAAGATGCGGTCGGTGCGCGGGCACGAGCAGAGGTTGTACACCACGGCGAAGCGCCCGGGGGTCTTTGCGGGGTAGTCCTTGTAGTCCACGCCGAACACGTCGGAAAGGAAATCGAATCGGCACTCGGGGTCGTCCTTGAGGAATTGCATGACCTCATGCAGATCACCGGGCTCGAGGACGAGGGTGGTCTGCCCGTTGTATTCGCTCGCGCGGAGGCGCTTGTCACCGAAGCGCTTCTTGACGAGCGCTGGGACGGGGTGCTTGATATTGACTGTCGATTCGGTGCTCATGCGCCGGGGCTCCTCGGTTCGGTCTGAGGGAGCAGTTTAGGTGGATTGGGCGATACCTGCGAACGCCTTGGTCACTGCCTCTACATGGTCCTCGGCGACGATCAGCTCGCCCTGGAACCCCCACTCCCGAGAAGAAGCCGCGACAGCTCGGGCGAGGTCGGCGAACGAAAGATCCGTGGACGGTTCACCCGTCCCGAGCATGACGCCCGCGAGAGTGCGCCCGGCGAGGCGGAACATCCGCTCGATGTGGTCATCGAGATCGTCTTTCATGGTCGCCTCGATGAGGGCCCCGGGGTCGAGCAGGATGCCGATGGGTAATTTTTTCTCGGCGACCCACTCGGCGAAGGAGATGCAGCGCGTCGCATCGCAGAGCACATGGCGGGCGTGTGTGCGCACCATGAGTTCGGCACCGTGTTTGCACGCCTGTTCGCACCAGCTCATGAACGCCAGCTGTGCGCGCTCGCCCCAACTCAGCGGGTGGGCATCGAACAGATTGTCGGCGGGGGTGCCGGAGTAGATGATGAGCTTTGCGCCGGGCGCGGCCTGCGGCGGCGGGTCGCCCGCAACCGGGTTGATCGGGTGGTACTCACCCCATCGATCGCCCGGATCGGTTCGGACCTGATTGTCTTTGAAGATCAGCACGGGTATTCAGACGCTGGCCATGAGGTGGTCGTACAGCTCGACGATGCCGCGGCCGTGCGTCGCGACGGTCTCGAGCGCGGGGCGCTGCCCGGTGATTTCTTTCAGGT
This sequence comes from Phycisphaerales bacterium, assembly GCA_029260435.1. GTDB lineage: Bacteria > Planctomycetota > Phycisphaerae > Phycisphaerales > UBA1924 > OFTM74. The sequence goes on along the minus strand of JAJDDG010000139.1, from coordinate 2,501 downwards.
TGCGCATCAGGTCGTTCTGCCCTTGATGATCGGCCTTGTTGCAGACGAAGACGTCGGCGATCTCCAAGATGCCAGCTTTGTCCATCTGGATCGCGTCGCCCATGCCGGGCACGAGGACGACCGCGGTCTGATCGACGTGCGTTCGGATGCGGACCTCGTTCTGCCCCGCGCCGACGGTCTCGACGAACACGGTGTCGTACGGGCCCAGGTCGCCGCCCTCGCACCCGCCGATGAGCTGGATGATGTTGTCGAGCGCGGCGTAGTCTTCGCCCTCGATCGCGAGCGAGCGGTAGTACACCCCCTCGCCCAGTTGATTGAAATCCACGCGCAAGCGGTCGCCCAGCAGCGCGCCGCTGGTGATCGGGCTCTTGGGATCAAACGCCACAACGGCGACACGCCCGAGAGCAGCGTCGCCCTCGGCGCGCCGGGCATGCTCGGAAGCGAGGGCCGCGACGAGTGTGCTTTTGCCCGCACCGGGTGAGCCGGTGATGCCGAAGACGCGCTTCGGTCTGCGGAGGGGAGCGCCATCGCGGAGGCCCCTTCCATCGTGGACATTTGAGATATCGCGCGCGAGCTGCGCGGTGGGCGATGTGCCAACGATCGACGCGCGCTCTTTCACAGTGGACTTCGTGGCCTCGACGATATCGAGCAGCCCGACGCCGGTGGTGAAGCACTCGGCGACGCCGGCGTCTTTGAGTGTCTTGATGTCTTCCTGCGGGAGGATGCCGCCCATATGGACGGGGATATCGGCGCGCCCCATTTCTTTGAGCCCGTCGAGCAGGCGCGGGCCGAGCACGAGGTGGGAGTTGCTCATCATGGACGCCGCGATGACATCGCAGTCTTCGTCGCGTGCGCCGATGGCGAGGCTCTTGGGTGTCTGCCACAAGCCGGAGTAGATGACATGCACGCCCGAATCGCGGAGCGCGCGGGCGATGACTTTCACGCCACGGTCGTGCCCGTCGAGCCCCATTTTCCCGAGCAGGACGCGCGGTCTGTGGGCGAGTTCGGCGCAACGATCGATCTTCTTGAACTCGGATGTTGCTGCATGGAGCGTCTTCGCCATAGTACGGTTGTTCCTTCCAGGTGAATCGCGCCGCGGCACGCGGACGTGGCACCGGAAGAATAGTTTACATGCGGGGGGTTCAGATCGCGCGGTGCGTCGGAGCGATGGCGTTGGCGAGCAGGAGCCCGGTGACCAGCGAGACAGCGAGCAGCATGACGGCGAACGCGGTTTCGATGCCGGCGAGCGTGTCGGCTTGCAGAAACGCGGCGAGGCTCCGGAAACCCACGCTGCCCGGCACGAGGAGCATGACGCCCGGCAGGAGCATGACCGCGCTGGGGCGGTTTTTGAAGCGTCTGAACATGCTGCTCGCGATGCCGACCACGAACGCGCTGAGGCACACGCCGAGCTCGACGCCGAGCGCCTCGGCACCGAATCGGGCGCAGGTGTACCCGAGGACGCCCGCGAGGATGACCCACGGCGTGTCGCGCGGGCGGGCGGCAAAGAGCACCACAAGACTCAGGGTCGCCGTGAGCAGCGCCGCCCATTCTGTCCACGCCGGAAGCGGTGCGCCAGCGCCTTGGGCGGTGAGGCCCGCGGCATGGGCTGCACGCTCGCCGACAACGACACCGAAGCCCAGCATGACGAAGATCATCAGCGCACCCACCAGACGCGCGGTGCCCGAGACGAGGTTGCGGGTGGAGAGTTCGTTCACCGCCATGGTGAGCATCAGCCCGGGGATCAGCACGATGAGCCCGCCGAGCATCGCTGTCTGTGCACTGATATCCCCGAAGCGCGAAGAGAGCGCAACAGCGACGAACGCCGCGCACGCGCCCGCGATGAACTCGGCGACGCGCATCAGCCTGCGAAATCGCAGGGCGACGAGCATGAGCAGCCCGACGCACAGCCCGATTGCGCCGCCCGCGAGCACCTCTCCCAAGCCGCCCCCGAAGAAGCGGGCGACAGCCCCGGACGCGAGCGCATGGCAGGACACGACCAGCCACCACGGGTAGATGAGCGGGCGCGAGTCGATCTCGCGGACGCGCTGTGCACCGGCTTCGCACGACACATCACCTCGCTCGACGCCGACGGCGATATCGTCGAGATCGACCAGCTTGGAGAGATCGAGATGCCCCGCGTCAACGCGGTGGATATACGTCCGCGCGTCCCACCCCTCGCCGAGCGTCGCCTGCACCGATGTGGGCAGCGAGAAGAACTCGGCCGCGATGCCGAGGCGGGTGGCGCAGGCGTGCATGGTGTCCTCGACGCGGTGGGCCGGGGCGCCGTACTTGCTCAGCGCACCGGCGAGGTCGAGCAGGAATTCCGCCTGCGCGGCGGCGTGATTCTCACGATCGCCCCGGGGGGATCCCTCACAGACACCCCGACCGAAGAGTTGTTCGCTGGTCGTCGTCATCGCATTTGCCTTTGGTGCGCCCACGGCCCGTGGGCGGGCAGCATGGTATCGCTCGCGGGAGAAAAGTCACGCGCGGGGTTCCGATTC
>JAJDDG010000138.1 GCA_029260435.1 Phycisphaerales bacterium | reverse complement strand
AGAAGCCGGTGATGCGGTGGGAGCCGTCAGCGTTGGGCTGGACAGCGACCTTGATCGCCCGGCGGTTGTAGTCCACCTGGGCATGGAGTGCGGAGGTGGTGGTGAGTGCCGCGAGGGCGACGATTGCGATTCGTGTGATGGTTTTCATGATGCAGATCCTTGTTTCTCGGGCCGGCGGCGGGGTAGTTGGCCGTCGGTAGTTGTGATTGGCGGGCGTCGTTGACTTTGTGACGCCCTCGTCTGGAAGCATTCCCGGAGGTGTGGTGGAGATCTCACAGGAGAAACCGAAGTTTTTTCGATGGATCTGCCGGTGTGTATTTGGGTCACGAAAAAAAGCCCCCGCGTGGAGGGACGCGGGGGCTTTTATTGTGTTTTCTCACGGCAGATCGTTGGTGCCCGGATGGGTGTGCCGCGACAGAAGCGGGGGACCGATGCGGGGCTGCGGAACGCGTGAGCGTGTTTTTTTTAAGAGGCGGTAGGAGGGAGAGAAAGGTTGTGGAGGAGAGAAGCGGTTGTGTGGAGTGCGTGGGGGGGTGTGGTCGGTTGTGTGTTCCTTTCTTTGTGGTCTGTTTGAGGTGGGTGGAGATGTGTGTGGTTGTGTGTTTTGTGGTTGCCTGTCTGTAATGAATCCGTCCGCTGCGGGGTGGTTCTTGCAGCGGTGGGGGAGTTTTTTGGATTTTTTTGGAAAGGAGGAGGAGGAAGAACCCCCTCATCCGGTTTCGCTGCGCTCAACCACCTTCTCCCCCGGCGGGGAGAAGGAGCGGGGTCGAAACGTGGTCCCCGGCATTGTTTGTCAGCCCCGGCGTCTTGGGTTGCGGCGGGGGGATTGGGAAGGAGTTGGTGTGCGCGGCGGGGTGGGTGCGGGTTGTGGTTCGGGAGCGGGGGGTGAGGAAGCGCCGATTGTTGGAGAGGGTTCGGGGGGCGTGCGCGGGGTTGGCTCTGGTTGGGGTTGTGGTTCGGTTGTCGGGGGTGGTGTTGGTTGGTTGATTGGTGATGCGAAGATCATGCGGCCGTTGGCGGTCTGGATGGCGCTGGAGACGATCGCTTCGATGGTGGACCCGATCGCGTGCTCGGCGTTGTCCACGACGATCATGGTGCCGTCGTCGAGGTAGCCCACGCCCTGACCGGCTTGTTCACCCCGGCGGGCGATGCGGATGGAGAGTCGGTCGCCCGCGGCGGCGGCGGTGCGCATGGCGAGTGCGAGTTCGTGGAGGTTTAAGACTGGGAGTTCATTGATAGTGGCGACCTTGGCGAGCGCGGCGTCGGTGGTGACGAGCGTGGCGCCGATCGCTGCGGCGTGGTGCACGAGGCGTTGATCGACGCCTGCGCCTGCGGGGGAGGCGTCGTCGATGGAGGTATCGAGGTCGGACGAGTGCTGGAGCATGTCGATGGTGTCGAGCCCGCGTCTGCCTTTGGCGCGCTTGAGTTGGTCCTGGGAGTCGGCGAGGGTCTGGAGTTCGGAGATGACGAAGCGGGGGATGATGATGGGTGCGGTGAAGATGCCGGTGCGGGCGATCTCGATGATGCGGGCATCGATGAGGACGGAGGTGTCGAGGAGGAGTGGGCGCGAGCCGCGGTACTGCTTGGCGAACTCGACGTAGGGGATGACGAGGCGGAAGTCGTCCTGCGTTTGGAGGACGGTGGTGATGCCGAGGTAGCAGAGCCCGAGCCCGAGGAGGACTTTGATGGTGAGGATGGGCTGGGCGAACGCGATGTCGAACTCGTAGGTCTTTGTGAAGACATCGATGACGAAGCTGAGGACGAGGGTGGCGAGGAGCCCGGCGAAGGTGCCGAAGAGGAGGGCGGAGATTGCGGAGAGTTTTCGGCGGGGTGTGAGGAGGTCCACCGAGACGACGACGAGAAAGAAGAGGAGGGTGATGACGAGCGCGAGCCACCAGTAGCGGGCGATGGCGAGCCCGGGTGTGTTGGTGGAGCCGGTGACGATGCCGAGCGCGAGGACGACAACGGAGAGGACGAGGAAGGTGGCGCGGAGGATCCAGATGATCTGGTTGCGGAGGGCTTGCTCGGTGGGCGGGGCGGGGTGGTTGTCTTTGGGTTGGGTCATGGGGAGATGAAAGTGTATGGGCAGTGGGGGGGTTGGCGGGGTGTGGAGTGGGGAGGGGGGGATGGGTAGACTCTGCGGCTTACCCCTTTGGGCTGGCGGCCGGGCCCGGTGCACGGGCGGACCGTGAATCTGGTCAGGTCCTGACGGAAGCAGCCATAAGCGAGCATCGTCCGGTGCCGCCGGTGTCCTGGTCGCCTGCCTGGAGGGGTTTTTCATGCGCCGATGCGCATATGAGAGGGCTTCGGTTGTGGGAGATTGTGGATGGGTGGGTGGTTCGTCGGGTTCGCTAGAATCGGGAAGAGATGAGCTACACGGCATTGGCAAGACGGTATCGGTCGCGGGCGTTCGGCGAGGTTGTCGGGCAGGAGGCGATCGCGCGCACGCTCGAGAACGCGATCGGGCAGGAGCGGGTTGCGCACGCGTATCTTTTTGTCGGGACGCGGGGTGTGGGCAAGACGACGATGGCGCGGGTGTTCGCCAAGGCGCTCAACGGCGGTGGGGAGGAGGTGGACGAGGCGATCATGAGCGGGCAGGACACCGACGTGATCGAGATCGACGCGGCGAGCAACCGCGGGATCGACAACGCGCGGGAGCTGATCGAGACGAGCGCGTACCGTCCGCTGCGGGGCAAGTACAAGATCTATATTGTTGACGAAGTACACATGCTCACGAAGGAGGCGTTCAACGCGCTGTTGAAGACGCTCGAAGAGCCGCCCGAGCATGTGAAGTTTATTTTGTGCACGACCGAGACGCACAAGGTGCCGGCGACGATCCAGAGTCGATGCCAGCGGTTTGATTTCCGGCTGCTGAGTGTTTCCGAGATCGCGGGGCATCTGGGGTTTGTGTGCGAGCAGGAAAAGGTGCAGGCTGCGCCTGATCTGCTGGAATCGATCGGGTGGCTCGGCAACGGATCGATGCGCGATGCGCTGAGCGTGCTGGATCGGGTGATCGCGGCTTCGGAGGGCGGGGAAGAGCTGAGCGTTGAGTTGCTGGAGCGGCTGCTCGGATTGCCGGAGCGCAAGGCGCTTGCGGGGGTTGTGGATGCGATCGCGGACGGCGAGAGCAGGGCGGTGCTGGAACTTGTTGATGGGCTGCTCGCTCGCGGGATCGCGATGGATCAGTTCATGGAGGCGCTGGCGACGCGACTGCGGGATCTGATGGTGCTCTGCGCGTGCGGGCCCGAGACGGATCTTGTTGCGCTGAGCGGCGAAGCTCGGCGCGAGGCGGCGGAGCAGGCGCAGCGGTTTGACGAGGCGGCGTTGTCGCACATGATCGCGGTGGTGGAGAGCGTGCAGCGGATGTGCAGGGTGAGCGCGGTGCCTCGTGCGCTGCTGGACGCGATGATGGTGCGTCTTGCGATGACCGAACGGATGGCGGATGTGGCGCGCGTGCTGGAACGTGGTGGCGGGCGAGTAAAAAAAGCCTGAGGGCGGGCCGGGGTGACTCACACCCGACTCGCCCCCCCCCCACATCCCCCCCCACAACACCCCCCACATCCCCCGTTGCACCCCCTCCCACAACAGTCGGTGCTTCCCAACCCTCGGTTGTTTCGTCTCCGTCTCCTCTTGCGTCGGCACCCGAGGCGGAGACGCCGAGGGTTGAGGTTGAGACGCAGAAGAATCGGGCGGTGACGAGCGGGGATATCAAAGAAGTTTGGGCACGGGTGCGGGAGATCGGCGGGGATCGGCCCAGTGTGCGGGTACTGCTGGATGCGCTGGAGTTGAAGGAATTGGGCACTGCGAGCGCGACGGTGGTGGTGACATCGGCGGGGAAGCTGAAGCACGCGAAGGGCGAGCGGGCGCGGCTCGGTGAATTGATTGGCGAGGCGATGGGGCGGGGTGCGGTGGAGGTGCGGGTGCTGGCGGGCGAGGGCATGAGCGCGATGGCGGGCCCTGCGAGCGCCCGGCTGACAGGGGAGCAGGAGCACAGGGCGATGCAGAACCCGGTGGTGCGCAAGGCGGCGGAGTTGTTTGGTGCGCGGGTGATCGAGGTGAAGGAAGGGCGCGGCGGGGGCGCACGGGAGTAGTTGATGTTTGACCAGATGAAAACGATGGGCGCGATCGCGGGGCTGATGAAAAACAAGGACAAGCTCAAGGAATTGGGCGAGCGGTTCCAG
>JAJDDG010000137.1 GCA_029260435.1 Phycisphaerales bacterium | reverse complement strand
GGGGGGTTAGACGGGTAGCGAAGGTGTCGATAGAATCTGCCCCTCGCTCACGGAGAGATGGCGGAGCGGCTGAACGCGCCGGTCTCGAAAACCGGTATACCCTTCGGGGTATCGAGGGTTCGAATCCCTCTCTCTCCGCTTTCATTCTGGATGCTCTTTCGGGTGGACTGAAAACGAAACGCCCGACGGCGCAACATGGCGACCGCCGGGCATCGGTGTGGCTATAGCGACACCTTCAGAAGATTACGGGCAGAGGTTGCCGAGGCGGAAGAGGACGTAGGAGATGTCGTTGACATCCACGATGCCGTCGGTGTTGGCGTCGCCCGGACACATGCGGAGTCCCAGGATTCCGGCGTTGCTGCCTGCTGTACCGCCCGGATTCGATGCTTCGCAGTGGTACTCGCCGATCGCTTCGGAGCCTTGGGCTGATACGGTCAACTGCGGTGAGTTCGATCCGAGGATTAGTGCGCCATCACTGAGCGGCATTCCGTCATGGAACCATTGATATGAAAGAATCCCTGCGCCGGAAGCTGCGATTGTAAACACGGCGATTCCGCCGCCCTCGGGGATCAGGACGCACTCGGGTTGCTGGGAGATGGTTGGGGGGAGCGGAACGAAAGCCACTTCTAACATCGGACGATCTGATGTTACCGGAGTCTCAGAAGAACTGAAAGTCCACCCGTCCGGCGATACCAAACCAGGCTGAAACACCCAACCGTAATTCGCATCCCCGTCCGACCATGCCTGAAGACTGGCTGTGACATCCATCGACAACAAACCCGCATTTACAACGCCGATTGAAGCATCCGCTGGCACACTGTATTCAACACCGGGAATATCGATGCCATTGACGTGGTTGTTCCATGTGTCGCTTTCCGCCCATGGTTGCAGCATACGGTGAACGCCAGCGCCAACATCTCCAGACTGAAGCAAATCGATTGTCAGTGTAGCTGACACAATCTGAGATCCCAGCGGAATCTGACCGCCTTCATCTTCGAAAATGTTGCCAAACCGAAGTACGGCGTGATTTGCGAAGCTACCGCCTCCGGGGCCGTCAACTGTAACAGTGGAATCGGTCCCAAAGCTTGAATCTGGTGCTGCTCCATCGAGATGAGTATCCAATGTTCCTGAATAACCACTGATTCCCTGCTGGATACTTAGTGATATGCTTGCTTGACACGGAGTCAGGGCAAGTATTGAAACGATGATTCCAATGAAAATGGACAGTCGCATAACATTCTCCTTTTCATGCGTACAGAAACGATTCAGATCAACCATGAGATACGCACGATTCGCACAGAAATAGGATTGAGGCTCCCATCAAAGAGTGATTGTGCAAAATGAGAGGCACTATCGCTCCCTAACAGATCTCATATGACAAGCGATTCATCGAACCATCGAACCATCGAACCATCGAAAGGATTATCAGGGAGACTGCTCTCTGCGCCACTCTTCCAGTTCCCCCAGCTTGAGATAGTTCTCCGGATCATCGGGATGGGCCGACTTGAACGGATCAGAGATGCTTTCGATTGCCTGAACTCCTCCCCAAATATCCAAGAGCCAAGTTACCTCTCCGCCATTGAGATATCCTTTAATTGCAGATACCCGAACTTCGATTCCCTCGCTTCTCCCCGCCAGATGATTCGGAATCTGCGCCGTAGTGAATTTGTACTGCCATGCCCGCTCGAAGGGGAAGAGTGCCCTGTACCAATCTGCATGGGCGGCGAGGTCGTTCTTTGATGGATTTACCCAATCAGGACGAATGATTTCATTAATACGAGGTGTGATAGCACCAACGATCCGTGGCCACTTGTGACCGCTGTAGCCTAGCGGCAATGAGACACCATACTGCTCGATATCACGATGTCCGTACAGTCCGCAAAACGCGATCTGCCCAAGCTCGTCGTGCCACATCAGCGAAGCAAGCGCCCCCGCGTGCCACCATTCCCACAGGATATTGCCTTCGATATTGTAGATTCGCAAGCACGTTGGATGATATGCGTGGTGCGTGAACTGAATGAGGATTTCCATGCCAGGTGAATCCTTAAAGATGTCAAGCAACTCAACAGAGCCCACATTGAAACTATCATCAGAAGATTTCCAGTCTCTCCATTCCGGCACATCCGGTGCCTCGATACCAGGTGCGTTGATCGGCGTTTTCCAGATGAAGTGATCGAGATCATCAAGTGTTCTAACGCACAAGCTCCCCGCCGACAGATCGCCGGGCAACCCGGAATCTGTCACCGTAAGCGCTACACGTCCGCCGCCGAACTCGATCGGCCTTTTAACGATGTCCCCAAAAAGCAGTCTTGTTTTTCCGGCGGCATGATCCCATGACTTGATTATGTTTCCGGATGCAGAAATCAGGCGCAACTCCGCGTGATCCGGATCATTTTCAAAGTGGGATGGTTGATTGCGCATCCACCATAATCCACCACCCAAAGTGCCGAGAGAGCATACGACGATCATTACCCAAATGATTGATGTTGTCGCAATAGGATGCTTGCCCACCCATCTCGTCGCTTTGATCCATGGGCCCGCGGGGCGGGCTTCGACGGGTTCACGGTTGAGCCAGCGCCGGAGGTCGGCTGCGAATGCGGACGCGGAGTCGTAGCGGTCGGCTGGGCGCAGGGCGGCTGCTCGTTCGAGGACGGCTGCGAGTGCGCGGTCGATCGAATTGTTGATCTCGCGGATCTGGCGTGGCGGGTCGTTGGCGACGCGCTGGACCGCGGTGTGCAGGGTGGTGTTGACATCGTGAGGCGTCTCACCCGTGAGCAGAAGGTACGCCGTTGCGCCGAGATTGTAGACATCGGAGCGCGTCGAGATGGCGTGGGAATCGCCGCGCGCCTGCTCGGGTGACATGAACGCGGGGCTGCCGATGGGGACACCA
>JAJDDG010000136.1 GCA_029260435.1 Phycisphaerales bacterium | reverse complement strand
TCAAATGCGGTTTAACGAGCTTATTTCCGGTGTACGGAGTGATCTGGCCGTAAAGCTTTACGGTGATGATCTCGACCAGCTTCTAAAAACCGCGCAGGAAATTGAAGCAGCGGTGAAAAAGGTCGAAGGCGCAGCGGATGTCAAAGTGGAGCAAACCTCTGGTCTGCCGACTTTAAGCATTATCCCCGATAGGAAGCGGCTTGACCTCTATGGTCTGAATATTGCCGATGTGCAGGATGTTGTGCAAGTTGCTATGGGTGGACGTGAGGCCGGACAGGTCTTTGAAGGTGATAGACGCTTTGATCTGGTCGTGCGTCTGCCAGAAAAATTGCGGACGAATATCAAAAGTCTTGAAATGCTGCCGATTCCTCTGCCGAATGCAGAGCAAGACGGGGCAGACGAAACGCCCGATTATGTCCCTTTAAAAGAGGTGGCTGATCTGGATATCGCCTATGGTCATGCGCAAATCAGCCGTGAAAACGGCAAGCGGCGCATCTTTATCACGTCCAATGTTCGCGGGCGCGATCTCGCCAGCTTTGTAAAGGATGTCCAAAATGTGGTGCGGGAGAAAGTAGATGTCCCAGCCGGATATTGGGTCGATTACGGCGGGACATTTCAACAGCTCATATCTGCAAAACAGCGGTTAATGATTGTTGTGCCGATTTCGCTTTTGTTGATTTTCGGTCTGCTCTTTATGGCGTTTAATTCAGCGCGGGCGGCGATGTTGGTGTTCTCCGGTGTACCGCTGGCTCTGACAGGCGGAATAGCCGCCTTGATACTGCGCGATATCCCTTTATCAATCTCCGCAGGTGTTGGTTTTATTGCTCTCTCTGGCGTGGCGGTGCTCAACGGTGTGGTCATGCTGTCCTTTATCCGTGATCTGGAAAAACAGGGCAAGCCACTGGAAGAGGCTATTGTTGAAGGCGCACTAACACGCCTTCGCCCCGTCCTGATGACCGCGCTTGTTGCCAGCCTCGGCTTTGTGCCGATGGCGTTCAATGTCGGCGCAGGATCGGAAGTACAAAGACCACTGGCCACAGTGGTGATCGGCGGGATTATATCCTCGACCATCCTGACATTGCTGGTGTTACCAGCCCTGTATAAATGGTTCCCCAGCCGGATCAGTATTCTGGGGAAGCATAAAACTAAACCTCAACCCAACTTAAACCAACCATCATAGAAGGAGAAAAAACTATGAAAACATTAATGCTTTTAACTGCCGCCGTACTGACTATCGGTCTTGGAACAGCTCAAGCCGGAGTGAGTGATTATACACCGGAGCAGATCAAGGAGATGCCGCGTTTCAGCCATACTGAAAATCGGCGTTGTCCGAAATCTCGTTATCGGTCCGTCAAAAAACGTCTCGAATGCAAAAAAGAAGTGCGTGTCGAGATTTTTGAAAAACGTCAGGCCAGAGAAGCCGCAGAACAAGATAACGGCTAGAAAGGAAAAATTATCATCTCAAAATTTTCAATCCCCATTTTAGCGCTCATGCTGGCCGCTTTGGTTGTTGTAATAGATAGCCTAACCGAACAGGCCGTTTCTCTGCATTTACAGGACACAGAGGGCTTTATAAAAATCACACCATTTTTTAATCTGGTCTGGACGGGCAATGACGGCGTGAGTTTTGGTATGCTGCAGGGCTTGGCGTATGGCAAATGGCTGCTTTCGAGCTTGGCCTTTGCGATTACAGGCTTTTTCTTTGTCTGGCTCCTGCGAACGCAATCACTATGGACGGCCTGTGCCTTGGGGCTAATCATCGGCGGTGCGCTCGGCAATACGTTCGAACGGCTGGCCTATGGTCATGTGATCGACATTCTGGATTTCCATGTCTATGGGCATCACTGGCCCGCCTTCAATATCGCCGACAGCGCCATTGTCAGCGGCATAGCGCTACTCATGGTTTGCGAATTTTTCAAAACGCCGGATCCTCAACATCTAAAGGAGGAAACCCTTGGCTAAAAAATGCGGAGATTCATGCGGTGATATTGCTTTTGAAGGCTTATCGGCAACCTATAAAAAGATTTTATGGGTGGTTGTTTTCATTAATTTCGCCATGTTTCTGGTCGAAAGCGTGGCCGGATTTCTAGCTGATTCAACGGCACTGAAAGCCGATGCACTTGATTTTCTTGGTGATGCCGCCACCTATGCGGCGACACTTCTGGTGCTTGGGAAGCCGCTGAAAACAAGATCTCTGATAGCTTTGCTCAAAGGCTTAAGCCTGGGCGCAATGGCAATCTTTGTGCTTGGCTTCACGCTATACCGCATGTTTGTTACGGGCGACCCAGAACCGTTCACGATGGGGGCTATAGGGCTTATGGCACTCCTTGCAAACACAGTGAGTGTTTTGCTTTTGATGAAATACCGCGATGGCGATTCCAATGTCCGCTCAGTTTGGCTGTGCAGCCGCAACGATGCTATCGGAAACATCGCTGTAATGTTGGCCGGAGCTGGTGTCTTTGCCACCGGAACAATCTGGCCGGACATTATTGTAGCCTTTGTGATTGCAGGATTATTCATGCACTCATCGATCAACATTACTTTGCAGGCTTTATCTGAACGGAACGGAAAAACCATAGAGGCTGAATAGGGGGCTTAACAACATCCTTTATCAAGCTGTATCGGCGGGCATGGTACAGTCCCGTAAGAACAGAACACACAGCAATCGCCTTGTTTCGGCTTTAATACTTCACTACAGCCCTTACAGTCATAAAAATACTGGCAGGAATCGGTGGGCATTTCCTCGGTCTCTTCATGATCGCATTTGGGGCATGTGATCGTGGAATGCGTTTCAAATTCCTGTTTCATCGTATAGCCCTTAAAAGATGAGGCTCGACCTCCGGCCAGATAACCGCCGCCGCGATTAAAGCGCCGGACACAACAAGCGCCGCCAACATCCAGAGGTTCTTTCTTTTATCCGGCGGACATGTCTCGGTATAACACCGCAAACTACGGATATAAAAAAACAACCCGACAGCAAAGAGCAAACCAGCCATGACGATAAAATGAACACGGTACGGCTGCAGCACAGCCAGATTAGCCAGCCATGCCCCGCCAATGCCCAGATTGAAAAACACAATCGGGATGATGCAGCAGGACGAGGCAAGGATCGCGCCGAATGCGGCAAAGCTGCTTCCCAAAACGCTGGCCTTGGTTTTATTGATCTTGAATTTTGACTTCATATCTTTATTATAAACCCTGTAGTTACTACAGACTCAAGGGGTTTTTTATGATCAAGGATATGACCATCGGTAAATTGTCCTCAAAGACGGGCGTAAACACTGAAACAATACGCTATTACGAGAAGGAAGGGATATTGCCGCACCCGCCACGCACTGAAAGCGGATACAGGGTTTATACGGAAGAGCATTGCAAACGACTCATGTTTGTTCGCCGAAGCCGTGAACTTGGCTTTAGCCTGAATGAAATTCGCACCATGCTGACTATGGTGGATGGAGGAAGCCTGACTTGCGCGGAAGTGAAAGATGTTACGGTCACGCATCTTGATGATGTTCGTAAGAAAATCGCAGACCTTCAAAAACTGGAAAAAACACTGCAAAAGATTGCTTCACAATGCAAAGGCGGGAAAACGCCGGACTGCCCAATTATCGATGCGTTAAACGAAAGTACGCTATAATTTAAGGTATTAGCATGTCCAGAAAATCTTTAGGTGAAAAGACCTAGTCATGCCGTTTAGCATATAGACGCAGTAAAGAGCGCTTGCTACGCGACAGTCATTCTATCGAACATTCAACGCTAGAGTTTGAGGTTAATAAATGCACTGAATATTAAAATGAGAGATAATTTTACTTTGTAAGAAAAAGAGTAGTCTGTGCACATTTTCTATCTAAAGTTTCTCTGTTTTATTGATTTTCTTTTCCAACTCTGCGAGGCACTTCATAATGTCATCAAAACTCGGCGCATCACCCATAAACATTTCCTGCATAGCAGCATAATCTTTCTTAAGGACGGGAAGCATATCACCAGTCGGAACTAGCTTTAATTCAGTCATAGTTGCTGTTCCATAGGATGCCTTGTTATCACGAAACATTAGACTTTTATTCTGTACGACTTGCTGTAGCAGTTCTGGCTGCTTTAAAGCCATATCTGCAATACCTTTTTCTGTCATTACAAATGTATCGTAATAATGTCGTGACATCCGATCACGAAGCTTAGAACCGTGATGCAGGGCATGCAGGATCGTGGCTTTTTCCCAAAAGGTGCGTTCTGCCGCTAATGTGGCAACGGAAACGATGGGCTGTTCAAAAAAATCAGGAAAGTCTTCTGCTGCATAGGGCTGAATATCTTTGTCTTCATGAGGCACAATTTCACCACGCGCACCAAATTCCAATTTTACGGTAGGTTTGATATAACCTGATTTTTGAAAGCCATCACTAAACGCATTGTTAAAACCGCCATAACTAAACAGTGCCGGATAATGAAAGAGCAGCGTTTGTTGATCTGGATCATCTTCATCCAGTTCAAGCGTCCAGCCTTCTTTTGTTTCTAAATATTGCTCAAAAGCCTTATTTAGTAATGGTATTGCAACGTCCTTTACAAAGCATTGTGCGGCGCTTTTTACCGCAGCAATACGTCGCTCACGTTCTTTACGTGATATGTCCGGTTCCATTGGGTTATTGGTATCACAGATATGCGGCGCACTACGGCCAATTGTCAGGTCAATATCTTCCGAGAACCGCTCAATCAATCCATATGCTTTGGAAAGAGAGGTGCCGCCTTTGAAGGTAATATGATCGGCTAGTTCTGGCAGCGCATACAATCTATCCAACGTCCAGCAAACCCAGAAATCTTTTTCGATGATAATTTCACGAATGCCGCGACGATTGGCGGATTCCTGTAAAATATCCTGTCTTTCTGTATCAGGCAGCTTGGCGAATTGTTCCATAGTGAGCACTTTGTATTTTTTGCAATATATCTGCCATCCATCCGGGCACTTGTGGGGCAGCTTGGCTCAGTGAATTGATATCCCGTGAATCAAGCTGTTTTGCACAACGCTGAATAACATCATTATCAATACTATCTTTGCCTAAATAAGACAAAGCTTGAAGTAGATAATTCACACCATCCGGTAAACGGCGCATAAGCGGTACACGCGCATGTTTGAAAGTAATGGTGCGCCCAGCCACATTTTTAGTGCGTGATATACCGTTGGTCATATAAGTAGGTTTGGCTGGAACCTGTGTGGACAAGCCTAGCAAGTTTGCGGCCATCGCACCGGAAGGGAATGCTATATCACCATATTGCGTGGCCAGCGCATGGGCGATGCTGTCTGCGTCCGGTGACAATATACCAAGCGTGGCATGTTGTTTGGGGAAGTCATATAAACCACGATCCAGCCGTCGGATTTTATTCTGCTTCACAAGACGTGAAAGCACCTGATCCACCGCAGCGCGTGAACCCATATCCAAAAAGTCTTTGGGCGTAAATACCCATCCACGCCGTTTGGCATAGATGCGTCTGGTTATTTGGTCTGTGATTGTGTTCATAAAAACATCTCCTTATTGTCAGATAATAACATATATTTTTCTGACAGTCAATTTTATAAAAATAACAACAATATATTGATAAAATTAAGAAAAGCCCAGTTAAGGTCTTTTCATGCTTTATCTACTGTTTATCTCATTACTGATATTCTCTAGCGTAGCCAACGCGTTGCGACGTTGATGGCTTTTTGAAGGGCTTTGCACGAGTTGATTGAATGCTGTGCGGTAAAAACCACGTAATTCGTTCAATGAGCATCGGGACAGTTCGGAGCGTGTAGTAAATTTTGTCATAGCGGTTTCCTTTCTTTGGCTATGAAGCCCCGACTATCGAGGCCTTTCTTGCCCCGACACCCACACGGAAAGGACTCGTATGGGCAGGTGTTGCCAAAGCAAAAGGATTGCTATGAACAAAAGGTATGATCCGCAGATATGGCAGGATATTTTTGAATGGGCGAAGCTTGGTTTAGAGAATGGTATTAAGTTAACACCACTCTATTTTTCCTTGCTTGAACCAGAAATGGGAACGGCATCCCGTTTTTCTCCACACGGATGGATGAAGGGAGGCTGTTTTATCTTTGTGTATTGTAACGCGCCAACACGGTCTTTCATCTGGTAGTAAATTCATTTGCAGGATGCTATCGCAACCGCATGGACAAACCATGGCTGCTTGCTCTGAATAATCATCTTCGATTACGATATACAGAACATTGTTTTTCAAATGATCGGGTAAGCTTTCGTGCACCTGAATAGTTTTATAGCGTTTTTCAAAACAGCTCTTACAAAAATTCGTAAATCGGAGATATAGTTTCTTGAAAAAACGCAAATCAGAGCCTTTCTGCCAATTCCATTAAACCTAAAAGAGGAGTAACGTCACCAAAACCTACTTTTGAGCTTAGTATTTCACATTTGCCCTCATCTTCATCATAAAAAAACTCCATGCTGCTCAAGCTAAAAGTAACCGCAGCATAGCTTGAATTAGGCTCTTCGCGGAAAGGGTGTAGCCTGGCCAAAAGTTCATTCACAGCCAAAGATGAAGCAAACATATTAACGCTAATAACAGCAGGGCGGCTTGCTTCAACGCCAGAGATATAGCCATCTTTAGTTTGCTGTGTATGTGCTGTCTTATCATTTCTACGAAGACCGGCTGCCGCAACATCTTTCATTGTAAATAAGCCTCTGCTCATTAAACTGGAAAGCCCAGATTGAATATAATTAACAGTGCCACATACCTCTCTTATTTGACCTGTTTCACCATCCCTTTGTGAGGCATCCAATCTAACACCAATATCAAAATATGGGATATTGTAATAAGTTGAAATGGCGTTCAGTATGAATCTGCCATCAACAGTATCCATGCACCCAAACACAACGTCACATTGAGCAACGGCCTCAATGGTTTCTTTCTTCCATAGGTTATCCGAGATTGGAATAATGGTCGTATTTAGCCCGTGCAATTTAGCTGCTTCTTCCTGTACGAGTGTTTTGGGCTTTAATGATCTTGCATCGGTGATTGAAGAATTCAGTATTCTGTTCACGTTGCGCTCTTCCAAATGATCGTCATCAACAACCACAATTTCGCCAACACCAAGACGTTTTAATTGTTCTATAGTTGGGCTTCCTGTACCCGAGGCACCAATAACAGCAATAGATAAGCGTTGAAGCCTTTCGATTGTGCCTTCATCAAAAATCTGGGCGTGAGAAGCCATAAAATTAGGAGCGTCAATATTTCCGGAATCCGAATACCAAAAATGCAAATCATCACCAGTAACGCTGACACAGTCTATGGAGATAAAATCCTTGTTTTTATCCAATGTTCTCCCAAAAATTTGCCCGTTTGGAAGTATTACCGCACTTCCATGAGTAACATTTTCTGACTCAACCCATTTTTCTATCAATGGTAAAAGCTCACGGTCAGATTGGTCATCGGTAGCTGAAAAATCCGGATAACCATTAGGGTGACTGTGAATTTTTATGATTGATAGTTCTTCTTCCGTAGCTTTTTCAAGAATATCATCAATATAATCTGGAGACCATGTGACCTTCACGTTGGTTCTTTCGGAATAAGCCTCATCCGGCAAAATAAAAACTTCCCGAACGCACAGCCTTTTTTTCCTATCGCCATTCCGCATTCCGCATAAAAGAAATGCAACGGATTCTTTGTTATCACCAGGAAACAAATGGTCTTTAAGTTCTTTGTGTTGGGCTTGCGTTAGTGCAAGTGTGATCGGAAGCTGCATTATTCGAACTCCCTATCTAACCAGTCTTCAATTAAGATGACGTGAGACCCCAGACTGTCACGTCCGACTACCCAAGGGTTTTCGGGCGTTCTATGCCTTGACCACCTTTGATAGGTTTCGCTTTTTATAACCTGTGTACCATCTGTTGCGGCAATGGCTTGACCATCTTGGCGTTTTAAAGCTGGACTAAAATAGACCATATCAAGTGCCACATTGGGATAGCCTGTCTCTAATCTTATGGCGACAGTGATCGTTGGGTGATTGTAACCTTCGGGAGTGGGGAAGTTTTTGATAAGAACCCACTGGGAGCCGTCTGTAACGGTCTCCCAGTCAAGTCCGTAATCATTCAAAAATGCTTCATCTTCGGGCAAAAGCTCGAATTCTTTGCGTAATGTCATGATTAACCCTCCGTTTGGTCTCTGGGCAGAGCTTTGAATTTTTCCACACCGCGTTTGCGAAGGTTGACTTTCTCATCCAGACCAATTTTCTCAGGACGGTTCCCTGAGACTTTCAAACGTAATGTGTAATTCTCAACAGGTAGAAGGCCTGCTAATGTGAGAATTTCACGTCCCGTTACCTTTGGGTCAGAAAGCACATAAGGATCGCCATTGATTTTTATTCTGTAACCCTTGGCAAGAGGCGGGCGTTTTCCCGCTTTCGCATAGACCTCCAGATCAATGACTTCGTCTAATATCGTTACTTCACCCGGATCATCCGAGCGATCTTTTAAATCTTCAACCATGATTTGGTTTCCTCCATTAAAATTAAATTACCGTTATTGGTATTTGATACGATCATACAAGCAGCATGCTAAGTTTGTCAAGCAGATAATTAGCATGCTTGACGAATTGCCGGAAAGTGGCTAGAATCAAGGTACAGAAATTGATTTTGAGGAGAAAATCATGACAAGCGAAGGAAACAACAGTGCAGAAGGCACTCTTACACTTGGTGGTTATTTGGCTTCGATTCGTAGTGATCGCAAAATGACATTGCGTGATGTAGAAGAAGCAACAGAGAAAAATGTCTCTAATGCTTATCTGAGCCAAATTGAAAATAATAAAATAAAAAAGCCGTCACCTAACGTTCTTCATACGTTGTCTGAACTTTATAGTATTAGCTTTGAAGGGCTTATGACTATGGCAGGGCACGTAACTTCATCAAGTACAACTAGCGATGAAACTCGGCATGGACGCGCCGCGACTTTTGCAGAACATAATCTTACTAGCGAAGAAGAAAAAGAGCTTATCGAATATCTCCAGTTTATTAGAAGGAAAAATGACGGTGCTTAAACCTGACGACAGTTATTTATCGCCAAGCGATAAAAAAATTATTGAAGATCGTGCCATGAAAATGCTTCATCGCGCTGATGCTTGGGATCGTTTCCCAGTGCCAGTTGATGATATTTTAGAAGCGGCCAACTTGAAAGTTGCTCCTAAAAGCATGTTCGATCCGGCAGCAATCTTGTCTTATTTGAAAACTAAAGCTGCTAATGTGGAGCATAAGCTTAAAAAAGCCGTTTCTAAAATTCTTGGAATTTATGATGCCGGAGAAAGCATTATTCATATTGATGACAGCGTCGTTGTTTCTAAACAAAATTTTTTGAAATTACATGAAACCGGTCATCATGACATTCCAACACATCGCAAAATATTTCGATTTTTTCAAGATTGTGAAAAAACACTTTCTCCTGATACCGCAGATCAATTTGAGCGCGAGGCAAACAACTTTGCTCGATACATTTTATTTAAAGGTAATACGTTTGGCGAGCATGCGGCAGATCACGAGTTTGGCATTAAAACGCCAATGAAACTTGCAAAGCAATTTGGTGCATCTCTGTATGCTTCCACAAGAGAATACGCCAGAACCAATGAAAGAGCATGTGCTGTTTTCATTTTGGAACCCATGCAGTTTGTTCCTGACTTTGGAGCGCAAGCCCATGTTAGAAGAATAGAGGCTTCTCCAAGTTTTATAGAAAGCTTTGGACGGCCAAATGACCAAGTTATCAATCAAGAGCATTTTTTATGGGATGCTGTTCCTGTTGGCAGAAAAATGACTTATCCAACGCCTGTTGTAATTCAGGATAAAAATGGGCAGGCTCATGAGTGTTTGGCAGAAGCTTTCGATACAACTTACAATATTCTTGTACTTTTGTACCCAGTTAAAGAACTCGCTCCTATGGTTTCCGTATCAGCTTGCACATGACTTCTCGGCTATAAATTAAACAATGACATGTTTTGCCGTGGTTTCGTATAAAAGCTTGTCTACCTCTGGAATTAAAACCTGACTGTAGTTTTTTGCTAAGGCTGTTCCTATGATCTCAATAAAGTGAATTCCAGCCGATTGATAACATAAACGTTTCACTTCATCGCGCTTTTGTGAATGATTGCCGTAATGACCCAAGCCTTGATATTCAATAGCTATTTTGGGATTGCCAAACT
This sequence comes from Phycisphaerales bacterium, assembly GCA_029260435.1. Classification (GTDB taxonomy): domain Bacteria; phylum Planctomycetota; class Phycisphaerae; order Phycisphaerales; family UBA1924; genus OFTM74. The sequence continues at coordinate 3,654 of JAJDDG010000136.1, read as the reverse complement.
GATCTATAATTAAAAAGTCAGTGCGTTTTGAATTAAAAGAGCGTCTTGCTGCGTCATCATATTCAGCTTTAATAAATTCACCCAGATTAACTTGTGCAAAAACCCTAAAACGTTTTGTGTCATGAAACCGGTCTTCCAAAACACAGAAAACTTCATATTCGCTTTTATTCATTAATGGTTTTGATTGAAGCCTTGCTCTTTTCACGAAGCGAACCTGGTTATCATAATCTGTTACACGGCCTTTTTTGTATTTAGCCTGTTTGATTTGACGCATAAACCAAATAAACAAAAACGTTACGACGGCTCCTATCAAAAAATTTTTAGTAGCCACAATAGACAAAAGATTCTGAAACGCTTCTGAATTTAACAGGTTTGTTATTTGTGCAATAAAATTACTTATAAAGTTCATATTGGATTGTTAATCCTATTCAATAATCTGTCTAACATGGAAAATATCACATACTGATGGTTTCATCTTTTATCAATATATTTTCAAGTTATCTATATCACGCTTTCAAAGCCTGTTTTCCACAACAGAAAGCTTATCTTAAATGGCCACTTGCCTTTTGGATACTAGATAAACGTTTTTCTCAGTGCTCTTTGTCCATTTCTCTTGCGTTGTTATCGTTATAGACCGCCTTTATGGCCGTGTGCGCCGCCGGACACTCTTTAAGAGAGTTTGCAATGGTACTGCCCGTTCCATTCGCTTCGCTCCCGTGTTGACCATGCACCGCCGTCTTGATCTCCCGTCCTTTTGTTAGGCGTTCGATAACAACGCAAGAGAAATGGAGAGCACCATGGAAAACTTAGATCAAATTCAACCTAATCAAGCTTACGAAACATTATTACATGCACAACCTTACGATATTTCTGCTACAGGATTTTACTTTAGAAGCCTTGAAGACTATGAACAAAAATCCACTAATCATAAGAATGATTATGGCGATGAGGTTGAGGAATACGAAATTCAATTTATTGATGGTGATGACCTGGATTGCGACCTCTTTAAAGCCCTAAGCATCCATCAGGGGAATTTTAACCACTACTTTACCGCATGCGAAGACTGGGATGATGACCAAAAAATAAAGGTCATTATCGCCGTAGATGAGGCTGGCTATGACTTCGAGCTTGAAAATGGTGATCCAGATGACTTTGACATCGACCTTTACGAGCAGGACACTCTGCGCGATTTAGCAGAACAGTTCATCGAAGAAGGTTTGTTTGGTGAGATACCAGAAAACATCCGCTTTTATCTCGATTATGACGCTATCGCCCGTGATCTGGGCATGGATTACACCGAAATCCGCCTTAACGGCACAAATTACATCTACCGCATGGCATAGGAGGAATAAATCATGACAAATGGCGATAAAAAGAAAGCCTTTATCCGAGCAACGCATAATATGCAGGATGCTGAAAAACGGTGGAAAGAACGCACTAAAACAGGATTAACTGATGAGCAATTATCACAGGCATTGCGTTACGAGCTTGGAATAGCTGGGGGTAGTGGTAGCAGAGATACTCTTAGTATTGCTTATGAAGGATCAGGATTGAAAATCTGGGCAGGCTGGAAAAGCATCAACCCTTACATGGAGCAACCTATTTTTGAAGGCCAACAAACGATAAACATGGCACGAATGGTATTTGGTATTATCGATCCAAATGATAAGCAAATGACTTTGTTTTAATCATTATAATTCCCTGTCAAAATCTGGATCATCCCGTTCTTGGTCTTTGAGCTTTTTGCTGAATTTATCGGTCAGGTTTGGACGGTCTTTCTCCTGCATTTCTAGATATTGGCCCATGTCCAGCCGCAGGGAGAGCATGGCTTCATTACGATCATAACGCAGTTTTGCCAATTTTTTCTGTAATTTTTGCCGTTGCTTTAAGTGCCGTATAATTAATTTCTGTTTTTGAGCTTTATCGCGCTCTTTTGCCTGTCTTGTCTCTTTTTCATTGATGGCGCGGATTTTTTGATACTTTCCTGTAACACGATGCCATAAGCCTTTAATGCCCTTTGGAAGGCGTAGAACACGAAGCTTCTCTTCATGCTGCCAACGCGCTTTTTGCTCTTTAGCCAGCCGTTCACGTTCAGTAGCATGTTGATCTCGCATTTTGCGTACCACACGCCGGAAAGGTTTAAGTTTTGTTTGCCAATGCCCCCTGACTTGCTGGAGATGTCCATCAAGCGTTTTTGTCATTTTACGGGCAATATCAGCTTTGGCTTCGTCAACAGAAGGTAGATGTTCTGGATCACCAAGTCGCTCTTTCAGTTGCTTGCTCTTTACGCCTGACCAACGGCTTAGAGAGTAAAACTTTCCTTTATAATCCACTGCGACATAGCCCCGCTGATCGCCACGGGCGAGTGTGAAGCCGTATTCTTTGAGGGCTTGCATGTAAGATTGCTTATTATCCGAAGCTTGCCATGTCTGAGCAAAGAGGCGTTTTAGGATTTTAGGGTCTTCCTTGGCGCGTTTTGCTTGTTGCCATTCTTCAAGACTGAAGTTGGTTGGATCAGAAAATTGACGATCAATGTAACCCTTAGGCAACTCCCAACCATGTTTCAGATAAAGCTGTTTAGAAATTTCATTGAGCTTGTTTTTATAAAAGGGGAGATTGATCGCCTTCATTTCCAGCAAATCAATCCGTGACCAAACGCAATGTGCATGACGGCGGCCTTCCTTCTCATGAAAAACGACAATACGCGGCTGATTTTTCAGCTCCATTTCTTTTTCAATACTAGCCATAGCGTTTTCAAAATATTCCGGCGGTGCATCTTCATCTAACGGCGGGTTCATACTGACAGAGAACATAAACTGTTTGCATTCTGTACCAAGACTCAGTGCATACATTTCCTGAAAAGCGACATGTGGATTGTCAGAGGTGAAACCGCGTACCTCATATACTTCGACATGTTCATTCTCTTTTCCGAGAAGAATATGATGAGCCTGCTGTTTGGCTCCACCGCGTTGCGAGCCTTTAATCAGCATTATTCTTCCTCAAATTTGATACCAAGTTCTTTGTAAAGCGCGTTACGCATATCAGCGACATGCTTAAAAGCTTCCAGTAATTTGGCTTTTATTTCAGGATCGGCATAATTAAGGGAACCGCTATTGGCTTGCTTGGCCATTTGATTAATGTTTCCAGCGATACGAGAGTTCATGAATATGCCCAGAAGGCGAGTAAACTGCTTTTTACGTAGAGATGGCTTGCGGCGTTTTTTGCGCTGTTTCTTTCTGGGTTTTACGTCTTTTAGCAATTGTGAGCGGACATAACCGCTTAAAGACTGAGAGCCAGCCTGCTCCTGTAAATATGCTTTTTCTTCAAAAGCGAAACGGATAGAAACGGGAACATAATCCTTCCCGCCATAGCGTTTTTCTTTGACCATAATTGATACCTCCTGTTTTCCAGTAAAACAGACACAGCAGGTGGTTGCGGGAAACTGAACCCGCAACACTTAGGCCGATTTATATCTTGATTTATAACGACTTACATGAGCTGCTATGTCTGGTGACATGAACAGCAGGGCAAATGGATTGCACGCCCCCGCAACCAACAATTCCTGCTGTTGCAGGCTTAAAGAAGATCGCATCCCCGCAACCACCTTTTCCTGCTCATGCAGGTGTAAATCGGATCGCACTCCCGCAACCAAGA
>JAJDDG010000135.1 GCA_029260435.1 Phycisphaerales bacterium | reverse complement strand
TAGGCGCGCGTGGTTGGGGTGCTCGTGGCGCTTGCGGGATTTGTGTTGAGTAGTGGTCAAGATGAAGACATGCTCGCGCCTTCGGCGTGAGCATGCCACCCAGAGGAGAGCATGTCACCCAGAAATGAAAAACGGAGGATGAACGATCGGTGCAAAACGAAAAAGACGCCCCGCGGTGTTTGGGACCGTGGGGCGCCTGGAGGAAGAGAGAGGCTGTGTTGAACGTAGTGCGTTGCACCGCGTGCGTTGAACGTCTTGGTGTTCTGAGTTTACCGCGCGGGTATGTGGAAGTTGAGCCGCTCAAACGGGGGGATGTGTTGTTGCCTCACTCGTTGCGTTGAAACGCGGTTTTCGGTGGATAACTCTTTGTGGTCCTTGTGAGTAGTAGGAAGAGAAGAAGAAGTAGCCCCCTCACCCGGTCTCACTTCGTTCGACCACCCTCTCCCTCGGTGGGGAGAGGGGGGCTGTCGATTACTCGTCGTCTTTGACTTTGAACTCGGCGTCAACGACGTCGTCGTTGACGGATGCTTCGTCTGCGTTGCCATCTTCGGGAGTTGAAGCGGCGCCTTCTCCCTCACCAGCGCCGGCCTTGGCGGCTTCGGCTTCGTAGACGGCTTTGCCGAGTTCCATGGAGGTGTTCTCGACTTCTTTGAGCGCGGCTTCGATGGGCGCTTTGTCGTCGCCCTTGACCTTTTCCTCAAGAGAAGAGAGTGCGGACTCGATGTTGCCGCGGATCTCGGGGGTGACCTTGTCGGCGTGCTCTTCGAGGGCTTTGCGGGTCTGGAAGATAATGGCGTCTGCGCGGTTCTTGAGGTCCACGACCTCGCGGCGCTGCTTGTCTTCTTCGGCGTGCGACTCGGCTTCCTGCTTCATGCGGTCTACTTCGTTGTCGGAGAGTCCTGAGGAACCCTGGATGACGATGTCCTGGCTTTTGCCGGTGCCCTTGTCGGTGGCGGAGACGTTGAGGATGCCGTTGGCATCGATCTTGAAGGTGACTTCGATCTGTGGCATGCCGCGTGGTGCGGGCGCGATGTCGGTGAGTTCGAATGTGCCGAGCGTGCGGTTGTCCTTGGCGAACTCGCGTTCGCCCTGGAGGACATGGATCTGCACGGAGGACTGGTTGTCCGATGCGGTGGAGAAGGTTTCTTTTTTGTCGGTCGGGATGGTTGTGTTGCGTTCGATGAGTTTGGTCATCACGCCGCCGAGTGTTTCGAGCCCGAGCGAGAGGGGTGTGACATCGAGCAGGAGGACGTCTTTGACATCACCCTGGAGGACACCGCCCTGGATCGCGGCGCCGACGGCGACGACTTCGTCGGGGTTGATGGATTTGTTGGGGTCTTTGCCGAAGACTTCCTTGCACATCTGCTGCACGGCGGGGATGCGCGAGGAGCCGCCGACAAGGACAATCTCGTTGATCTTGGATGCGTCGAGCTTGGCGTCTTGCAGCGCTTTCTCGCAGGGGATGCGGAGGCGCTTGATGACGTTCGCGATGAGCGACTCGAACTTGGCGCGGGAGATAGTTTCCTGGAGGTGCTTCGGACCTGACTGGTCAGCGGTGATGAAGGGGAGGTTGATGGCGGCTTCCTGCGCGCTGGAGAGTTCGCACTTGGCTTTCTCGCAGGCTTCCTTGAGGCGCTGGAGGGCCATGGCGTCTTCGCGGATGTCGATGCCTTCCTTCTTGCGGAACTCTTCGGCGACGAAGTCGATGAGGAGTTCGTCTACGTCGTCGCCGCCGAGGTGGGTGTCGCCGTTTGTCGAGAGGACCTCGAAGACGCCGTCGGCGACGTCGAGGATTGAGATGTCGAAGGTGCCGCCGCCGAAGTCGAAGACGGCGATCTTTTCGTTGACGTCCTGCTTCTCCATGCCGTAGGCGAGTGCTGCGGCGGTGGGTTCGTTGATGATGCGCTCGACCTTGAGTCCGGCGATCTCGCTGGCGTCTTTGGTTGCCTGGCGCTGGGCGTCATTGAAGTAGGCGGGGACGGTGATGACGGCGGAGGTGACGGGTTCACCGAGGTAGTCTTCGGCGACCTTCTTGAGTTCCTGGAGGATCATCGCGCTGAGCTGCTGGGGTGTGTATTCCTTGCCCGCGACGGTGACCTTGACGAGGTCGGTCTCGCCTCCCGTGATGGTGTAGGGGATGCGTTTTTCTTCGTCGTGGACTTCGTTGTGCCTGCGGCCCATGAAGCGTTTGATGGAGTAGATGGTGTTGGTCGGGTTGGTGACCTGCTGGTGGCGCGCGGGCTGCCCGATGAGGCGTTCGCCCTTGTCGGTGAAGCCGATGACGGAGGGTGTGGTGCGGTTGCCTTGGGCGTTGATGAGCACCTTGGGCGAGCCGCCTTCCATGATGGAGACGACGGAGTTGGTGGTGCCGAGGTCGATGCCGATGATCTTGGACATGGTTTGTTGAACCTCCTGATGAGGGGGGTGTGGTGTGTGATTGAGTGCGGCTCGGCGTTCCCACCGGGTCTGAGCGCACGGGATTCGGAGGGAGATATTGCAATGTTGGTGCCAGTTGTTCGGCGGGGGGCGTGGTGGATTCTGCGCGGCGGATCGGCGTTTTTAGGGTGATACGGCGGGTTCTGGGTGCGGATCGCGGCATGCGAGAGGCGGGGGGATGCCAAGCTGGCAGGGGAATGCAAGGGGGAAGTGTGCAGATTGGGTGAAAACCGAACAAAACCCAATAAATGTATTGATTCCGTGCGCATACCCGATCATAATCCACACGAACATAAGCCGATCAAGTATTAACCCAAGTAGGGAGATTGGATCGGCGGTAGTGGGAAGGAATGTGTGATGGCAAATCTGGCACGGATCGCGGAGTTGGTGGACAGGGTCGAGCGGGGGGATGGCGGTTTGGTGGGGGGGGCGGTGGAGTTGGTGGAGCATGCTCTATTAGATGGAGCGGGGCTGCCTCTGGCGGCGCGCTTGAGGTTGTGTGAGCAGGATGGGGTTGAGGCGACGGCGCTTGCGGCGGCGTTGATCGCGATCACGCGGGACACGGAGCGCCCGAGCGGGCAGACGGTGCGGGTGGCGTCGATGCTGCTGGAGCGGCAGGGGATCGATGGGTCGTTCGGATCGGTACACGCGACGGCGATGGCGGTGCGGGCGGTGTGCGAGCTGGATCGGCAGATCGGCGAGATCGGGGCGTACGACAGGTATTCGCTGCACAAGGCGAACCCGCAGTTGGCGGGGCGGCTTGGTGAGGCGGTGGCGTTGGCGGGGCACGATCTGCGGATGCGCCAGCAGGGGTGGGGCGGGTTTGTTTCGCGCGGGCTGATCGGCGATGAGCTGGGCTCGCTGATCGCGCTGCGGGAATTGGCGGGTTGCCCGGAGGGGGTGACGGCGGTGGATCTGGAGATGCTGGCGGATGCGCTGGTGGAGGCGGGGGCTGCACACCGGATGGAGACGGCGGGGATGTTCGCGGAGGCGGCGGGCGCGATGGCGCGGGAGGCTGCATGATGGGGTTGGTGGAGGGATGGGCAAGGACGCTGGGAGGCGAGAGAGATGGTCTATCGAGAAGGAGAAGAGGGAGAAGGAGATGTGCGTATAGTGGATGCATGACTAGCACAACAGTGAGTTCGTCGGCGGCAGCCATTCTTGATCGTCTTGGTTTGTTCGATGATTCGCGGGTGGTTCGCGCGGATGCGGCGGGTTCGGAGCACTGCATCAGTGTGAACCCGTCGGACGGCTCGGCGCTGGCTGCGGTGACGCTGGACACGGTGTCGAGCTATGACATGGTTGTTGCGAGGGCGGAAGCGGCGCAGCGGCAGTGGCGGCTTGTGCCGGGGCCCAGGCGGGGCGAGATCGTTCGGCTGATGGGCGAGGCGCTGCGCGAGCACTGCGATGACCTTGGGTCGCTTGTTTCGCTTGAGATGGGGAAGATCAAGGCGGAGGGTGTGGGCGAGGTGCAGGAGTGCATCGATATCGCGGACTTCGCGGTTGGTTTGTCGCGGCAGCTCTACGGGCTGACGATGCCGAGCGAGCGCCCGGACCACAGATTGATGGAGCAGTGGCACCCGCTGGGGACGGTGGGCGTGATCACGGCGTTTAACTTCCCGATCGCGGTGTGGGCGTGGAACGCGATGCTGGCGATGGCGTGCGGCGATGCGGTGGTGTGGAAGCCTTCGTTGATCTCGCCGTTGATCGCGGTGGCGGCGACGCGGGTTGCGCACGAAGTGCTGCGCACGCAGGCGGTTTGGGAGCCGACGGGTGGGGTTGATCCGTGCGACCTGCTCGGGCTGGTGATGGGCAAAGATGATGAGGTGGGTGAGGCGATGACCGCGGATACGCGGCTGCCTTTGATCAGCGCGACGGGGAGTTGCCGCATGGGGCGGCATGTTGCGCAGAAGGTTGCGGGGCGGCTGGGACGGTGTCTGCTCGAACTTGGCGGGAACAACGCGATCATTCTGATGCCCGACGCGGATATGGATATGGCGCTGCGGGGTGTGGTGTTTGGCTCGGTCGGGACGGCAGGGCAGCGGTGCACGAGCACGCGGCGGTTGTTATGCGTCGGTGACGCGGCGGATCGGATTGTGCCCAAGCTGGTCGAGGCGTACAGCACGGTTTCGATCGGCGACCCGCTCGAGGCGGGCACGCTGATGGGGCCGCTGATTGATCAGCGGGCGGTGGACGGGATGCGCAGTGCGATCGTGCGTGCGGAGCAGGAAGGATGCGCGGTGTTGTGCGGCGGCGTTGCGGGGATCGAGGAGTTTGCGGGCAGCGCGGGGCACTATGTGCGCCCGACGATTATCAGGGTGCCCAAGGGGAAGGTGCCCGAGGTGACGCTGCGGGAGACGTTTGCGCCGGTGCTGTATGTGTTCGAGTTCGATTCATTCGAGGAGGCACTCGCGGTGCAGAACGGGGTTTCGCAGGGGTTGAGTTCGGCGGTGTTTACAAAGGATGGGGCGATCGCGGAGCGGTTCCTGAGTGCTGCGGGGAGTGATTGCGGGATCGCGAATGTGAATCTGGGGACGAGCGGGGCGGAGATCGGGGGGGCGTTTGGTGGTGAGAAGGAGACGGGCGGGGGTCGGGAGAGTGGATCGGATGCCTGGAAGGCGTATATGAGGCGGCAGACCTGCACGGTGAACTACGGGGCGGAACTGCCACTCGCTCAGGGGATTGAGTTCGGTTGACCCCCCCACCCTCCACTCCCTACCCTCCATTTCCAATCCATCACTCGTGATCCTGCATCATGTCTGCTGGAGTCCGCCGATTGTGTGTTATTCGGACTCTGGGAGGGTAATTGCCTTGGGGGGACTGTAAAAAGCCTGATGATCATTGCGGAAGAGGTGCGGCGCGACGATGATTGGGGAATAAGGTATTGATGCGGGGTGCTGGTTTGGGGACGGGTTCGCGGTGCGTGCCCGATTGTTTGGTACACGCTCGGCGATGCCGGGGATGGATACATGGTTCGGGCGCTTCGGTGCCGCGAAGGAGGACTTGGTGATGAAGGCTCGATTTGGTGCTTCAACGTTGGCTGCGGTGCTCTCGCTCATGGGCGTTACTGCCCTTGGTGCTGCGGGGTACAACGCGGTTACTGGTGATTTGTGTTCGATGGTCGGCTCGTGCGCGGTGGCGTGCGACGGCGAAGCGAGCGCGTGCTCGGGTGAGGGCGAGGCGAAGGTTATTGCCGCTTCCGCGAAAGAGGGCGAGACGAAGGCCTGCTGTGCACTCGGTGCTGTTGCGAAGGAAGCATCTGCCAAGAGTGAATGTTCCAAGGGTGGCGTTCAGGTGATCGCGGCGAAGGCTGACGGCGAGTGCTCGAAGAGCCAGTGCTCCAAGGGTGGCGCGCAGGTGATCAACGCTGCTGCGGATGGCAAGAGCTGCTGCAAGAGCGGCGCGAAGGTGATCGCGGCGAACGCTGAGGGCGAGTGCTCGAAGAGCCAATGCTCCAAGGGCGGCGCTCAGGTGATCGCGGCGGGCACGAACAGCGATTGCGCATCGAGCTGCTCCAAGGGTGGCGCGAAGGTGATCGCGGCGGGCACGAACAGCGATTGCGCATCGAGTTGCTCCAGGGGCGGCGCTCAGGTGAACGC
>JAJDDG010000134.1 GCA_029260435.1 Phycisphaerales bacterium | reverse complement strand
GGACCACCCTCGAACCAACCGTCCTCAAAATCCTCATCGGCGTGCTCATCATCGGGTTCGCGATCCTCGACCTCGCGCCGAAGCTGCAAGACATCACCCTCTCGCGCAAACATGTTTGGGCGGGCGGCGTTGTCTCCGGCTTTTTCGGTGGGCTCTCCGGGCACCAGGGCGCAGCCCGCACCACCGTGCTCACCAAGCTCGGGCTCTCGCGCGAGGCGTTCATCGGGACGGGCGTTGTCTCATCCGTGATGGTCGATGTGACGCGCCTCACTGTCTACGCGCTGGGATTCAACATCGCCGGCAGCGCCAAGTTCTCCGACGCAAGCGACTCGCTCGGCCCGCTCGTCGTGACAGGCTGCCTCGCCGCATTCGCCGGGAGCTACATCGGCGCGCGCCTCGTGAAGAAAGTCACGATCGCCACACTCCGCAAGATCATCGGCGCACTACTGATCGTGGCGGGTGTTGCGCTGGCGGTCGGGTTAATCTGATCACACGCGCAACATTGCATAGTAGTTGTAGTGCAATCATTTTCACCTAGAGTTAAGATCTTATCTACTTGATCAGGAGATTGCGCATATGAATACGGATCCATTCACGCATACAGATGCAGACTATGTAGATCCTTCCCATCACATCGACGCGGAGGTATTTGTTTCGACGATCGAAAGCGAGAAAATCAGAGCATATCTACTCGCCATGCCCTTCAAGGACCAGCTTGACTGGACGAGTCTCTTCCCACGGACAAAGGGCATGGGTGCTGCGGGCGATGTCAAACGCCGTGTCCGTATGCTGAAAAGTCTCGAAAACCGAATCGAAACACTGCTCTTCCCGGAAGAGCGTGTCGAGTTCGTTACCAAGGGCACACTCAACAGCTTCGCCGAGCAATATTTTATGGGATTCTGGGCGTGGCTGATCAACAGAACGCTCTTTGTGTTCACGAACTACCGGGTCATCCTGATATCGAGTGATTCCAAGGGACGCGCGAAGCGGATGATGTGGCAGATCCCATACCAGTGCATGCGCAAGTTCGGCTCGGGCATGCTGACCGGCAGCATCGGGTTCAAACTCCATAAAGGAAAAACGCTCAAGTTCGCAGGCGTCCCGCGCCGGGATCGCAAGCTGCTCAAGACCCACGTGCGGAAAAAGATCGAGTTGGCCCACACCGGTTCGATCGAGTTCCCCCACCACGCTTCTCGTGACCCGCTCTGCACCTCCTGCGCTTCGCCTGTGCATACAAAGACATACACATGCGATGCGTGCGCCGAAGAATTCATTAAGCCGTGGGTACCCGCGACAATGTCACTCGTCATCCCCGGCTTGGGCGACCTCTACCTCGGCCATACGGGAATGGCGATTTTCGAGTTCTTTGGGTTTCTCTTTGCAATACTGATCGCGATCGGTGTCGCTTCCGGCGGTACCACGCCTGATATCGTCGCAGGACTTGCGGTGATACTTATCGCGAATGTGTTCGACGCAGTTGTCACTTTCCACATAGCCGGAAAAGGTGTACTCGCAAAGTCCTTCGCATGGAAACCACGCTGATATAAGGCGATTCACTTTCTCGATCCCTCCCGTCGAGTCATCATCACCCACACCGCATCACACCGCCTTGATCACAATCGCCGTCCGGTCGTCGTCCGCCGGGCGCTCCCCGCAGAACTCGATCATCGCGATCTGCAGAGCATTGATGATCGCGTTCGCGCTCGAACCCTTGTGCTCGCTCAGCAACCGCTCGACCCGCTCCTGCCCGAACTGCTCCATCGTGGGAGACATCGCCTCGTAGATCCCGTCGGAAAATACCGCAACAATATCACCACGCGCAAGCTGTACCGCTTCCCCGATCGGCGCATCCATCCCCGCGATCACACCCAGAGGCGGCGTATCCACCGCCAACGCCACCGCCCTCCCCTCGCCCGCGCGCCAGTGCAGGCTCGGCCCCTGCCCCGCACTGAACGTGCGCATCGAGCGCGACGCCCCGTCGATCTCACCGAACCACGCCGTAATAAACCGACCAGCCACAAGATCTTCGCACAGCTGGTCGTTCATCGCGCACGCCATCTCGCCCAGCCCCTCGCCGCTCCGGATGCCCATCCGCAGCATCGAGCGCAGCTGCGTGACAGACAGCGCGGGCCCGATGCCGTGCCCCGTCGCGTCCGCCAGCAGGACATACATCTTCTCGCACGTCTCCCCGTCGCTCACCCGCCAACATGCGCCGTCGCGCACGCACCCGATCACGTCGTACGAATCGCCCCCCGTCTCATCCGCTGGCTCGCCCCACGCCGCGATCTCGAAACCCTCGATCTTGGGCCAACCATCTGGAAGGGTCTGCTGCTGGATCTGCCGCGCCAAACGCAGATCGCCTTCGAGTTTCACGAGCGAACGCAGCGAGATCCGCATCCGTTCCTGCGCGTCCGCCAAACGATCAATCTCCCGCACGCTCGACGTGATCCGCCCGTGCTCTTCTAGGTCGAGCCGCGAGATCCGCTCGCTCTGCACAACGATCCCCTCGATCGGCTCGGAGAACCGGTGCGCCAGCACGCGCACCCGGCGCATCATCAGTATGACCGCGAGCGCCACAAACCCGAGCACCACACCACGCTGCACCCACAACCCGGGCGTGAGTTTGCCCGGCTCCACCGCCACACTGAACCACACCTTGCCCGCGCCGTCCAATTTTACCATCCGCGCGTTCGCCCACCATGTGCGCCCGTCCGCCTTCATCCGAACCGCGCGGCCCCTTGCCGTGCCGCTCGCATATCTATCGAGATACTTTCCGAGCGCAATGCCCATCTCCGTGCCAAGGTCTTGCGGAGCACGCAGCACCCTGTACCGCTCCGGATCCACACCCGGGAACATCTCCGCGTCGGGCAGCCCCACCACCACCCAGTTTCCTGCGTCGTCGCGCATCACCACCAGCACCGCACCCCGTTCCGCATTGCTCAACTCGCTCGCCCGCTCATTGATCTCCGTGAGCGCGACATCCGCCGCGACGACAACAAGCCGACCATCCGCCGAACGGAACGCCGCCGATGCGGTCACACCTGTCTGTTTCGTCGTGAAGAACTCGTACGGCTCGGTCCACTCCACCAGATCCCGCGCGCCGACGCCCGGCTCCGCCGAGTGATACCGTTCGATCGCTTTATGAAACCACGGGCGCGTCTCCGCCGAGTACCCGAGATCCCGAACCGATTCGCTCCGCACGCCGTCCGCGTCCTCTTCGATTACCTCGCTCGCACCGCCATGCCGCGCGGGATCCGTATGCCGGATGTACCAACCACCCTCCCGCTGGATCACGAGCGTCTCCACCCCGTCTTCGTCCGCAAGCAGCACCGAGGAAATATTCGGCAGCTGCGTGAGCGCCACACGCAATACCTCGACCGTGTTGGTTGGATCATCCGGATCGAGTTCCCCCGCCTCGACAAGCTTGCCAAGGAACCCGACAGCGCCGCCAACCGGGCGGAACAACGTCCGCAGATGATCCTCCGTCTGGTCCAGCGCCGCGTCGATCAGCTGCGCCGACATCCGCCCCACGATCAGGCGCGTGCTCACCACCATCGTCCCCAGGATCAGCGCACCGAACACCAGCAGCAAAACCACAACGTCCCGCTGAAGACTCACACGAAACGGCACACTCTTGCTCATCGCGCACTCCATCCGCCAGCCCGATTGCACAACAATACCACCGCCCCGCTCACTCCGCCCGCCGCACCCACTCGAACTCCAGCGGCTCAAGCTCGCCCATCAGCGTCGAACGCTCATCACCCAGCTTGCTGCATCGCTTTGCATCCGACCATACATCGGGCAGTCCCATCTCCGCGTCGATCGCTTTGATCCGCGACTCGATCTTCTCGATCTTCTTCTCAAGCTTGTCCGTCTGCATCCGCTCCAGCGCGTTGTTGCTCGGCCCGCGCCGCGCCGCATCATCGCGACGCTTTTTCTCCGTGACCGCCCGCTCCTTCTTCTCCTGCGTCTGCTGCGCCCGCCGCGCAGCATCCAGCTCGCGCGAACGCTCCCTCGCACGCTCGATATCCCGCTTGTGCCACATCGTGTAATTGCCGAGGAACACCTCCACCCCGCCAGCGCCATCGAGCACCAGCAGGTTGTCGCACGTCGCGTCGATCAACGCCCGGTCGTGCGAGATCACGATCAGCGTCCCGTCGTACCCCGTCTTACGCTCCTTGTCGTACCGGAGCGCCTCTTCCAAACGCTCCGCGCTCACGACATCCAGGTGGTTCGTCGGCTCATCCAGAATCAACAGGTTCTTCGCGCTCGCCAGCAGCCCCGCCATCACCACCCGCGCGCGCTCCCCGCCCGACAACACGCGCACCTCTTTCTCCTGCTCGTCACCCGAGAATAAAAACGCACCAGCAAGATTCCGCGCCGCCTGCTCACTCAGTTCCCCGCCCGGGTTCTCCTTGCGGATGATCCGCTGGATCGCGCGGTACACCGGCGTGTCGTCATCCAGCCCCGAGTGGTCCTGCGAGAAGTACCCCGCGTTCACGTTCGACCCCAGCTTCACCTCCCCCGTCTCCAACTCCTGCACTCCCAAAATACACCGCACAAGAGTCGTCTTGCCCGCGCCGTTCGGCCCGATCACACCCCACCGCTCGCCCCGCTCGATCGAAACATCCAGCCCCTCGAACAACGTCTTGCGCGACCCGTCCTCCAGGTCATACCACTTCCCGACCCCCCGTGTCTTCGCCACGATGTCCCCCGAACGCGGTGCCTTGGGGAACTCCAAACGAAAACTCGCCAATTCCACCGGGCGCTCGAGCGTCGAATCCCTTTTCTCCCGATCCAGGCGCGACTCCCGCCCCCGCGCCTGCTTGGCGCGCTGCCCCGCCTTGTATTTCTGTATGAACTTCGCTTCCGCCTTGAACTTCGTCTGCTGGTTCTCGTACGCCCGCAGCTGCGCCTCGCGCCGCTCCGCGCGGATCTCGCGGAACTTCGCGTAGTTCCCCGGATAGTCAATGAGCCGCGCCTGCTCCACCTCGATAATCCGCGTCACCACCGCATCCAGCAGGTACCGGTCATGCGAGATCATCAGCACCGCGCCGCGGTAGGTGTCCATTAAAAACGACTCGAGCCACAGCCGCCCCTCGATATCAAGGTGATTCGTCGGCTCATCAAGCAACAGCAGGTCCGGCTCCTGCAACAACAGCCGCGCCAGCGCGAGCCGGCTCTTCTGCCCGCCGCTCAGCCCGCTCACCGGCACCGAGAACTGCGCATCGGTAAACCCGAGCCCGTGCAGCACCTCGTCGATCTTGTGATCAACCGCGTACCCGCCCGCTGTTTCGATCCGTTTCTCAAGCGTCACCTGGCGCTGCATCAGCTTGTCCAATGCATCCCCATCCGCGTCGCCCATCGCCTCGAACACACCGTCCATCTCCCGGTGCAGCTCGTGCAATGCCGCGAACGCCCCCTCCGCCTCACCCCGCAGCGTCTCCCGCATATCGAACACCGGATCCTGCTGCAGGTACCCCGCGCTGCGCCCGCGCGACATCGCTATGCTCCCACCATCGGGCTTGTCCAGCCCGCCGAGAATCTTCATAAGCGTGGACTTGCCCGACCCGTTCCGCCCGACCAGCCCCACGCGCTCCCCCGCCTCGATCGACAGACTGACACCCCCGAGCACAACGTGCTCGCCGAACGACCGCTCGATAGTTGTTGCTCCGATCAGAGGCATGGGGGGCGGATTGTAGAGCCCCGCAAAAAATCCACCCAAAAATAAAAGCAAGGGGCTCTGCTAGTGAGCAGAACCCCCCGCGAAAGGGGCTAAACCCGTCGATCCCGAAAACCGGGCCGGGCAAGATCCCGCGGTCTCTCGTCCGCAGGTCCGTCCCGATGGATCGGATCATCAGTCAACGATCGGCTTCCTCGAAAGAGCCTTGAACATTCGACTCCTCCGCATTCCTTTGCAGGGCGCTTCAGAAATGTGCCCCGGTTCACCAGTCCGTGCGTGCCGCTCCCGCATCTCTCAAACGGGGGGGACACCACAATCCGGACCGATAACCCGAAACGGTGCTCTCTCTCGAAAAACCAGACTGACTCGGGCGCCCCTGTTGAAAGCGCCACATGTGCGACGACGTTGTACCAACATCCGGGGATACGAACAAGATAAATCCTCTTGTTTTTTACCTGTTTAGGGCCCCCACCAATCAACCCCAACGAGAGCCCTTCCTCACCCGCCCGCCAACCAAACGCCCGCCCTACCGATCCTGGCGCGTGCTTTCGAGGTACCGCCCGTGCGTGCCGAGCTGCGCACGCTCCACAAAATCGCACAGCTTGAGCACCGCGGCGCTCGCCGATTCGCCCTCGCGCAGCTGCTCCACCGCCACCTGCGCCGGCACATCGCTCGTCCGGAAGATCCGCTTGAACGCAGAACGCAGACGCTCGAGCTCGTCCGTCGGCCAGCGCTCGCGCATCAGCGCAGTCGTGTTGATCTTCCGGGGCTCCGCCGGGCTCCCCTCCACCACCACGTAAGGCGGCACATCCTTCGACACCCGCGCCAACCCACCGACGAACGACAGCGTCCCGATCGTCGTGAAGTGATGGATCCCCACGCCCCCGCCCAACGCCGCGCCCTCCTCGATCAGGCAGTGCCCGCCGATCATGCAGTTGTTCGCTATCACCACCCGGTCCTCGACCACGCAGTCGTGCGCGATGTGTACCCCCACCATGATCAGGCAATCCGAGCCGATCACCGTCTTCGCGCCGCCTAGTTCCGTCCCCCGGTGGATCGTCGCGTGCTCGCGGATCTTCGTCCTGTCCCCGATCACCAGTTCCGTGTGGTGCCCCTCGAACTTCAGATCCTGCGGCTCAGCCCCCACAACCGAATACGGGAACACCACGTTCTCCCGCCCGATCGTCGTCGGACCCTGCACCGTCACATGGTTGTGCAGCACCGTGTCCGCGCCGATCCGACACCCCTCGCCGATCACGCAGTACGGCCCAACCTCGACGCCGTCGTCAAGCTCCGCCCTGTGGTGCACGATCGCTGTTGGGTGGATCGTCGTCCTCATCCCGCGTACTCCGCGTCCACCATCATGAACTTGATCCGCGCCTCTGCAACAAGATCACCCGCGACAAACGCCTGCGCCTCCACATCCCCGAATCGGGTGTTCGCCCGGATCGACCGAGTCTCGATCACGAGCTGATCGCCCGGCGTCACGGGCCTGCGGAGTTTTACGCGGTCAAGGGACAAGAGCATCGCGACCTTCCCGGTGCGTTCGAGCTTCTGCGAGAGCATCAGCCCCGAGAGCTGGCACATCGCCTCGACAATCAGCACCCCAGGCATGATCGGCGCGCCGGGGTAGTGCCCCTGGAAAAACGGTTCGTTGATCGTCACGTTCTTCACCCCGACCGCCCGCTCCGCCCCCTCAATCTCCAGCACACGGTCGATCAGGATCATCGGATACCGGTGCGGGAGCAGCCGCATGACCGACTTGGTGTCCATCGCAGGCTCGGACACCACCGGGCTCCCCTGGGCCGCCCGCTTCGCCGCATCCTGCAGCGCCCGGGCCATCTGGTGGTTCAGCGCGTGCCCCGACTTCGTCGCCACGATCCGACCCCGCACACCAACCCCCGCCAGCGCCAGATCACCGATCAGATCCAGCATCTTGTGGCGAACCGGCTCGTCATCGAACCGGAACGTGTTATCGATCGGGCCGCCCTCCCCGATCACCAGCATGTCCTTCGTCGTCAGGTGCGCAAACAACCCAGCCTGCTGCGCCGCCCTCGCATCGTCTTCCGTCGAGAATGTCCGCGCCGGCGCGATCGCCTCGGCGTACCCGCCATTGCCGAGCGTGAACGCGTGCGCCTGGCGCGAGATCGGCGATCGATCCCCGTAATCCAGCACATACACAAACTCCGTCCCCCCGTGCCCACCTGTCGGCAGCGCCGCGATCACCCCATCGCCATCGCGCACCGTGATCGCCTCGGTCACCTCAAACACCCGCCGAACCTTGTCCTGCTCCCGGCTCCCCGCACGCCCGATCGCCTCCACAAACGCCAGCGCCGAACCATCCCCCGCGGGCACCTCGGGTCCGTTCAGATCAAGCCGCGCGTTGTCGATCCCGAGCCCCGCCATCGCCGACAGGCAGTGCTCCACCGTCTCCACGCTCGCCCCGTTGCGCTCCAGCATCGTCCGCCGAGGACGCCGCGCCACATGCTCCACCCGCGCCGGGATCTCCGGCTCACCCTCCAGATCAATCCTCCGGAACGTGATCCCCTCGCCCACACCCGCCGAGTTGATCGTGAGCGTCGCCGGCGCACCAGTGAACAGCCCCACTCCCTCAACGGAAACGGGCCGGTCCAGTGTGTGCTGCTGTTGCTCGGGGATCACCGTGGGCATGGGCAATCGACCATAGTACCCCCCCGCCCGACCCCACGCCGGATCCAGCCCCCGCCCATCTAACCCGCCTACTCAGACAGGTGTTTCTTCATTTTCCGCAGGATATCCGGCAGCTGCTCCAGCGCCACAAACATCCGCTTCGCATCCCGCGCGGGCCTCGCAGGAGCGCCAAGCCAGGTCTCCCCGGGCGGCACGTCGTGCATCACCCCCGCCCCACCGCCGATAGTCGCCCCGTCCCCGATCGAGACGCCGTCCACCACCCGCACATCCCCCGCGAGCGTCACCCCGTCACCTAGCTTCACCGACCCGGCGAGCCCGCTTGTCCCGCAGATAATGCAGCACCGCCCGATCTCACTGTTGTGCCCGATCTGCACAAGGTTGTCGATCTTCGTCCCCGCGCCGATCCGCGTCGCGCCGAACTTCCCTCGATCGATGCACGTATTCGCGCCGATCTCCACACCGTCGCCGATCTCCACGATCCCCGCATGCGGGATCTTGATGATGCCCCCGTCGTTAGGTGCCGGGCGATACCCGAACCCGTCCGCCCCGATCACCACTCCAGGGTGCAGGATCACACCATCCCCGAGCGTGCATCGGTCCTGCACCACAGCATTCGCAAACAGCTCGCACCCCTTACCGATCCGTGTATCCCCGCCGACCCGCGCCCCCGCATGCAACACCGTCCCATCACCGATAGCCGCCCCCGCGCCAACACTCGCCCCCGCCGCGATCAGGAGCCCCTCCCCAAGCTGCGCGCTCGCGTGGATATGCGCACCCTCCTCGATCCCCTCCGGGCGCACCGTCTCGGGGGTGGCCTGCGCGAGCAGCTCGATCATCGACAGATCCGCATCGTCAACAACGATCAACGCCCGCCCGCCGTCCACAGTCAACTCGATGCTTTTTTCATCCAGCAACGACGCAGAAATCAACGCCGCACCCGCACCGCCCCCTTCCCACCGCGCCGCCTGCCTCATATCGCGCACAAACGAGAGCGACGAAGCATCCGCCCCGTCCAGCCCGGCAAGCCGCTCGATCACAACCCCGCCGTCGCCGACCACGCGGGCATCCAACCGGCGCGCGATGTCTGCAACGCTCCCGAGCACAACCGACCTCCGCACCGGATCAGCTTCCGGCCGTGTACTCGTTGTTCATCATGCTCGCGACAGCACTCGAAATATCCAGCGAGTCGTCCGCCCAGATCACCTTCCGCCCCAGGATCGCGCCCTGCACCTGCTGCGCATCCGCGATATCGGGGATCTCTTCCTTCGAGTCGTTCGCGACCACGATCCCGATCCCCTCGCGCTTCGCGTACCGCCCCGTCGCCTCGACAATCTTCTTGAACAGCGCAAGCTGGATCTCCTTGCGCTTCTTCTCTGCGAGCGCCTGCGCCATCTCCCGCTCCATCTTGTACAAGAGCCCCTTACGAATGTAGTCCTCCGCCGCGATGCCGTACTCCGGATCGTCCCGCGGGATGATGTCCAGCTCTTTCTGCTTCTCCTCCACCGCCTGCGCCGCCGCATTCACCCGATTTTCCAGCTCCGTCAGAGTGCCCTGCAGGTTCTGCTCCTGCACCGCCTTCTCGGAGAGCTTGTCGAGCACCGAGTTGATCTCGATTGTCGCAATCCGACTCTGCGCAAACACCGACTGCGCCGGGGCAAGCACCGAGACCATTGCAACAACAACACCAAGAGAAACCATCCGGAACAGATTCGTTGTACGACGCATCAAACGTCTCCGTATATTTGGTAGTGGTTCTGACATCCGCTTGTACACCCTGCAAACGCAGCGGGTGCGGATCATACCCCCCCGCACCCCCCGGTGCCCCCCGCCAACAATTTCCCCGCATGCCGGCTCAGAACGGCAGGTCAACCGAGAAACTGAACAGCTGGGTCTCATCCGAACTCTCTTTCATCACCGGGAACCCGAAGTCAAACGCCAGCGGGGCGTTCCCGAACTGCGCCAAATACAGCCTGATCCCGATGCCAACCGAAACACGGTAGTTCTCGATCTCCAGGTCATCCGAGATCGTGCCCGAATCAATAAAGCCCACCACCGCCAGCGAGTCCTTCCACATCGGGCGCTCCACCTGCATCCCCGCGAAGAACAACAGATCGCCCCCGACATGATCGTCGCCCACCTTGCCCGAGTTGTTCTTGATCCCCACCGGACCAACACCCCGGAACCGGAACCCGCGGAACGACCGCCCGCCGAGGTAGAACCGCTCGAACACCGGCGCCTCGTCCTCCTGCGGGATAAACCCGAGCCGCGTCTCCAAACCGAGTGTCGTCTTCCGTCCAAGCATGTCCTCGTCGAGCGTCAGGAACACCTGGTGCTCGGCGCTGAACTTTGTAAACGTGAAGTCCCCGCCCAGCGCGCCGACCTGCTCGACACCCAGCTCCGTCCGCGCGCCCTTGCTCGGGTGGAACCGCGAGTCCGCGGTCGTCCGGATCAAATTGAACCCAAGCCCCGAGATCTCCTGGCGTTCCTCCACCTCGAACACATCAACCGGCGCACCCTTGTCGATGTTCGACAGATCGATCGACTCGAACCGCACCGAGATATTGCCAATCCACCGCCTGCCGAACCGGCGCCCGAACCCAAGCCGCGCCCCGTACCGCTCCTCGTCGTACTCCTGGAATTCACGATCGCGGAAGAATATTTCCGTCGTCATCGAGTAGGACGACTCGAACAAGTAAGGCTCCGTCAACGACACCGAATACACCGACTGCTCGGTGCCGGGTTGGAGCATCAGGTTGAACGTCTGCCCCGCCCCGCGGAACGACCGCCCCTTGACGAACTCGTCCATCGAATCAGGCGTGTCGAACAGATCAAAGTTCCGCTGGTTTAAGTTGATCAACCCCGCGACGCCCGCGTCCGAACTCACCGCCGCGCCAAAGCTCACCCGCCCCGTGTTCGTCTCGGCGATCTGCACCAGCACATCCCGGTACCCCGGGATCGATGGATCCTCGGGCTGGATCGTCACCCGCGCGTTCGGCGCAAAGAGACGGCTCTCGTTGAGCCGACGCTGCGTCTCCTCCACCTCCGTCGCGTCCAGCCACCGATCAGGGCGGTTCTGGATCTCCCGACGGATCACCTTCTGCTGCGTCAGCTCGTTGCCCTGCACATGCACCATCCCCGTGCGGTACCGGCCGCCCTCGCGGATGTTCAGCACCAGATCAACCTCCGCCGAACCCTCCACCCGCAGCTCGCGCTGCAACACCGAAGCGTCCACATACCCCATCTTCAGATACGCATCGCGGATCGCGTCCACCGACTTGCGGATCCGATCCACCGAATACACATCACCCCGCTTGATCTCCATCACCCCCGCCACCTGCTCGGGCGTCAGCACGCCCAGCGGCTCCTCGATCCGCCGATCATGCCGCCGCGTCGCCTCCACAAGCCAACCCCGCACAACCTCGAACCCATATTCCTCCGCAGCCTTCGTCAGCCCCTCCTCCTGCCCCGCGCTCAGCCCCAGCGCCCGCAAAGACGCGAACCCCGCCGCACTGCGCACCGCGTGAATATCCGACGCAGCGATATCGCGCGACAGAAAACCGATCGTTCGCGCACCCGAGTTTGTGTTCCGCACCACCACCGATCGCAGCGTGTACAGCCGACCCTCGTCGATGACGAATGTCACGATCGCTTCTTTCCCGTTCGGGCTCGGCGTCACCTCGCGCGACGCACGCACATCGATGTACCCCCGGTCCTTGTAGTACCGCACCAGCTGCGCAACATCCCGGTCCAGCACCCCGTCGTCGAGCGGCCCGGCGTTGAACCAGCTCGCCGTCTTCGTCTTGATGTTCGGACGCAACTCTTTCTTGACGAACGACTCGTTCCCCTCGAACCGGATCGATGTCACCTTGATCCGCTCGCCCTCGCGCACCCGAAACACCACGATCCCCGCGTCGTCCAGCTCGCTGTGATCAATCGACACCTGGACCTGGTAGTACCCCTTCGTCCGGTACAAATCCTCGATCGCTCGCTGCGCCTGACCGATCTGAAACTCGTCGATCGGCACACCAGAAGCGAGCCGCACCGAATCCCGCACCACCTCCCGGATGTCCTCGTCCGTCAGTTGCCGGTTGCCCACCACCACCACATCCTCGACGATCGGTGCCTCGACAATCGCGAACACCACCACCACACCCGCGCCGCCCAACGCCTCCACGCTCGCCTGGATATCCGAGAACCGACCGAGCCGCTCTAGAGTCCGAACATCCTCCCGCACAACCTCCCAGTCCAGCGCCGCGCCCGCCGTCGTCCGGAGGTTGTTCCGCAAGAGCTGTTCGTCTGTCCGGTGCACCCCGTCGATACGAACCCGCGTCACGAGGCTCCCCTCGTACGGCTCGCCCACCGCCGCCCCCCCGTCCTGCGCAAGCACTTCACCCGGCGCGCACACCGTTGCCAGCGCGCAACACACCCACACAACACACCGCCAATACCTGTGACTTTTCATTCGCGCACGCATCCTCGAGGAGGAGACTCCAGCCCGCCCAAGGGGCGGACCTTACCCCTGCGCGCCCCGCACCTCAACCACACCCCCATCCCGCTTCACCCCGCGCTCCACAGGATCAACACCTCGAACGCCCTCCCCGATCCCTCACGTTCGTCGAGGTCGCCCGTCTCCGCATTCTCCTCCGCCCCGCGCCCTCGATCACCCACACGCACAACACCACCCATCTCCATCGCCCGCTCAGCCAAAGCCTTGATCGCTCCCGCGATCTCATCAATTGTCGCATCATCGATTGTGATGATAAACCGCTCGCGCCCATCCTGTTCGTAGACAGACCGCTCCCCTGCATCGATCCCCGGCTCCTCAACAACCGAAGCCTCGCCCGGCAGCGATTCATCCGCCAGATCCGTACCACCCGCGTCCGATCCCCAGGGCTCCACGCGCTCCACAAGCGCCGCGTCCCAATCACCCGCGCCCGCGAGCGACTCCCACGCCGCCCCTTCACCTTCCCACGCCGAAGCCAGCTCAACCGCCAGCACCAGCCGCCCACGCCCCGCCAAATCCACCGCCCGTGCAAGTTCCTTTTCCTCGATCGCCTCCACATACTCCGGCCCCACGAACGCAGGCGTAAAGTCAAACACCGCGAGGTCGTCCAGCGAAACCATCTCGGGCTTCGACTCCTCCGCCGCCGCCGCCGCCTCCGCGATGGGCTTTGCGAATTCAAGCTCGGACAACAACCCGCCCCGCCCGGCCTCATCCACCATGTTTTCGATCGTTGAAGTGAGTTCGGTGCCCAGGTGCACCTCATCCGGATCTTCCCACCCATCGATCGGCGACAACCCCGTGTCCTCGAATGGCAATTCCACCGCCCCAATATCGTGCTGCACCGACCGGTTCGCATAGCCCCACGCCCAAAGACTCGCCAGTGTTGCCAGCGCGAGCAACGCCGCCATCGCCCCAACCTGCACCTTCCAGGAATGCCCCGCCCTCCGCGCCGGCCGCGCCGCCACCAGTGCATCGCGCTCCGCCTGCGAGATCGCACGCTCCACGCTCCCGCTCGGTGCCTGCTCTTCCATCGCCTCACCCATCAGTTGTTCGCGGTCACGCTGCATACCCGCAACCCTAGCGCGCATCTTCGGATCATGCCGCAGCAACTCGCGCACCGCTGCTACCCGCGAGGGGTCGAGGCGACCCTCCACATACTCCAGCAACTCGTGTTCGTACCGTTCGCGTTCCATGCCTATGCCTTAGACCCGGTGACAGACCCAATGATCCCAACACCACTCCATCTTCGCACCAAGTTGTTGATCGACCCCAACATTGAAGGGGTGTTCGAGGGGAGCCGGATGCAAAGGCGGAAGGGGTGAAACCCAACGGACCGCCAGCTATGCCGGCCCACCGAGGCGCTCGATCTCGTCCCGTAGCGCCGCGCGCGCCCGAAACAATCGGCTCTTGACCGTCCCCTCCGGGATATCGAGGATCGCCCCGATCTGCCTGTAATCCAGGCCCTGCACATCCCGAAGGATCAGGATCGCCCGGTGGTGCCCATCGAGCGAGCCCATCGCCTCGTAGAGCACACGCCGGGATTCACACCGTTCGACGCCCTCGCCCACGCCGTGTTCCCGATCGCTCTCGATCGAATCCCCCAGACTCATCCTGCCCCCGTCCCCGCCATCACAACCCCCGATCGGCGTCTCCAAAGACACTGTTTTCCGGATCCGCTGCCGTCTTCGGTCCGTCAGGCACACATTGATCGTCACCCGGATCATCCACGTCGAGAGCTTGCTCCGCCCGTCAAACGCGTGCACCCCCTTGATCACCCGCACCATCGTCTCCTGCAGCATGTCCGACGCCCGGTCCCGGTCGTTGGTCATCCGCATGCACACCGCAAACAGCCTGCCCTGGAACCGTTCGAGCAATTC